>CAZSTP010000453.1:0-1977 GCA_964609325.1 uncultured Novosphingobium sp. | reverse complement strand
TCATGGGTCCTCGTGGACTCGCGTGGGTGCGAAGGCACCGGCCAACTTCTGGCGCCCAAATGGCGACCTTTGTTGCGGATAGCAAGCGCAAGCTGCGCAAGGTCGTGGGCAAAACACGCCATAGGCGCACCCGCGCAGCAAAATCGGGCAAAGCAGGCCTTTTGAAGCGCGGGGTCCAGCGGGGATTTGCAGTCCCCCGGATATCTTTTCCCAAACCGCAGATCCCGCAATATCCTGCTGTTTATAATGCAGAATATTAACCGTCCGCAATCACAAGGGTACCATGCGCTTTTCCCGTTTTCTCTCCAGCCCTATCGGCGTCGGCCTTGTCTTTTTCGTGTTGGCCGCGCTCACGGTAAGCTTCGCGCGGTTCACGGGCGGGGTTGCCATGGTGTGGGTTGCTGGTGCGCAATTGGCCGGCAGATTGGTGGTCATTCCCGAACATCGCTGGGGGCCTTGGCTCATCACCTGCGCAATCGCCAGCCTTCTGGCGACGGGATTGTATGGCATGGGTTGGGCGGCATCAGCTCCGATGGCGCTGATTAACGTGGCCGAGGCTGCTGCTGGTGCAACTGTCGTGCGCCGCATTTCGGTCGCCTTCTGGCCAAAAGAAACGCTGGAGTGGGTGGCGGGCTACTACATCGGCATCGGCTTGGTCATTCCGCTGATCAGCGGTGCCATGGCCACAATTGTCGCAGTACTTTTCCTCCATGTCTCCGCGCTTGAAACCTTCACGCACTGGATCATTGCCCATTCGCTGGGCCTTCTAACCTGCCTTCCGATCTTCCGCTTTGCCTATTGGCGGTGGTCCCGAGGGCGCAACTGCCTGCCACGTGCCGAAACCTGGCCGTTTGCCGCGATGGTCCTGGGCGCGTTTGCGCTGCTCACAGCGGTCGTCTTTGTCCTTGATATGAGGGCTTTGCTGGTATTCCCGCTGCTTTTCCTCGTCGTTGGCGCAGCCATGCTGGAAGAGGCGTTGATTGCCGCCATGCCGGTGGTGCTGATCTTGATCGGAGGCGCTTTAACCATTCTGGAGATGGGACCAATCGCGCTGATGGATGTGGCTTACGGTGATCAAATACAGTTCTTTCAACTCTACGTCGGTGTGGCGGTACTCGGAGCCTTGCCCGTTGCTTGCGAAAGATCGCGGCGCTTGGCCGAATTGCACCACATGCGTGATCAGCTCGCGCGGCTCGAAGTGCAGTAATCCTCCTGCTGGCAAAACAAAACGCGATTGGCCGGTCATGGCGATTGCAAGCCATTGCTGTTTGCGGCGCTGCACCCTACATCCCGTCATGCTTCTGAGGCCAACCGTTTTCAAAAGGGCTGCTGCTTGATCCTCTCACCTTTTGAATGGACCATCGCCAAGCGCTATATGCTGCCGGGCCGGGGAGAAGCGTTCATCGCGCTCGTCGCCGGGATCAGTCTGGTAGCCGTGATGCTGGGCGTTGCCGCGCTTGTTATCGTCATGAGCGTGATGAACGGTTTTCGCGCCGAACTTCTCGACAAGATCGTGGGTCTGAACGGCCACGCGATTATTCAAGCCTATGGCGGCAGGCTCGATAACTGGCAGGATATCCTGAAGAAGGTTGAGCAGACCAAGGGTGTAACCCACGCCTCGCCGCTGATCGAACAGCCGCTGCTTGCCAGCTTCAATGGCCGGGTCGAAGCGATCCTCGTGCGTGGCAATACCGCTGCCGATATCAAGGACCTGGAAAGCAAGCGCGTTGATGGCGTCATCGCCTCGCTGCGCCCCGGTTCAAACAATGTCGCTCTTGGCGCGCGCTTGGCGCAGAACCTTGGTGCGCGGGTGGGGGACACGATCACGATCATCAACCCGCAAGGCCAATCCACCCCGTTCGGCACGGTGCCGCGTGAAATTGCCTATACTGTCTCGGCCTTGTTTGAAATCGGCATCTACGATTACGATCAGGCCTATGTCGTCATGCCGATCCCGGATGCGCAGACGCTGCTGCT
>CAZSTP010000452.1:0-1989 GCA_964609325.1 uncultured Novosphingobium sp. | reverse complement strand
GAACGATTGTCACCGCATCAAGCGCGGCGGTGATGATCTATGGCGGCAAGCAGATTATCGATGGCACAATGACCATCGGCGCGCTGGTGGCCTTCATCACCTATCACGGACGCTTGCTGGGGCCGGTGCAGGCGCTGATGGGTCTGACATCGGGCCTTGCGACGGCGCGGGTGGCCTTGGCGCGGATTTTCGAACTGTTCGATACCGCGCCCGAAGTGGTTGAAGCGGCATCGCCCAAAGCCCTGACCGGGGTGAAACGCGAAATCCGGTTCGAGGCCGTTTCGATGGATCACGGGCGCGAGGCAGTGCTGCGCGATGTGGACCTGACGATCCCGGCCGGCGCGATGACCGCGATCCTTGGTGCCTCGGGCGCGGGCAAATCAACCCTGGCCGATCTGCTGGTGCGGTTCCATGATCCGGTGACCGGACGCGTGACGATCGATGGCACGGACATGCGCGAGCTGTCTTTGGCCGATTTGCGCGCGCGGGTGCTGTTGGTGGATCAGGCACCGTTCCTGTTCAACGCCACGATTGCCCAGAACATCGCCTTTGCACGCGAGACGGCATCGCGCGCAGAAATCGAGGCGGCGGCAGACGCAGCGGGGCTTGCGCCACTCATCGCGCGCCTGCCCGAAGGACTGGACACCCGCACCGGCGAGCGCGGCCTTGCGCTGTCTGCTGGCGAGCGGCACCGCATTGCCATTGCCCGCGCACTGCTGCGCCAGCCCGATGTGCTGATCTTGGATGAACCAACGGCGGCACTGGATGAGGCGACCGAAATGCTGGTGGCGCAAGGGCTGCGCCGCGCATTACCGCACGCCACGCTCATCGTGATTACGCACAAGCCCGCGCTGGCGGAAATGGCCGATCACGTGCTGCGGCTGGACCACGGCCTTGCCAGCATTGCACCACAGGTGATGGCGCATGGCTGAACCGTTGCGCATCGCGGTGATCGATAGCGGGGTGCATCCCACGCATCCCCATATTGCCGCCGACCGTCTCCTACCCGGCCTGTCGCTGCTGGCCGACGGGACGGTGCTCACCGGCGAGGACGAAGCGCTTGACCGGTTGGGCCATGGCACGGCGGTGACGGCGGCCATACAAGAGCAGGCGCCAGACGCCTTTATCCTGCCGATCCGCGTATTTCGCGAAGGCTTGCGCGCCAGTGCGCGTGCGCTGGCAGGGGCAATCCGCTGCGCGATCGAGGCGCGCGTGGACTTGATCAACCTGAGCCTTGGCACACCCAATGCAGCCCATGCCGATGTGTTTGCTGCATTGGCTGACGAGGCGGTGGCGGCGGGCGCGCTGATCGTGGCGGCGCGCGAGGCCGAAGGTGCGCCGTGCTGGCCGGGGTGCCTGCCGCAAGTGCTGGGCGTGGGGCTGGATTGGGATGTGCCGCGCGGGGTGCCCGGACTTGGCGCAGATGGCGTGGTCTATGCCTCGGGCTATCCCCGCCCGATCCCCGGCGTGCCGCAACAGCGCAACTTGTACGGCATCAGCTTTGCGGTGGCGCAAATGACCGGTTGGGTGGCGAAAAACTGTCCATTGCGCCCGATTGCGCGCTCCGATGTCTTGGCAAGACTTGCGCCGATTGACGTACACGCGAGTCCTGATGCGCAGCCTAAGCAAGAGGCATGATCCAGACGACACGTCCGCCTGTCCGCCGACCCGCGCCGCCTCCTGCTGCATTGGCCGAGGCTGAAGCGCTGCTCGACGGGCAGCCGCACAAGGCGCTGACCAAGGCCGAGGCCATTCTCGCCAAAGCGCCCGGATATCCGCCTGCAGAGTTCTTACTCGCGCGGGCTTTGCGCCGGATCGGCAAGGGCAAGCAAGCCTTGGCGCGGCTGGATGCACTGGCGCGGGCCAATGCGCGTGTGCCCGCCGTGATGTGGGAACTGGGTGACTTGAGCGCCGAGCTGGGTGACAATGCACGTGCGGTGGCCGCGCTTCAGGCTTTGACACAAGTGCAGCCGGGCATTCCAGCGGGTT
>CAZSTP010000451.1:0-1989 GCA_964609325.1 uncultured Novosphingobium sp. | reverse complement strand
AACCCGCTGGAATGCCCGGCTGCACTTGTGTCAAAGCCTGAAGCGCGGCCACCGCGCGCGCATTGTCACCCAACTCGGCGCTGAGGTCACCCAGTTCCCACAGTACCGCGGGCACGCGCGCATTGGCCCGCGCCATTGCATCGAGCCGCGCCAAGGCTTGCTTACCCTTGCCGATCCGGCGCAAAGCCCGCGCCAGGATGAACTCTGCGGGGGGATATCCGGGCGCTTTGGCGAGAATGGCCTCGGCCTTGGTCAGCGCCTTGTGCGGCTGCCCGTCGAGCAGCGCTTCAGCCTCGGCCAATGCAGCAGGAGGCGGCGCGGGTCGGCGGACAGGCGGACGTGTCGTCTGGATCATGCCTCTTGCTTAGGCTGCGCATCAGGACTCGCGTGTACGTCAATCGGCGCAAGTCTTGCCAAGACATCGGAGCGCGCAATCGGGCGCAATGGACAGTTTTTCGCCACCCAACCGGTCATTTGCGCCACCGCAAAGCTGATGCCGTACAAGTTGCGCTGTTGCGGCACGCCGGGGATCGGGCGGGGATAGCCCGAGGCATAGACCACGCCATCTGCGCCAAGTCCGGGCACCCCGCGCGGCACATCCCAATCCAGCCCCACGCCCAGCACTTGCGGCAGGCACCCCGGCCAGCACGGCGCACCTTCGGCCTCGCGCGCCGCCACGATCAGCGCGCCCGCCGCCACAGCATCGTCTGCCAGCGCAGCAAAGACATCGGCATGCGCTGCATTGGGCGTGCCAAGGCTCAGGTTGATCAAGTCCACCCGCTCCTCGATTGCGCAGCGGATTGCCCCTGCCAACGCGCGCGCACTGGCGCGCAAACCTTCGCGGAATACGCGGATCGGCAGGATCAAGGCGTCAGGTGCTTGCTCCTGAATCGCCGCCGTCACCGCCGTGCCATGGCCCAACCGGTCAAGCGCTTCGTCCTCCCCGGTGAGCACCGTACCGTCGGCCAGCAGTGACAGGCCGGGCAGGAGACGGTCGGCGGCAATATGGGGATGCGTGGGATGCACCCCGCTATCGATCACCGCGATGCGCAACGGTTCAGCCATGCGCCATCACCTGTGGTGCAATGCTGGCAAGGCCGTGGTCCAGCCGCAGCACGTGATCGGCCATTTCCGCCAGCGCGGGCTTGTGCGTAATCACGATGAGCGTGGCGTGCGGTAATGCGCGGCGCAGCCCTTGCGCCACCAGCATTTCGGTCGCCTCATCCAGTGCCGCCGTTGGTTCATCCAAGATCAGCACATCGGGCTGGCGCAGCAGTGCGCGGGCAATGGCAATGCGGTGCCGCTCGCCAGCAGACAGCGCAAGGCCGCGCTCGCCGGTGCGGGTGTCCAGTCCTTCGGGCAGGCGCGCGATGAGTGGCGCAAGCCCCGCTGCGTCTGCCGCCGCCTCGATTTCTGCGCGCGATGCCGTCTCGCGTGCAAAGGCGATGTTCTGGGCAATCGTGGCGTTGAACAGGAACGGTGCCTGATCCACCAACAGCACCCGCGCGCGCAAATCGGCCAAAGACAGCTCGCGCATGTCCGTGCCATCGATCGTCACGCGTCCGGTCACCGGATCATGGAACCGCACCAGCAGATCGGCCAGGGTTGATTTGCCCGCGCCCGAGGCACCAAGGATCGCGGTCATCGCGCCGGCCGGGATCGTCAGGTCCACATCGCGCAGCACTGCCTCGCGCCCGTGATCCATCGAAACGCCTTCGAACCGGATTTCGCGCTGCACCCCGGTCAAGGCTTTGGGCGATTCCGCTTCAACCACTTCGGGCGCGGTATCGAACAGTTCGAATATCCGCGCCAAGGCCACCCGCGCCGTCGCAAGGCCCGCAGTGAGGCCCATCAACGCCTGAACCGGTCCCAAAAGCCGCCCATGATAGGTGATAAAGGCCACCAGCGCGCCGATGGTCATCGTGCCATCGATGATCTGCTTGCCGCCATAGATCATCACCGCCGCGCTTGATGCGGTGACAATCGTTC
>CAZSTP010000450.1:0-1995 GCA_964609325.1 uncultured Novosphingobium sp. | reverse complement strand
CCAAACGGCGGATCAATCGCATCGGCGCTGTTGGCGCGCGCCGATGCTTTCACCCGGTCAATCAATTCGATCAACCGCGCGGCATCGCGTCCTGTCGGGCAGCGGTGCGGTGCCCCACGCACCGCAGCGGCAAATTCGCGCAATTGCTGTTCAAAGAAGTGCCCCATGCGGCGTCCGCCCATCCGGCGCGGATCGATCAGCACGCCTTCGGGCGGGGAAACCAGCACCTCGCCATTCCATTTCAGCACTTCACCATCATCAATCTCGGCCACGCCCTGCCCAAAGTAAAGGGCCTTGCGATCAAACACTTGGCGCTGGTTGTACGAGATATGGACGCTGACCATGCGCCGTCCGGGATAGGCCATGACGATCATCGCCTCATCCTCTCCCCGCCAACCCGGCTGCCAGCGCGCGGCTTCGGCATGGACCCGCAGCGGATCGTCCGCGCCCATCACCAGTTGCACAAAGTCCAGCGAATGGGGCGCATAGAGCGAAAGGATCAGCCCTTCCTCGGGCGAACGCGTCGCCCACCACGGCGCTTGCGGCCCGTCCCAGAACACGCAGGATGTTACCGAAACCGCGCGCAGCGGCCCCCACTCCGGCATCTTGTCGAACAACGTGGCAATCGCCGCATTGTGGCGATAGGTGTGCCCTGCGGCCAGCACCAGCCCGCGCTTGGCCGCCTCGGCCTCCAGCAATCGCGCCTGCGCGCCGGTTTCGGCCAGCGGCTTTTCGACCAGCGCGTGACGGCCCGCCGCCAACGCCGCCAGAGCCTGTTCACCGTGCAGCGCGTTGGGGCTGGCGATCAGCACGGCCTCAACCGCCGGTAGCGCCAAAGCCTCTGCCAATGATGTAAACGCCGCTGCGCCGAACGGTGCCGCCGCCGCTTGCGCCGATGCCGGATCGGGATCGACCGTCGCCACGATCCGCACCGCATCGGGCACCGCCGCCGCAGCCGCCAGATGCATGCCCGAAATCCGCCCGCAGCCGATCAGCGCCACACCCACCGGTTCGAACGCCGGATTACCCATGAGCCGCAATGCCTTGCGTGTTTTCGGGCAGCGAATCATCTTCGTGGATGAACAGCCAGATCAGCCCCGCCGCGATGATCTTGGCGATGCCCGGCGCGATGGAATAGGACATCACGATCCCTGCCAGCGCCGATGCCGATTGTACATGCCCCGCCTTGGCCGCAATCGAATCAAAGCCATAGGCCGACAGGATCGCTCCCACCACCAGCGTACCGCCCAATGCGATGCCTGCCTTTTCGATGATCGACCAGATCGCCGAATAGGAGCCTGCGCGGTTCTCGCCGGTCTCCTCGCGCGCGGCAGCGATGCAATCGGAAAGCATCGCCAGAATGATCGTGCCCCAGCCCGCGTTGCACGCCGCCAGCAAGGCGACCAGAATATAGGCCACCCAGATCGGCATGCCCGCCGCCGGAACCCACGCCAGCGTCACGATGCCATGGCCGACAGCGGCAATGATATAGGTCGTCTTCTTGCCGATCTGTTTCGAAAGCAGCACCCACAGCGATGATGTGGTCATCACCGCCACCGCCATGATCGCGGTCAGAATGCCCATGGTCTGCAAGGGGTTGGGCTGCGCCAGCACAAACTTTACGAAGAACGGCATCGTCGCATAGGAAATGCCCGCACTGACCGTCATCACCACCGCTGATGCACACAAGATGGCAAAGCGGCGATCGGCAAAGGCGCGCGGCAGATCGCGCAATTCAAACGGCAGCCCCACCGATTTCGGCTGGGGAATGCGCAGGGAAAAACGCCACGAGGTGAGCAGGCAGGTCATGCTGACGGTGCCCATCACCGCCATCGTGATAAGGTGCGCTTGCTGGTCTCCGCCGAACATCCCGATCAGCACGGGCGAGAGCGAGGATGACATCAGCACGCCAAGCCCGGTGAAAGTGTGCTTCCACCCCATCAGCTCGGTCCGCTCCACCGGATCGGACGACATTTCCGAAAACTGCGCGAGATA
>CAZSTP010000449.1:0-1998 GCA_964609325.1 uncultured Novosphingobium sp. | reverse complement strand
ATGGTGGGCGCGGCAGGGATTGAACCTGCGACCCCACCCGTGTGAAGGGTGTGCTCTACCACTGAGCTACGCGCCCGCCGGGGCGGCCTTTGAAGGTCTGCCGAGCAGGGGCGGGCCATTACGACGGCGGGCCTTGATTGACAAGTGGGGCAATCAAGATATTTGCGCAGACCATGACTGATGAAACGCTCCAGCCCGAATCCGCTCCCGTCACCGCAGCGCCCGCAACCTCCGGGCCGGATGTGCCGCCGGACCGGCTTGCGATCAATCCGCGCAGCCCGCACTTCGATGCCGACAAGCTGCGTCGCGGAATCGGCATCCGCTTCAAGGACGTGGTCCGCACCAATGTCGAGGAATATTGCATTTCCGAAGGCTGGGTGCGCGTTCAGGCGGGCAAATCGATGGACCGCAAGGGCAATCCTTTGACGATCAAGCTGAACGGCCCGGTCGAGGCATGGTATGAAGACCTCGGCGAAGGCGCACCTGTCGCCAAGATTTGAATGGGTCACGCGGGCGGACCTACCTCGGCAGCAACCGCCCGCGTTCCCGTGCTACCAGCGCGGTCAGCCATTCCTTGAACGCGCGCACGCGCAACAGGTTGTGCGTGTCCTTGTGCGTCACCAGCCAGAACGAACGCGTGATGCGCCGGTCCGGAAACACCGGCACCAGTGATGCATCGGCATCGCCGATAAAGCACGGCAGCACGCCGATCCCAGCGCCTGCGGCAATCATGCGGTGCTGCGCATTGATCGAGGATGAGCGCACCGTGGCCGACAGATTCGGCTCGATCTCGGCCAGATAACGCAGCTCGGGCGCATAGAGCAGGTCGGGAATATACCCCACCAGCGGATGCCCGGCGGCAAGGTCTGCCGGTTTGCCGGGCATGCCGTGGCGTGCCAGATAATCGCCCGAGGCATAGAGCCGCAGCGCATAGTCCGACAGCTTTCCCGCGATCACCGGCCCCGCTCGCGGGCGTGATAGCGTGACCGCCAGATCGGCCTCGCGTTTCGAAGGGCTGAGAAATCCGCTCGACGCCACCAGATCGAACATCAGGCGCGGATGCTGCTCGGTAAAGCTGCGCAAATGCGCGGCCACCAGCCATGTGCCAAACCCTTCAGACAGGCTGACACGCAGCAACCCGCCAGCGCCAAGCCCGGATTCGGTGTTTTCCGAGATGCGGCGCGCGGCATGTTCCATCGCCTCGACTTCTTCCAGCATGCGCTCGCCCGCCTCGGTCAGGACCTGGCCCTGCCGCGTCTGTTCAAACAGGGTCGTGCCCAGCCGCGCCTCAAGCCGGCGCAGGCGGCGGCCCATTGTTGTGGCATCCACGCCCGATTGCGCCGCCGCGCGGGAAAGCTGGCCCGCCCGCGCAATCAGCAGAAAATCCTGAAGATCGTTCCAGTTGATCGCCATTGCCGCCAGTCCTTCGTCTACACGGCATCGTTGCCTGCATTTTTGCAGGTAAGCATTGCATAATCGCGCCTTGCCTGCAAACCTGCGCGGGTGCAGACGGTTGCAATAATTTCAACGAGAGGAGCCGGGCTGCCCGACCTGCCAAGATGTGGCGGATGCGCCCCGTCCCGCAAGCCGAGGATCTGTCATGGCCGTCGCCCAAGCAATCGAATTGTCCCCTGAAGCTGCCGAAATCGCGGCGCTTGTTGCCCGCTCGCGCGCGGCGCAGGCCGAGATCGCAAACTATACGCAAGAGCAGGTTGATGCCCTGATCCGCGCGATGGTGTGGTCGGTCGCCCGTGAAGACGTGGCTGAAAAGATCGCCCAGCACACCGTCGATGAAACGCAGCTTGGCAACTATGACGGCAAGTACCTCAAGATCTTCCGCAAGACCCGCGCCACGCTTTATGACATCATCAACGACAAGTCGGTGGGCGTGCTGGAAGAAGATGCGGTCCGCAATATCGTCAAGATCGCCAAGCCGGTCGGCGTGATCGGCGCGCTCTCGCCTTCGACCAACCCCGAAGCGACCCCGGTGATCAAGGC
>CAZSTP010000448.1:0-1998 GCA_964609325.1 uncultured Novosphingobium sp. | reverse complement strand
GTGCGCGCGATGGATATCATGCTGCGCGGCAAGAAGGTCTACGGGCCGCAAGCGCTCGAATGGGGCCTTGTCACCGAAGTTGTGCCCGATGACGATGTCGATGCCCGCGCGATGGAAATTGCGCGCGAACTGGCCAGTGGTCCGCGTTCGCTTGCCTATATCAAGCAGCAGGCATGGCTGGCGCTTGACCAGAGCCTTGAAACCGCGCTCAACAGTGAACGGCTGTACCAGCGCAAAGCCTGCCGCAGCGAAGACTTTGCCGAAGGGGTCCGCGCGTTCCTGCAAAAGCGCAAACCGGAATTCAAGGGCCGCTGAGCCCTCCTCAACTGTTGTATTGGAGAATCTAATGAGCGAAGTCGGTACTTACGAAGTCGTGGACGGCATTGGCGTCATCACGATCAATTCCCCTCCGGTCAATGCGCTGGGTTACAACACCCGCGTTGCGCTGGACGAAGGCTTCCGCAAGTTTGGCACCGATGATGCGGTGAAGGCGATTGTCCTCACCTGTGCCGGTCGCACGTTCTTTGCAGGCGCTGATATCTCGGAATTCGGCCAGCCGCCACGCTTGCCGGATCTGCACGATGTGCTTGATCTGATTGAAAATACCGCAAAGCCGGTGGTCGCTGCGATTCACGGCACCGCATTGGGCGGGGGGTATGAACTGGCGCTGGTGTGCCATCACCGCATCGCCGTGCCTTCTGCCAAGGTCGGCCTGCCCGAAGTGAAGCTGGGCCTGCTGCCCGGCGCTGGCGGCACGCAACGTCTGCCGCGCATTGTCGGCATCGAAGCCGCGCTCGATATCATCACCGGCGGTAACCCGATTGGCGCCAAGCAGGCACTGGCGCTCGGCATGATCGATGCGCTGGCGCAAGAGGGCAATCTGGTGGCCGATGCCATTGCCTTTGCCCGCACGATCCTTGCCGAAGGCCGTCCGCTCGTCAAAGTGCGTGACCGGCAGGACAAGGTTGAGCCCGCACGCGGCAAGCCTGAAATCTACGCCGGGTTTCTCAAGAAAAACGCCAAGGCGTTTCGCGGTTTCCAGGCCCCGGTCAACATCGTCAAGGCGATTGAAGCCGCTGCCGAACTGCCGTTCGATCAGGGCATCGTGCGCGAACGGGAACTGTTTGAAGATCTGATGGCAGGCAGCCAGAGCGGCGCGCAGCGCAACTTCTTCTTTGCCGAACGCCAGACCACCAGGATCCCTGATGTGCCTTCGGATACGCCGGTCCTGCCGGTCAAGACGGTGGGCGTGATCGGTGCGGGCACGATGGGTGGCGGCATCTCGATGAACTTCCTTAACGCCGGCATCCCCGTCACGCTGGTGGAAATGACACAGGAAGCGCTGGATCGCGGCATCGGCGTGATCCGCCGCAATTATGAAAATACCGCCAAGAAGGGCCGGATGACGCAGGATCAGGTGGAACAGCGCATGGCGCTGATTACCCCTGCGATCACTTATGACGCATTGGCCGATGTCGATCTGGTGATCGAAGCGGTGTTCGAGGAAATGTCGGTCAAGAAGGACGTGTTCGGCAAGCTTGACGCGATCTGCAAGCAGGGCGCGATCCTTGCGTCCAACACCTCGTACCTTGATCTGAACGAAATTGCCGAAGCCACATCGCGCCCGCAGGACGTGATCGGTCTGCACTTCTTCTCGCCCGCCAATGTCATGCGCCTGCTCGAAGTGGTGCGCGGGGCAAAGACCCGCAAGGACATCATCGCCACCGCTATGGCACTGGCCAAGACCATCGGCAAAGTGCCGGTGCTGGCAGGGGTCTGCTATGGCTTCATCGCCAACCGCGTGATGACTGTGCGCAGCACCGCAGCCGACGCACTGGTGCTGCGCGGGCCTACCCCGCAGGAGATTGACAAGGCGATCTATGACTATGGCTTTGCGGTCGGCCCCTACCAGATGATGGATATCGTCGGCCTTGACGTGATCGGGCGCGGCGCGACCGAGCGCACCATTCGCGGCGATCTGGTGAAGCTTGACCGGCT
>CAZSTP010000447.1:0-2006 GCA_964609325.1 uncultured Novosphingobium sp. | reverse complement strand
ATTACGATCAGGCCTATGTCGTCATGCCGATCCCGGATGCGCAGACGCTGCTGCTAACCGGCGATGCCATCGGCATGATCGAGGTGACGACCGAAAACCCCGATACGGTTATGGACACGCTGGGGCCGCTCAAGCAGGAACTTGCAGGACAGGCCGTCGTCACCGATTGGCGCACGATCAATGCCAGCCTGTTTGAAGCACTGGCGGTGGAACGGATTGCGATGTTCATCGTGCTTTCCATCATTGTGCTGGTGGCGGTGTTCAACATCCTGTCTTCGCTGATCATGCTGGTGCGGGCCAAAACGCGCGACATCGCGATCTTGCGCACCATGGGGGCAACGCGAAAATCCTTGCTCAAGGTGTTCGTAACCATCGGCTTTGTGATCGGGGCATTGGGCACGCTTTCGGGTCTGTTGCTCGGCTTCGTCTTCCTGTTTTTCCGCCAACCCATCGTCAATGCCATCCAGTTTGTGACCGGGCAGAACTTGTGGGATCCGTCGATCCGGTTCCTGACCGAACTGCCAAGCCGGTCCGACCCGGTTGAAATCGCCACGATCAGCGTCATGGCTCTGGTGTTCAGCTTCCTTGCCACGCTTTACCCGGCGATGAAGGCCGCCAGCACAGATCCCGTTCAGGTGCTCCGTTATGAGTAAGCCCATCGTACGCCTGCGCGAACTGCGCCGTTCGTTCAGCCAGGGCGGTGTCACGATTGACGTTCTGCGGGGCGTGAACCTTGAAATCCAACCGGGCGAGATTGTCGCGCTGGTCGGGCCTTCGGGTTCGGGCAAATCAACGATGCTTCAGGCCATCGGCTTGCTTGAGGGCGGGTTTTCCGGACTGATCGAGATTGCCGGAACAGACGCATCAAAGCTTTCGGGCGATGATCGTACGGCCCTGCGCCGCG
The DNA here is from genome assembly GCA_964609325.1 of uncultured Novosphingobium sp. Lineage (GTDB taxonomy): Bacteria > Pseudomonadota > Alphaproteobacteria > Sphingomonadales > Sphingomonadaceae > Novosphingobium. Next base: position 1,102 of record CAZSTP010000447.1, on the reverse strand, counting down.
ATCATCTGGGCTTTGTCTATCAGTTCCATCACCTGTTGGCTGATTTCAACGCGCTGGAAAACGTGGTCTTGCCCCAGCTCGTTGCCGGGACCGAGCGCTCCAAGGCTAATGACCGCGCGACGGAATTGCTGGGCGCATTGGGCCTTGGCAAGCGGCTCGATCATCGGCCCAGCCAGCTTTCGGGCGGAGAACAACAGCGCGTAGCCGTGGCGCGTGCACTTGCCAACCGGCCCGAACTGGTGCTGGCGGATGAACCCACCGGCAACCTTGATGAAGCCACCGCCGACCGTGTGCTGGAGGAGTTCCTCAAGCTGGTGCGCGGCGAGGGCAGCTCGGCTTTGATCGCAACGCATAACGAACGTTTGGCCTCGCGCATGGATCGGGTCGTGCGGCTGCATGAGGGCATCTTGCGTTAAGCAGCTTCGCGTGCCAGCCAATCAGAACTGGCGCCCTGCTAACCAACTTGGCCGCCAGAATCGGGAGCAGAGCATGAACGGTCCGCAAACCATCGCCGATTTTAAGGCGAAAAAGCCCAACGGTGAAGTGATCGACCTCGCCGAAAAAGCGGGCAAAGTCTTGCTGGTGGTCAACACCGCATCCAAGTGTGGCTTCACCCCGCAGTACGACGGGCTGGAAGCGCTCTGGAAAAAGTACGGCGAACGCGGCTTTGAAGTGCTGGCTTTCCCGTGCAACCAGTTTGGCGGACAGGAACCCGGCACCGCCGATGAAATCGAAAGCTTCTGCAAGGTCAACTTCGGCCTGAGCTTCCCGCTGATGGCCAAGATCGATGTCAATGGCGCGGGCGCTGATCCGCTCTATGAATGGCTCAAGAAAGAAGCGCCCGGCGTACTTGGCACCAAGGCGATCAAGTGGAACTTCACCAAGTTCCTGATTGGCCGGGATGGCAAAGTTGTGCGCCGCTATGCATCAACGGACAAGCCCGAGAGCATCGCCAAGGACATCGAAGCGCTGCTCTGATCGGGTATCATGGCAGGGGAAAAACGGGCCGGGCCTCTCGTAAGACAACGCTCTTTTGCTTACCCTTCGTGAATGCCTCATTCCAACTTCGTTCCGCTCCGTGTTTTCTCGTCCTACACGATGC
>CAZSTP010000446.1:0-2007 GCA_964609325.1 uncultured Novosphingobium sp. | reverse complement strand
CCAATTCGGCGTTGCAGCGTGTGACGATGGCTTCGGGCGAATAGGAGCCGTCCTGTCCGAAGGCGATTTCGCGCATCAGGAAATAGCGCAGCGGATCAACGCCGAAACGCTCTGCCAATTCCAGGGGATCGGTGACATTGCCGACCGTCTTGGATTCCTTTTGCCCGCGATTGAGCAGGAAACCGTGGCCGAACACCTGTTTTGGCGGAGCGAGCCCTGCGCTCATCAGCAGGGCGGGCCAATAGACCGCGTGGAAACGGACAATATCCTTGCCGATCAGATGGATGTTGGCAGGCCAGTATTTCGCGAAATCGCTGGTTTCATCGGGAAAGCCGAGGCCGGTGATGTAGTTCGTCAGCGCATCGACCCAGACGTACATGACATGGCCATCGCTGCCGGGCACTTTGATGCCCCAATCAAAGCTGGTGCGCGAAACCGACAGATCGCGCAAACCGCCTTCGACAAAGCGCATGACTTCATTGCGGCGGCCATCGGGCTGGATGAAATCGGGCTGGCTTTCGTAAAGCTTCAGCAAAGGGTCGGCGTATTTGGAGAGCCGGAAGAACCAGCTTTCCTCAACCGTCCATTCGACCGGGGTGCCCTGGGGGGAAAGCTTCTCGCCCCCCTCGCCCGCGACCAGTTCGCTTTCGTCGTAGAACGCCTCGTCCCGGACCGAATACCAGCCTTCGTAGCGATCCAGATAGAGATCACCATTGGCTTCCAACCGGCGCCACAATTCCTGCGATGCAGCATGATGGCATTCTTCGGTGGTGCGGATGAAGACATCGTAAGACACATTAAGATGATCGCACATCGCAATGAAATATGAAGACATTTCATCGCAAAGCTGTTTTGGCGTTACGCCCAGATCGCGCGCCTTTTGCATCATCTTGAGGCCGTGTTCATCAGTGCCGGTCTGGAACCGGACATCGCGGCCCATCGCGCGCTGGAAACGTGCAATCACGTCTGCTGCGATAGCCTCATAAGCGTGGCCGATGTGCGGCTTGCCATTGGGATAGGAAATGGCGGTGGTGATGTAGAAGGGTTCGCCCATCGGGCCATTCACTTTCATTCGTCGCTTCATGCAGGGATTCTGCGTCTTACCGTGCGCCTTCCCTAGTCGGCGCAGCCGATGCCAGCAAGGAGCCGATTTCCATCAGCAGCATTCCCACATCGAAGTTATAGATCGGGGCCTCTGCCGCAAGCTTGACCAGACGGGCGTGGGCTTCGACCAGACGCAGCTTTGCGCGATCATCAGCATGGTCCAAAGCACGCACGACCGTCATCCTTGCAGCCTCGATCGCGGCCATCTGGCGTTCGCGATCGGGCCTTGCGCCCAGCGCGCCTGCCAAGGCTCCGCGCAGCGCCAGATCAGTATCACCGCGTTCGACCAGCGCGGTGAAAATCACTTGTGCGCGGGCGAGATCCTTTTCGGCAAAGGCCAGAGCAGCACCGGGCGAGCCGCCCGCCACGGCGAGCGCGGCGGCGCGGGTTTGCGCATCGAGTTCAGGCGCTGCGATATCAAGCGCGCGGGCCACTTCGGCATCGGTGAGCGACTGGAAGCGCAGGATCGTGCAGCGTGAGCGCACCGTTGGCAGCAAACGGCCCAGCGCGTGAACGACAAGCATGAAGAACGTGCCTTGGGGCGGTTCTTCAAGGCTTTTCAGCAGGGCGTTGACCGCCCCTTTTTCCAACTGATCGCCCGCATCGATGATGACCACGCGGCGCGATCCCAGCGTAGGCCGCGTGTTCAGACGGCGCTGCACTTCGCGGACCTGATCGACCGAGATGTTGCGCTTGGTCAGGAACGGCTTGCCATCGTCACGCTTTTTCACTTCGTCATCGTTGACCGGAAGCGGGCGCAGCGTGAGGATATCGGGGTGCATGCCGTGAGCCGGTTGCGGCACGCCGGGCTCTGCCACCAGTTCGGCTGCGGCGGCCTGTGCAAAGCCGGCCTTGCCCAGCCCTTCGCGCCCGGTGAGGATCCAGCCATGGTGCATCCGCCCG
>CAZSTP010000445.1:0-2011 GCA_964609325.1 uncultured Novosphingobium sp. | reverse complement strand
GCAGAATAGCCTGGGTTGAAAGGTTGGCCTGCCATTCGGCGTCCATAGAACTTTCAAGGCCGCGCTGCATGGCCTGCTTGGCCGATGCGTAAGCCATCGGGGGCAGCGCAGCGAGTTCGGCTGCTTTGGTTTCGCCCGCAGCTTCCAGCGCGTCCGGGGGCACAACGGCGCTGACAAGGCCGATCCGCAGTGCCTCTTCGGCCAGCACCAGTCTTCCCTGGAGACACATTTCCATTGCCCGCCCCAAACCGATCAGACGGGGCAGCAGAAACAGTCCGCCCAAGGGTGGCATGATGCCGAGCTTGATCCAGCTTTCCTGAAAGCGGGCGTTCTCTGCGGCGATGCGGAAATCGCAAGCAAGCGCCAATTCACATCCCACTGTTATCGCCGCTCCTTGGACAAGCGCCAGTGTCGGATAGGGGCAGCGATAGATCGCCCGCGCCGCGCCCTGAAACTTGGCATAGACTGTCCGGCGGATTTCCGCAGGCGGTGTTTCAGTCAGCTCGCGCAGGAATCCGAAATCCGCCCCCACCGAAAAATGCTTGCCCTCGGCGGCAAAGATCACCGCCCGCACACCGGAACGCGCCGTAACAGCCTCGAAGGCATCGCGGATTGCTTCAAGCATTGCAGGCGTGGAAGCGTTGCCGGTTGCGGCACTCGTCACCGTGATCCGGACGATTCCGCCGTCAAGATCATCGCTGCGAACCAAATCGGACATTGCTTGCCTCCTTCTTTTCAAGTGCCCATTGCATCGCCAGTGTCTTGCGATCCGGTGGCTCAGTCAGGCGCGTGCCCCTGCCCGAGATAGCGATTGCGGACATCGTAGGTCAGTGCGCGGGTGACTTCGGGTCTGCTAAGCTCTTCAAGCGTCCAGCCCCCTGCCGCAAACTGGCTGCGGATCATTTCCGGTTCCTGGAAAAGGGCAACGTGGCCGCCCACGATGTAAACCTCGCGACCGTTGAGATTGGCCGACAGGGGCGAGCACAGCCAGGCAATCACGGCTGCCGCGCAACTGGCTTTGGGGTCCAACCCGTGTGACGACAGCCACTGGTTCGAGATCGGCGGAATGCCCAAGGTCTCGATCTGGTACGAAAGTGTCTCGAAGCACTCGGGAATTGCCATGGTTGAAGGATGCGCAATCGGCCGCACGGCGTTGCAACGGATGCCGAATTCGCCGAGTTCGCGGGCAAGCGACCGCGTAAGACCCGCAACACCTTCTTTGGCTGCGCTGTAGTTGGCCATGCCGAGATGACCGAAGCCCGATGGTGAGCTCATGCTGACTATAGCGCCGCCCTGGCGCTTGAGATACTCCGCGCCTGCCCTGACCGTGGCAAAATAGCCCTTGAGATTGACCGCGAGCACGGCGTCGAAATCTTCCTCGCTCATCTCGGTGATGCGGCGCGGCCTGATGATGCCGGCGTTGTTAACAAGAATGTCGAGCCGGCCGAAGTTGTCCATGGCACATTCGACCACGGCCTTGCCTCCAGCCATTGTCGCGACGCTGGAAGTTTCGGCAACCGCAATACCGCCTGCCGCCAGAATCTCGTCCACCACAGCGTGGGCAACTGCGGGGTCTGCCCCTTCGCCCTGCGGCCCTCCCCCCAGATCATTTACAACGATCTTCGCTCCGTGTGCAGCCAGAAGCAGAGCCGTTTCCCGGCCGATTCCCCGGCCTGCACCGGTGATGACAGCAACCTTACCGGCAAAATCTTCCACGACGATCTCTCCCTTCAAGCCGCCACGTTTATGGTCAGGCATGGTAGCAATCGCACGAGATGGCCGACGGATTGCCTATCGCAATCCATCTAGATATTTGCGACGACAGAGTCCAGCAACTTATCTTAATAGGATAGATATGTTGCCGGACATTGTCATGATCGGGTTTGTGGAATCGATTGTTGGCGAGAGGCAGACGCACCGGCGATCCGGGTCATCGCATCAGGAACGCGGCGCTTAGCCCCCCACCGTCCAGGTCTGGCCCTTGGCGAGCAACTTGGCGAGGTTGGCTTCC
>CAZSTP010000444.1:0-2020 GCA_964609325.1 uncultured Novosphingobium sp. | reverse complement strand
GTCGCCAATCCGGCGGCGCCTTTGCGGAAGCGTCCGGATGAGGGGAGGGCTTTGGCGATCAGCGCGCCGAGCAGGATACCGGCGGCGACCGATGCGACCGGGTGTTCGGCGATCAGTGTTTTGACGGTGTCGACAGGGCGCGCGTTGGCGGTGCGTTCGGCGAGGCGGGTTTTTGCGGCCTCGACCTTGTCGCGCAGGTCGGTCTTTTCGGCGGGGGTATTGTCGTTCATTTCAATCTCCGGATCGGACGGCATCGCGCGCCTTGGTGGCCAGATCGATCAGCGGTCCGCGAAGGAACCAGCCGGTCAATGCTGCCACGACGGCGGCGATGATGGTCTTGTTCTCGTTTGCGACATCGCGAACGGTATCGATCATCACAACGGCTTCATCGATTGCCCGTTCCTTGATCCGGGCAGGGGATGATTCCGCTTTGGCCAGTTCGAGGTCTGCCTTGAAAATGCCGAGCGCTTCGTCGCGCAGCGCGCGTGCGGCAGAGATGGTGCGGGGATCGCTCATCGCGGGTTCCCTCCGCCAAGTAGTGCGGCCTTGGCGCGGCCTGCCCGCTTGAGGGCGAGCAGCAGGCATAGCCCGGTGAGCGCAAGAAGCGAGCCGCCTACAATCGCCAGTGCGCCCCAGACGCCGACATAGAACGCCAGCGCTAGTAGCAGTCCGACGACCAAAGCCAGCAAGGTGAAGAAGCCGAAGGCCAAGCCCAGCACCAGCAAAAGCGCGATGACTTTGGCTTCGCCAAGGCCGAACGCGGCCTGCGCCTTGCGATAGGCGATTTCCGCCTCGATCAGGGTTTGCCCATCCTCGACCAGCGCGCGAACAGCATCGCCGACCGAGGATGGCTTTGGATCATCAGCCGCAGGTGCGGCAGGTTCGGTATCAGCCATCAGACTGTCATAACCGCATCACGGCGTTCTGTCAGTCCTTGTCCGAACCGCCCGAAAGCAGCTTGGCGATGGCAAAACCGGCCACTGCGGCAATGCCGATGGCAACGCCCGGGCTTTTCTGGACAAATTCCTTTACGTCGTTGCCCAGTTCGCCCAGATCCTTGGATTCCAGCTTGGCGGCGGTTTCCTGAATCGAGCGGGCGGCGGTGCGGGCGTAATCGCCATATTGCACGCCTAGCTTTTCATCGATGGTTCCGGCATTGTCGGAAATGACTTTGCCGAGCGAGGTGAGGGCATCGCTGGCCTTGGCCTTGCCTTCCACGGCGAGGGCTGCGCCCTTTTCCTTGGCTTGACCGGCATAGACTTTGGCTTCGCCCACCCAATCGGTTGCGGTTTCGCTGACCTTGGCTTTGTATTCAGCGCCCTTGTCGATGGCTTCACCCTTGAGCGCTTCGGCACCGGCCTTGGCTTCTTCGATGGCTTTGGTGAAGCGGCCCTTGGCGTTGACGGTTTCGGTTGCTTCGGGCGCTGCGGCATCGGTGGTGACAGCATCGGCGGGGGTCATCGTGGTATCGGCCATTGTGTGTTCCCTTCGGCATGTCGTGCGGGTGTTGCCGCTACGATATGGGCAGTATCTGGTAACTTGCTAGACCCTATAGCACAAAGGCTGCGGGTTTGATTACTGTTCGGCGTATTCCAGCACCAACGCGTCTTGCCTGTGCGGGTTCCAAACGATAGGGCCGCGCCAGACCTTTGGTGTGCAAGATTCTTTGCCGCCGCCCTTGCAGGGAGCAATCCATGACCGCGATCCTTGACATTCATGCCCGTGAAATCCTCGACAGCCGTGGCAACCCCACCGTTGAAGTCGATGTATTGCTGGAAGACGGCAGCTTTGGCCGTGCCGCCGTGCCATCGGGCGCATCGACCGGCGCGCATGAAGCGGTTGAACTGCGCGATGGCGACAAGGCGCGCTATTTGGGCAAGGGCGTGACCAAGGCGGTGACCGCGGTCAATTCGGACATTGCCGAAGCGCTTGTCGGCATGGATGCCGAAGACCAGCGTGACATCGATCTGGCGATGATCGAGCTGGACGGCACGGAAAACAAGAGCCGTCTGGGTGCGAA
>CAZSTP010000443.1:0-2025 GCA_964609325.1 uncultured Novosphingobium sp. | reverse complement strand
ACACCGCGCCAGCCCTTGCAGCACATAGACCGCGTTGCGCTGTCCGCCCCGGTTGGCATGATCCACCGCATAGCCCGCATAATAGCGCCGCAACAGCCCTGCACCCACCAGTTCGGAAACCGCGCGGCTCAGGTTCGTCTTGCCCGAAGCGCGGATGCGGTCACGCAGCTCCTGCTCGATCATCGCCGCGCGTTGCCGCGCGTCTTTGGGCAAAGTGCCTGATTCAAGCAAATCCGCCTCGACCCGCGCGGCCAGGGCCATCCGGCGCGGATCACGCCCGCCCATCGGCGCCAGGCTGTCGCACAACCAATCGCGCAAGGTGTGTTGTTGCCGGTCGCGCCGCACAAACGGCCCTGCCTCGCCATCGGCATTGGCCACTTCGGCAATCAGGCTCAGCACCATGAAGGCATAGCGCGGGCGCGTGCTGGCATGGGCCAGCGTGTCCAGCAGCGCGGCCATTTCGCCGGACTGGTTCTTCGCCGCAGGTTTGATAGCCGAATGGAACATTACAGGATTCAAGGAAGCACATAACGGGATTCTTGTGAATCCCCCATCTGGCCTTCACCGCTGAAAATCCAACATTTGTCGCTTGTGACACTTTGCCCTCGGGTAAAGTGTCACAGCGGCTCCTTTGGCCCTGCGCTTTTGCCGACATACCCTCAAGGGCGGCGCATCACATTGCAATGTGAGATTGCTTGACACCCATCATCCCAATGTGACACAGCGATTCCCATGGCACAGGACATCTTGGCGCGTGCGCGCAAACTCATCGAAGACCGCATCATCTCACGGGCAGCCCTTGCCCGCGCGGCGGGGCTTCATCCCAATTCCTTGCGCGATGTATTGTCGCCCGAATGGAACCCCACCGCTGACACGCTGAGCAAGCTTGAACGCGCGATGGATGGCGAAGACGAGGAAGAATTCGAACTCGCCACGGTCGAGGAAATGATCAGCGAAGTGCGCAATGGCCGCATGGTCATTCTGGTCGATGATGAAGACCGGGAAAACGAAGGCGATCTGGTCATCCCCGCGCAGATGGCAACGCCCGAATCGGTCAACTTCATGGCCACCCACGGGCGCGGGCTGATCTGCCTGTGCCTCACCAGCGAACGCGCCGGTCACCTCGGCCTTGAACTGATGGCGCGCAACAACGGCACGCGCCACGGCACCGCCTTCACCGTATCAATCGAAGCCAAGGATGGCGTCGACACCGGCATTTCGGCGGCCGATCGCGCCCGTACCATTGCCGTGGCCGTCGATGCCGGAAAGACCCGCGACGATATCGTATCGCCCGGCCACGTCTTCCCGCTGATCGCGCGCGATGGCGGCGTGCTCGTCCGCGCAGGCCACACCGAAGCCGCCATCGATCTGCCGCGCCTTGCCGGGCTCAATCCCTCGGGCGTGATCTGCGAGATCATGAACGATGATGGCACGATGGCGCGCCTCGATGATCTCAAGATCTTCGCGCGCAAGCACGGGCTGAAGATCGGCACGATCCGCGATCTGATCGAATACCGCCGCCGCAACGATCACCTCGTCGAATGCATCCAGCAGGCCCCGTTCGAAACCGATTACGGCGGCGATTGGACGATCAAGACCTATCGCAACAAGATCGATGGCTCGGTCCACCTCGTGCTGCAAAAAGGCCCCATCGTCGAAGGCCAGCCAACGCTGGTCCGCATGCACACGATCTCGATCCTGTCAGACGTGCTGGGCGCCCCCGGCCCGCGCAAACGCATCCTGCAACGCGCGATGACCGAGATCGGCGAAGCCGGCGCGGGGATTATCGTGCTGCTGATGCCGGGCGAACCCGATCAGCTCATCCGCGAAGTCGATGGCACCGGCGGGCGCGACATGGAACTGCGCAGCTATGGCATCGGCGCGCAAATCCTCGCCGATCTTGGTGTGCACGATATGGTCCTGCTCACCAATTCGCACCACAACCTTGTTGCGCTCGAAGGCTATGGCCTCAGCATCAAGGGCGAACGCGCCATCCCGAAAACCTGACAGATTTAACCCTCTCCC
>CAZSTP010000442.1:0-2028 GCA_964609325.1 uncultured Novosphingobium sp. | reverse complement strand
GGATCAAGCGCCACCTTGCCCGGAACGGCAGGTTGGCGTTGGAGCGTCACCCCAACTCTCGATGTGCGGCCAATTTAGGGGCGATCTGTGCAGGATGCAATACCGCACTTGCTATTGCGAACGCATCGCATTATTAATGCGAATCATTGGCAACAAGCACTGGTTTGGGACGACGGCAATGTTCATCTGCATCTGCAATGCCATTCGCGAAAAAGACATCCGCGCCACCGCCCGCTGCAATGCTGGTGGTGCCGAAGATATCTATGGTCTGCTGGGCTTTAAGCCACAGTGCCGCCAATGCCTTGAAGATGCAGAAGCGATTATTGCTGAAGAGCGTGCAGTAACATTTGCCTAAATATTTCTGCCTGGTGCGAGTCGTTCGCGCTTTGCCAGACCAGTACCCCGGCATAGAATCCTGAGACCGTTACAAGAAGGATCACGCCATGAAAGGCGATGCCAAGGTCATCGAATTCCTCAACAAAGCCCTGCTCAATGAGCTGACCGCGATCAACCAGTACTGGCTGCATTACCGCATGCTGGACAACTGGGGCGTCAAGAAGCTCGCCGAATACGAACGCCACGAATCCATCGATGAAATGAAGCATGCCGATATGCTGGCGGATCGCATCCTGTTTCTCGATGGTCTGCCCAATTTTCAGGCCTTGGGCCGTCTGCGCGTAGGCGAATCGGTGGAAGAGATCCTCAAAGCCGATCATGCGCTGGAAATGGACGCCCTGCCACTGCTGCGCGACGCTATCGCCTATTGCGAAACGGTACGTGACTATGTCAGCCGCGATTTGTTCCAGAAAATCCTCGAAAGCGAGGAAGAGCATGTCGATGTGATCGAAAAGCAGTTCGACATGATCGAGAGGATGGGGTTGGAAAACTACATCCAGCTCAACAGCAAGGCGGCAGAGGCCTAAGCCCTGCCCGTCTGTGCCACCAAGTGCGAGGGGTCGATCCCCTCGCTCTTCCACGCGGTGGTCCAGCGGCGGCCTGTGGGTGTTCCAAACAGCACTTCGGGATGTCCCTTGGCGGCATACCAGCCATGGCGCCGCATCTCGCCCTCAAGCTGCCCTGCGCCCCAACCGGCATAGCCCAGCGCGATCAGGAACTTCGATGGCCCGCGCCCTTCGGCAATCGCCCGCAAGACATCCAGCGAAGCCGATAGCTGGCACAGCGGATTGACGGTCACGCTGCCCTCGCCGCCCCAATCACTGGAATGGAGCACAAACCCGCGCGCGGTTTCAACCGGCCCGCCGTTGAGCACCGGCACATCGGGCGCAACGCCGGGATCGATGCCGATATCTTCGAGCAGTCCGTGAAAGGTAATGCCATCGCGCACCTGGCCCACGCCAATGCCCAGCGCGCCATGGGCATCATGCACGCACATCGCGATCACCGCATGGTCGAACCGGGGATCACCCATTCCGGGCATCGCCAGCAGCAACCTGCCGCCAAGATATTCAGCTTCGCTCATCATCGCCCAAGATAGGCATGGCCGGGCAGGATTGCGAGATGTCCTTAAGCAGCCGCCTTGACCTTGCGCTCCTCGACAGCCTCAAGCAGCTTCTTCTCGATGGTTTTCATGCGCGTTTCATTGTCGATCTTTTCGCCCAACACGTCGGTCACATAGAACGTATCGACCGCGCGCTCGCCATAAGTCGCGATGTGCGCAGAGTGGACGATCAGCCGGGCTTCGAACAAGGCGCGCGCCAGCGTGCTGAGCAGCGCAGGCCGGTCACGCGCGCCAACCTCGATCACCGTAAAGCGGTTTGATGCCTTGTTATCGAAGATCACGATCGGGCGCACATCAAACGCATGGGCGCGCGGACGGGCGAGCGGGCGTGCGGCCAATTGCGGCTGAAGCTTGACCCGGTTGGCCAAAGCATCGGCAATCGCGTTCTTGAGCCGCGCAATCTGGCTTGCCTCGTTCAATGGTCGGCCCAGCGGGTCTTGCACGAGGAAGTTGTCCACCGCGGTGCCATTGCGCGCGGTGTGAATGCGCGCATCGATAATGTTGCCGCC
>CAZSTP010000441.1:0-2047 GCA_964609325.1 uncultured Novosphingobium sp. | reverse complement strand
TCACGGTCAGGCCGGGGACGCGTTCGAGCACGCGGGTGATGTCAGGGCCTTGGATCGACTGGATTTCGTCGGTGGTGATGACGGTGACCGGTTGGCCGAGTTGATCGACACGCGCTTCGCTGCCGGTAGCGATGACGGTTATGGCATCGGCGCGAATTTGGCTGGCAAGATAAATGTCATCATTGGCCTGCGCAAAAGCGGGGCTGGCAACGGCAAACAGGGAAACAGAAAGCAGATGTTTCTTCACAAGACGGACTCCCGGCCACGAACGGAACTGCCGTTCATGGCGAGAGGAGCGATGGGCCAAATTGGCGCGCCTCGTCGCATGCGCCCGGTACACCCCGCCCGGCCGCGGAACGACTACCATCGGCAGGTTTCCTGGCTCCCGGGTCATCGCATGTTGCCCGCCTTCCCAGCGCCGGGATCGAATCCGGCACCAGTGGCATAACTGGGCAACACGCTATCCGGTTACAGTTGCGGGGGCAGCGCCGGATTTAAACCGGCTTCCCTCTTAGCCCGTTTGACGGGGCACCGTTGGCGTCGGCGGCGGAACTAACGCGAACTATTGTGCAGTGCAAGACCCAACATGCACCTTTGGTCAGGTTAACCGGATGGAAGGGGGATGTGCCGCATCGGGACAGGCGGAAAAGTGCAGATGCGATGGCCCGTGCAAGAGGCTAGCGGAAAACGAGGAACAGCAGGATTCGCGCCACTATCATGCCTTTGGAAGTCGTCTACCGGCCAATCGAGCTGCCCAGCGCCCCGGCGCAGGCGCTGCACGTATGGCCGGTCGAGACGCGCCCGCGTGATTTTGCAGCACGTATCCGGCGCCGCGATATGCGCTCTATCCGCAGGGCTTTGCGCGCACCTTCGCTGCTGTGGCAGCGCGCGACCGGTATCGCGATGTTCGGCCTTTTGGCGATGCTGCTCGGGCCTCTGGGTTGGGGCGAACCGGGCGGGATCGCCGCAGCATCTGCGCGTGAACGCGTTGCTGGCCTGCAACCGTTCGAGAAAACGGGCGAGAGCTTCCCCGGCTCTGCCTTCTATTGGCTCGCCGCCGAGGAAACCGGACTGGTCGCCCCCACCGAAGCGCAATCGGCCTGGGATGCGCGCCGCGACGACGAAGAAGTGCCGGTTGGCGCGATGGCGCGGCCCATTGTTGCAACGGGCACCGGCGAAGACCGCTGGCGCGCACTGCAATGCCTGACCGCCGCGATTTACTATGAAGCCGCCAGCGAACCGGACGCGGGCCAACGCGCTGTGGCGCAAGTCGTGCTGAACCGCGTGGCGCATCCCGCTTGGCCCAACACCGTCTGCGGCGTGGTCTATCAAGGATCGGAGCGGCCTTCCTGCCAGTTCAGCTTTGCCTGTGACGGATCGATGGCACGCAAACCGATGGCGGCGTTCTGGGATCGGGCACGGCGCGTGGCATCCGATGCGCTGTCGGGCTATGTCTATGCCCCAGCGGGCCTTGCCACGCATTACCACACCACGGCCGTGCATCCCTATTGGGCACCCAGCCTGACCTTCCTTGGCACGATTGGCGCGCACCGGTTTTATCGCTGGGCAGGCAATGCCGGAAAGCCCGCCGCCTTTACCGCGCGCTATGCAGGTGGTGAACCGGTGGCGGCACCCCATCCGCGCACATGGACGCCGCTGCCCGCCGATGTGGCCGATCCGCTATCGTTGGAACGCGCGTTTGAACAAGGCAAAATCGCTGCCACTGCCGCAGTTCCGGCCAGCGCCTCTCTGCCCGCACCGGTTTACAGCACAACCATCCAGCAGCGCGGCGGCGAGGCATTGTTCAAAGCCGGATCAGCCAACAGCCCGATCAGCGGCAGTGGCGCGGTCCTGCCCGAATTTGAAAACGCAGGCCGCTGGATCGCCCAGCCCGGCGGCTAAGCGCAATGTTGCTCTGATTGACATCTCCGGTCGGCACAAAGGGGACCTGTTGAAAGTCGTCGGGGTGGGTCGCTGCGCAAGCTTCTGGCGTCGTCGCGTCTTTGCGCGAAAAATCTCTGCGTCCCCTGCGGGCTCTGCGCGAACC
>CAZSTP010000440.1:0-2049 GCA_964609325.1 uncultured Novosphingobium sp. | reverse complement strand
TCCAGTTCGCCCCCGGCCTGCCCAAGACCCGCTCGGGCAAGATCATGCGCCGCATTCTGCGCAAGATCGGCGAAAACGACGTCTCGAACCTGGGCGATACATCAACGCTGGCAGACCCAAGCGTCGTTGATAATCTGCTGGCGAACAGGCCGCACCTCACGTCCGCCTGAAAGCACAGAGGATAGACTGAACCTGCCCCGCGTCCGGACATAAAGTCCGGGCGCGTTTGGCATGGGCTTTTCAAGCAAATCAGAGCCAGGACTGAAGCGAAAGCTTTTGAGGTCTTGATGAATTAATGCTAAGGCATGAATAGGGGCAACCCTTCTGCCCATGCGCAATGAACCGAGAGAGCGATGACCTTCATGAAAAAGAACCTTCTGCTCCGTCCGTTGTTATCGCTTGCAATTATCTCGGCAACGTCAGGCACAGTTTTGGCGCAAAGCCAACAACCTGCCGCCCCAACCGCTGCCCCTACACCGGTCGAAGCCCAAGCCAGCCAACGGCCCAATGTCATCGTCTGGATGATGGACGATGTGGGTTTTGCCCAACTCTCCTCGTTTGGCGGCCTGGTGCAAACGCCCAATATTGATCGCGTTGCCAATCGCGGCGTGCGCTATACCAACTATCACACCGCGCCGATCTGTTCGGCCAGCCGCGCCGCCATCCTCACAGGGCGCAACCCGCATAGCGTGCATATCGGCGGCCACGCCGGTGCGCCTCTGCCCTTCCCCGGCTATGACGGGATCATTCCCGCTTCGGCGGGCACAGTTGCAGCCAATATGAAAGCGGCGGGCTACAAAACCGTTGCTCTGGGCAAATGGGACCACCTGCCCAGCGGCGACATGACCCAGGCAGGCCCCTTTACCCGCTGGCCCACGGGCCAAGGCTTTGACAAGTTCTATGGCTTCATTGCGGCCGATGCCGATAACTGGAAGCCGGTGCTGGTTGACGGGACCACCCCTGTAGCCACGCCCGCTAAGCCCGATTACCATTTGAACAACGATCTGGCTGATAAGGCGATTGCCGCCTTCAACGCGCGCAGCGCTGCGGAATTCGCACCGCCGGTCTTCCTGTATTTTGCCACCGGCACCGCGCACGCCCCGCATCACGCACCGCAAAGCTGGATCGAACGCTACAAGGGCAAGTTCGATATGGGCTGGGACAAGGCGCGCGAGACCGTTCTGAAGCAGCAGATCGCCATGGGAATCATGCCAAAAGCCACCAAACTGGCACCGCGCCCCGCCGGTATGCCAGAGTGGGCATCGCTCAACACAGATCACAAGAAGCTGTATGCGCGGCAGATGGAAGTCTTCGCCGCGGCCCTCAGCCACGCGGACGAACAGTTTGGCCGTATCCTCGATGCGCTGGAGGCCAATGGTGAATTGGATAACACCATCATCGTGGTCACATCCGATAACGGCGCCAGTGCCGAAGGTGCTTATAGTGGGACGCACAACGAAACCCTGTTCATGAACAGCCAGTATCCTGCCGCTGAAGAGAACATGCCCTTCATCGACAAGTGGGGCGGCCCCGAAACCCAGCCGCATTATTCCTTTGGTTGGGCAGTGGCGGGCAACACGCCGTTCCGCAATTACAAGCAGACCACGCATGAAGGCGGCATTCGCGTGCCACTGGTCGTCTCTTATCCCAGATCCGTTGCCGCGCGCGGCGAATTGCGCAGCCAGTTTGCCTATGTGGCAGACGTTGCGCCCACGATCCTCGAACTGGCAGGCGTACCGCTGGCCCCCGTGATCAACAACGTGAAGCAAGTCCCGATGGAGGGAGTGAGCCTGACGAAATCGTTGCTGACCAAGGATGAAAAGGCTCCAGGCCGCGCCCAATATTTTGAAATGTATGGCAACAAGGGGCTGCTGCAAGATGGCTGGAGCATCACCACCTCGCACCGCCTCAATCCGTGGCGGATGAACCAAACCAATCCGATCAATGAACCGTGGGAACTGTACGACCTGAACAAGGACCCTGGCCAGACCATCAACCTTGCCGCCAAAATGCCTGAAAAGGTGGCTGCGCTCGGCGCGCTGTTTGAAG
>CAZSTP010000439.1:0-2057 GCA_964609325.1 uncultured Novosphingobium sp. | reverse complement strand
TAATCCCAGCCGGTCACCAGCGTCAGCACTGCTGCTGCCCATAGCGTGGTCAAGCCCACCGTATGCGGCACATTGACCACGATCAGGCCGATGTCTGCCGTCCACCCCGGCAGCGCTTGGCCAAGGATCAACGCGCCAAGGCACACCATCTGGAACGTCGTCTTCCACTTGGCCAGACGGCTCACCGGCACCGATACTTGAATCCCGCCCAAAAACTCGCGCAGGCCCGAAACCGCGATTTCGCGCAACAGGATGATCAGCCCCGCGATCACATGCATGTCACCCACGTAAGGCCCGCGCAGAATGCCTTGTGCGGTCAGCACCAGAATCACCGCTGCCACCATGATCTTGTCGGCAATCGGATCGAGGAATATGCCGAGTTTGCTCACCGCACCTTGCGCCCGCGCAAGATAGCCGTCGAAGTAATCGGTGATCCCCATCAGGCAATAGACGCCAAAAGCGATGCCATAGCCCGGTCGCCATTCCGGCCACCAGAGGAGCGCCGCCAGCACCGGAACCGTGAAAATGCGCGAGAGCGTGAGCAGGTTGGGCAAGGACAACATGGCCCCTGCATACCCGTCATTTGCGTCAAACGGAATCGTAACATGCACATGTTAGGCAAGGTGAAGCGAATTTCTTTCAGGCAAATCCCTCTTGCCGATCTTCATCGCGGGGTTAAGGGTGCGCGCAAGACAGGTGCTGGCAAGAGATAAATGACAACATCGACGCATCTGGTGCGCACGCGCCGCTTCCTGCCGTTGTTCATCACCCAGTTGCTGGGCGCGTTCAACGATAATCTCTACAAGAACGCCATGGTCCTGTACGTGGTGTACAGCGTCTACAATTCCGAAGCTGCCGAAGCGCGCTTCTCTGCAATTGCCTCGGCGCTGTTCATCCTGCCATTCTTCCTGCTGTCGGCGCTGGCGGGCCAATTGGCCGATATGCGCGACAAGGCGCAGATCATACGCATCGTGAAGGCTTGTGAAATCGCGATCATGGTGGTCGGCGGCGCGGGTCTTGTCATGGCTTGGGCGGGCATGGAGGTCGAGGCCATTGCCATTCCGCTGATGCTGGCAGCACTGCTGGCCATGGGTGTCCATTCCACCTTCTTCGGCCCGATCAAGTATGCCATCCTGCCGCAGCATCTGCACGAAGGCGAAGTGCTGGCAGGCACCGGTCTGGTCGAGGCCGGCACCTATATCGCCATCCTTGCCGGCACGATTCTGGCAGGATGGATTCCGGTCGAGGTCGCCGCCGCAGGCGTCGTGGTTACCGCATTGGTCGGCTATCTTAGCGCCCGCGAAGTGCCCCCCGCACCGCCAACGATTGAAGACCAGACCATTGATTACAACGTCTGGCGCTCGTCAGCCAATCTGATCCGCAAGACCACGCAACATCGTCAGGTCTTCATGGCGATCATCGCCATCAGCTTCTTCTGGTCCGTCGGCACGATCCTGTTCATCCAGTTTCCGCCACTGGCCAAGAACGTGCTCTTCGCCAGCAAGGAAGTCGCCAGTCTGTTTCTGGTGATGTTCTCGGTCGGCATCGCGATTGGCTCGGTTGCGATCAACGCCCTGCTCAAAGGCACCGTTTCGGCGCGCTATGCGCCCGCCTCGGTCATTGCGATGGGTGCATTCATAGCCGCGTTCCATTTCGTCTGTCAGGCTTGGCCGCAGCACACCGGCACGCAGTTGATGGATGTCAGCCGGTTCATCGCCCAGCCGCTCGCCATTCCGCTGCTGGCCTGCCTGCTGTTCATTGCCATTGCGGGCGGCATGTTCGTGGTGCCGCTCTATGCGTTTCTCACCACCGTGGTCGACAAATCCGAAACCGCACGCACGATTGCGGCCAACAATATCGTCAACTCGGGCGCAATGGTCATCGGTTCGCTGGCGGCGGTGGGCCTCAGCGCCGTGGGCGTTGCCATTATCGACCAGTTGTTGCTGAGCGCAGCCCTGTGCGTCGTATCGGCCTGGCTGGGCTGGTTGCTCTACAAGGCAGAGCGTTCGGGCACCTGATCAGGCGATAAAGGCCATCACCGCCATGAAACAGGCGCA
>CAZSTP010000438.1:0-2060 GCA_964609325.1 uncultured Novosphingobium sp. | reverse complement strand
ACACCCCGGGGAGCCAGTGTTGGCTGAGAGGGGCAGGTCACGCTGCCCGACCCGTCGAACCTGAACCCGTTAGCACGGGCGGAGGGAGGGCCGGACCAAACCCGCGCTCCCATTCCGTCCTTTGAAGGAAGCGCGTATGGCCGACATTAACTCCAAGCTCGAAATCGGTGTCACCACCGGCCCGATCAGGGGCAGCCGCAAGATCCACGTCGAAAGCATGCGCTTTCCTGACGTGCGTGTCGCCATGCGCGAAATCAGCCTTGAACCCAGCAGCGGCGAACCGCCGGTGCGGGTTTACGATACCTCCGGCCCCTATACTGACGCATCTGTCACCATTGATATCGCCACCGGCCTGCCACAGCTTCGCCGTGACTGGATCATGGCGCGCGGCGATGTCGAGGATTACGAAGCGCGCGAGATCAAGCCCGAAGACAACGGCCTCAAAGGCCCGGATCGCTCGGCTGGCGTCCCGCCGTTCCCCAACGTGGTCAAGCGTCCCTTGCGCGCCAAGGCCGGCGCCAACGTCAGCCAGATGCACTATGCCCGCAAAGGCATCATCACGCCCGAGATGGAATATGTCGCCATCCGCGAAAACCTTGGCCGCAAGCAGGCCAAGGAAGCGCTGATCCGCGATGGACAGGATTGGGGCGCATCGATCCCCGATTATGTCACGCCCGAATTTGTCCGCGATGAAGTCGCCCGTGGCCGCGCGATCATCCCCAACAACATCAATCACCCTGAATCCGAACCGATGGCCATTGGCCGCAACTTCCTCGTCAAGATCAACGCGAACATCGGCAACTCCGCCGTTGCGTCCGATGTGGCCAGCGAAGTTGACAAGATGGTGTGGTCGATCCGTTGGGGCGCCGATACCGTGATGGACCTCTCCACCGGTCGCAACATTCACGATACCCGCGAATGGATCATCCGCAACAGCCCCGTGCCGATCGGCACCGTGCCGATCTATCAGGCGCTTGAAAAGGTCGGCGGCGTCGCCGAAGACCTCACATGGGAAGTGTTCCGCGATACCCTGATCGAACAGGCCGAACAGGGCGTCGATTACTTCACCATCCACGCGGGCGTCCGCCTGCCGTACATCCCGCTTGCCGCCAAGCGGATGACCGGCATCGTCAGCCGCGGCGGTTCGATCATGGCCAAGTGGTGCCTCGCGCATCACAAGGAATCGTTCCTCTATGAACGCTTCGATGAAATCACCGAGATCATGAAGGCCTATGACGTCGCCTATTCCTTGGGCGATGGCCTGCGCCCCGGCTCGATCTACGATGCCAACGACGAAGCGCAGTTCGCCGAACTCTACACCCTGGGCGAACTCACCAAGCGTGCCTGGGCCGAAGACGTCCAGGTCATGATCGAAGGCCCCGGCCACGTGCCGATGCACAAGATCAAAGAGAACATGACCAAGCAGCTCGAAGCCTGCGGCGAAGCCCCGTTCTACACCTTGGGCCCCTTGGTCACTGATATCGCGCCGGGCTACGATCACATCACCAGCGGCATCGGCGCAGCGCAGATCGGCTGGTACGGCACTGCAATGCTCTGTTACGTAACGCCCAAGGAGCACCTCGGCCTGCCTGACCGCGACGATGTGAAAGTCGGCGTCATCACCTACAAGCTCGCCGCCCACGCCGCCGATCTCGCCAAGGGCCACCCCGCCGCGCAAGTCCGCGACGATGCGCTCAGCAAGGCCCGCTTCGAATTCCGCTGGCGCGACCAGTTCAACCTGAGCCTCGATCCCGAAACCGCCGAACAGTACCATGACCAGACATTGCCCGCAGAAGGCGCCAAAACCGCCCACTTCTGTTCAATGTGCGGGCCAAAGTTCTGTTCGATGAAGATCAGCCAGGAAGTCCGCGAATTCGCCGCCAAGCAGAACGCCGGCATCGAAACCTTCGTCGCCGCTGAAGCCGTGACAAACGAGGCCGAAGCCGAAGCCGGCATGAAAGCCATGAGCGAAAAGTACCACGAAGGCGGCCGCGAACTCTACATCGGCGCAGGCAACCGCGAACACGACTAATTCCTCCCTGAAGGGGAGGGGGACCATC
>CAZSTP010000437.1:0-2062 GCA_964609325.1 uncultured Novosphingobium sp. | reverse complement strand
CGCTTGAAGCCGAAGGCGTGATCGTGATGAGCGAAACCGAGGCCGCGCGGCAGGACATCCGCCCGATGCGCATCGCCCTGCTCAACCTGATGCCCGACAAGATCACCACCGAAACCCAGATCGCGCGTCTGTTAGGCGCAACACCATTACAGGTGGAACTGGAACTGGTGCGCATTTCGGACCACGTCAGCAAGAACACCTCGGCGGGCCACATTTCCTCGTTCTACCGCCCGTGGGAGGACGTGCGCGGAGAAAAGTACGATGGCCTGATCGTCACCGGCGCGCCGGTTGAAACGATCCCGTTCGTCGAGGTCAGCTACTGGAACGAGTTGCGCCGCATCTTCGACTGGTCACAGACCAACGTTCACCGCACGCTTTCGGTCTGCTGGGGCGCGATGGCAGCGCTGCAGCACTTTCATGGCGTGGAGAAGCACGGCCTGCCCGTCAAGGCCTCGGGCGTGTTCCGCCATGTCAACCATGCGCCCGCCAGCCCGTGGATGCGCGGCCTGCCGGATGTGTTTGACGTGCCGGTTTCGCGCTGGAGCGAGGTGCGCCGCGAGGACCTGCCCGAAGGGCGCGGTCTTACCGTATTGGCAGACAGCACCGAGACCGGCCTGTGCCTGATCGACGATCCGGCACACAACATGCTGCACATGTTCAACCACCTAGAATACGACACGTTGACGCTGGCAGGCGAATATGCGCGCGACGAGGGACGGTATCTGCCCCGCAACTATTTCCCCGGCGACGACCCGCAGGCCATACCGGCCAACACCTGGCGCGGCCACGGCCACCTGCTTTACGGCAACTGGGTGAACGAGGTGTACCAGACGACGCCTTATGATCTGGCCGACATCGGAAGCTGACGCACGGCTTTAACTGTGCCGGGTTGCTGCAGCACGGTCTAACCCGGCCAGTCATTTGAACTTGTTTCCATCAGACGATCCGGCACTTCTTCAGCCCAAAGGGCTTGGCAACGCCAGCCTCCTTCAAGGCTTGCGCGAGAGCATCGCTGAGGAAGAAAAGACTTTTAATCTTCGGGTCAACCCAGATGTCTGGACCAACCAAAGCATCTGCTGTCACCACCAATTGCCCATCCTTCAGGATGTTTGGCGCACTCCATTCATCGACAGTTGCCAAACCAAACCGACTGACGTCCTTCGACCCTTCGCGTTTGAAGGCATTTTTGACGTTCCCGAAATTCAGACAGTACCACCGATCGCCGATGGGGGTCTTGCGATCCTTCCGGAACACCTTGGTCGGGTAAAGACCGCCACCACCCAGATTGAACTGCAGTAGGACATCCGCAGCCTCACCGGAAACCACCCAGTAGGAGCCAGCGAAGAAGAGATCGGGGAGCTGCTCGTAGTTGGTGTTGGCATGTTTCGCCACGTATATCTCAGATGGAAAATGTTCAGCGGACAGTGATCGTCCAGCATCGTTAGCCGTTCGAGACTCGATGGCGAATTTAGTCTTTTCACCCAAAAGGCCGTCATCGAAACAATGCGTGATCGGCCGCAGCATTGCGGGATTAATCATCGCGTTACTAGCCCAAACGATTTCCTTGCTCATGCCGCGCACCTCTGCAATTGAGACTTCTGAACCTTGGTCTGCACTAGCTTCACTCTCGTTTCATTCGATAGATCAAGGCCGCCAACCCAGCCCCGACGACAATCAACAGAAGAACAGTTACATTTCGGCCAAATGGCTCGACAAGCAGTGCATCGGTTACGGAATTCAGCATCCCAACTATGCCCGACCGCGCGCCACTTTTGGCCGCGATGAGGCTATTCAGAAATCCTGTGGCCACATGGAACGCCCATAGCCAGCAAGCCGCCAGCGCCCATACCGGATAGAACCAACGCCTATTGCGCATCTCGATCACTCTTTTGCGGACATCCGGTTTTCTATCATTCTCAAGGTATCGGATGTCTTAATCACAGGTGATCGCGACTCTCTTATCTTGCCTTTCCCGGCAGCTTACCCTATCGGGCCCGCTTCAACCGGCACGGATTCGATGATCGGCCTGGCCACAAGGGCTGCCAAGGCGGATCGGACGCGT
>CAZSTP010000436.1:0-2064 GCA_964609325.1 uncultured Novosphingobium sp. | reverse complement strand
TCAGACAGCGCCAACCATCTGCACTTGTATGGCAAGGCCGCCGTGCGTCCGGGGCGCAAGATGGGTCATGTCACCCGGCTGGTGCTGTGACGGTCCATCAGGGCTTGTTCCTGATCTATGCGCGCGCCGATAACGGCGTGATCGGGCGCGACAATGCGCTGCCCTGGCGGCTCCCGGCAGACCTCAAGCGGTTCAAGGCGCTGACCATGAACAAGCCGATGATCATGGGCCGCAAGACTTTTGAAAGCCTGCCCGGCTTGCTCCCCGGCCGTCGCCATATCGTGCTTACGCGTGATGCGGGGTGGTCGGCTGAGGGTGCGGAAGTGGCCGCTAGCGTTGATGAGGCGCTGGCCCTTGCCGGAAACGGCGAAGTCGCGGCCGTCGGCGGCGCAGAGATTTACCGCCTGTTCCTGCCGCTGGCGGCGCGGGTGGAATTGACCGAAGTCCATGGGGACTTCGCAGGCGATACTGTGATGGCCCCGCTGGGGGCCGAATGGCGCGAGGCCGCGCGTGAAGAGCATGATGCTGTGGGGGAGCGACCCGCCCATGCCTTCGTCACGCTGCTGCGCGATGGCGCGGACCTATGACTTGCGTCCGGCTTGACCTTGCCGACCAGCGCGACGACATACGCGGCGTGATGGATCGTAACGCAATGAAAACAACGCAGGCCGCGCAGTGATTCGCCTGCACAGCCTTGAACCGGTGCCTGAAACCTTGCGCGGCGGGATCGTTGCGCTCGGCAATTTCGATGGGTTCCATCTGGGCCATCAGGCCGTGGTGGGCGAGGCGATCCGCTGGGCCAAGGCCGAGGGCCGCCCCGCGATTGTCGCCACATTTGATCCGCATCCCGTGCGCCATTTCACGCCCGATGCCGCGCCCTTCCGCCTGACCACGCTGGATCAGCGGCAGGAATTGTTTGCCGCTGCCGGTGCCGATGCGATGCTGGTTATCCAGTTTAACGCAGCAGTTGCGGGGATGACGGCGCAGGAATGGATCGAACAGGGCCTCGTTGGCCATCTGGGCGCGGTGGGCGTGGTTACCGGCGATGATTTTACGTTCGGCAAAGGGCGCAGCGGCAATCCGCAGGTGCTGGTCGATCATGGTGCAACCGTGGGCCTGCGCGCCAAAGCCGTCAGCGCGGTGACGCTTGAGGGTGAGATCGTCTCGTCCAGCCGCATCCGCGATGCGCTGAAATCGGGCGATTGCGAAACCGCCACGCGCCTGTTGACGCGGCCCTTCGCCATGCGCGGGCCGGTGCAGCACGGCGATAAAGTGGGCCGCACGATCAACTTCCCCACCGCCAACCTCGATATCGGCGCCTATTTGCGCCCGCGCTATGGCATCTATGCGGTGACGGGGCGCTTGCCCGATGGCCGAGTGCTGAAAGGCGCAGCGAACATCGGCATCCGCCCGACGTTTGATCCGCCCAAGGAATTGCTGGAGCCGCATTTCTTCGATTTTTCCGGCGATCTTTACGGGCAGGAAATCGAAGTGGCGTTTCATCACTTCCTCCGGCCCGAGGCGAAGTTTGACGGGCTGGATGCGTTGGTCGCGCAAATGGCGCTGGATTGCGATGAGGCGCGGCGGTTGTTGGCATAGCGCCACTGCCCACCCCCAACCCCTCCCGCAAGCGGGAGGGGGGAAGAAAAGCCCTTCCTTTGCCCAACCGCTTGCGGGAGGGCCGCGAGACTTAATGAGCGATTAGCGAATTTAGTCGCAGCGGGGTGGGCACTCCGCAACGGTGCCGTGCGAAACACCATTCCTGCGCCAAAGACTTCCCCAAAGCGCGCATTTGTTCTAACGCGCGGGGCTTATGACCGAACCTCGTGATTTCCGCCCGACTGTCTTCCTGCCGAAGACCGATTTCCCGATGAAAGCCGGGCTCCCCCAGAAGGAGCCGGGCATTCTGGCGCGCTGGCAGGCTGAAGACATTTACCGCAAGGTGCGCGAGGCGCGGAAGGGCCGCGAAAAGTTCATCCTGCATGATGGCCCGCCCTATGCGAACGGCGATATGCACATCGGCCACGCGCTGAACCATATCCTGAAAGACATGGTCTGCCGCAC
>CAZSTP010000435.1:0-2072 GCA_964609325.1 uncultured Novosphingobium sp. | reverse complement strand
TCGAAATCGAAGCGGTCCAGCATGACATGGGCGAACATGTCTTCGAGGCCATCCAAGGGCCGGTCATCATATTCGAACAGGAGGTTGCCGCTGGCGACGACGGTTTCGAGGCCGGTCAGCCCTTCACGCTCAAACGCATGGCGCAAGTCGGCCATTGTCAGGCGGTTGCCGCCGACATTGATGGAACCGAACAGGGCGACGTAGCGGGTCATTCTTGCATTTTCCGGCGAAAGTGTTATTGCTGGTGAACCACAACGGTTGAAATATCCATTTCACCAACCCGGAGCCCGGACGCTGCTACGTCCGGGCTCTTTTGGTATCGGGGATGCCGCTGCTACGGCATCCCCTCACCGGTTTACTTGCGACTTAGCTCAATGAGCTTGATCACCAGACCGACGAAACCGACCACAAGTGTCGCCACGCCGAGAACCAGAACCACAACCGTATCTACATCCACAAAAATCACCTTCCCTTCTGTCGCTGGTAGCGACCCCGGAAAGGGTGTTGTGGAGTGAAATCCCCGTTGCGTTTCCACGCGACGGGGATTTCAGAACATTACAAAGTACGGTCGCGCATTTCGACTTCGAAGACTTCGAGCTGATCGCCAGCCTTGATGTCGTTCGTGTCGGTCAGCAGCACGCCGCATTCCAGACCGCCGCGCACTTCGGCAACGTCGTCCTTGAAACGACGCAGCGACGAAATGGTGGTGCGGCTGACGATGACATCGTTGCGCGTGAGACGGGCGTGAAGCCCCTTGCGGATGACGCCTTCGACGACAAGCAGACCTGCTGCCTTGTCCTTCTTGCCTGCGGGGAACACTTCCTTGACCTCGGCACGGCCGACGACCGTTTCGATGGCTTCGGGACCGAGTTCGCCAGCCATTTCCGAACGGATATCGTCGGTGAGCTGATAGATCACGTCAAAGTACTTCATGCGTACCTTGTTGCGTTCGATCAGTTCGCGCGCCTTGGCGTTCGGGCGGACATTGAAGCCGACAATCGGCGCGCCGCTGGCTTGCGCCAGATTGACGTCGCTTTCGGTAATCGCACCCACGCCAGACTGCAGGATGCGCACCTTGATCTCGTCAGTCGAGATCTTGTTGAGCGCATTGACGATCGCTTCGACCGAGCCCTGCACGTCACCGCGCACGACCAGCGGATATTCGATAACCGCGTTCTTGGTGGCAAGCGCCGAGAACATGTTCTCGAGGTTGACCGGCGCCTGGACGGTACGCTTGGCCGTGGCGCGTTCCTGGCGGTAGGCCGCCACTTCACGCGCACGGGCTTCGCTTTCGACGACGCTCAAGGTATCGCCCGCCATGGGCACACCGCCAAGACCGAGCACTTCGACCGGCAGCGATGGTCCGGCTTCCTTCACCTGACGGCCCTTGTCATCCAGCATTGCGCGGACGCGGCCTGACTGCGTGCCGACGACGAGAATATCACCAACTTTGAGCGTGCCGCGATTGATCAGGACGGTGGCGAGTGGCCCCTTGCCC
The DNA here is from genome assembly GCA_964609325.1 of uncultured Novosphingobium sp. Lineage (GTDB taxonomy): Bacteria > Pseudomonadota > Alphaproteobacteria > Sphingomonadales > Sphingomonadaceae > Novosphingobium. Next base: position 574 of record CAZSTP010000435.1, on the reverse strand, counting down.
TTATCAAGCTTGGCTTCGATCACGGTGGCATCGGCCGCACGATCCGGGTTTGCACCCAGTTCGAGCAATTCTGCCTGAAGCAGGATCTTCTCGATCAGTTCGTCAAGGCCCGCACCGGTCTTGGCCGAAAGCTCGACGTCCTGAACATCGCCCGACATGGCTTCCACAAGGATTTCATGTTCGAGCAAGCGTTCGCGGATTTTTTGCGGATTGAATTCGGGCTTGTCCGACTTGGTGATCGCCACGATCATCGGAACGCCGGCGGCCTTGGTGTGATTGATCGCCTCAATCGTCTGCGGCATCAGGCCATCATCGCCCGCCACCACAAGGATCACGATGTCGGTGACATTGGCACCGCGCATACGCATTTCGGTGAAGGCTTCGTGGCCCGGCGTATCGAGGAAGGTGATGCGATCACCGCCCTTGGTCTTGATTTGATACGCGCCAATATGCTGCGTGATCCCGCCAGCTTCGCCGCGCACAACATCGGTGCCGCGCAGGGCATCGAGCAGCGAGGTTTTGCCGTGATCGACGTGGCCCATGATCGCAACGACCGGTGGACGCGGTGCGAGCG
>CAZSTP010000434.1:0-2073 GCA_964609325.1 uncultured Novosphingobium sp. | reverse complement strand
TCAGGCGGTGATCGGGCAACTGGCGCTGAAGGAATGGCATGTGATCGCCGAAGAAGAAGCCTGGAACGCTGTGTTGGCCCGCGACCGCGCATTCGACGGGCGATTCGTCACGGGCGTTTTGAGCACGGGAATCTATTGTCGGCCGTCTTGCGCCGCCAAACATCCGGCGCGCGCCAATGTGCGGTTCTTTGCCGATGGCAGGGCGGCGCAGGCGGCGGGCTTGCGCGCATGTCTGCGCTGTCTGCCCGATGATGTGGCGCGTGATGAGCAGGCGGTCCTTGGCGCGATTGCGGCGATCAAAGCGGGCGGCGGAGCAACGCTGGCGCAGCTGGCCGGGCCAAGCGGCTATTCGCCGTCGCATTTCCAGCGGGTGTTTGTGAAGCATACCGGCCTTTCGCCTGCGGCCTATGCCCGTGCCTTGCGGCAAGAGCGGATGGCTGATGTATTGACGGGTGCGCAGCGGGTGACCGATGCGGTTTACGATGCGGGATTTTCGGGGCCGTCGCGGTTCTATTCGGCAGCGCAGGAGAGGTTGGGGATGATGCCTTCGGTGTGGCGCGATGGTGGCAGGGATGTGGCGATTGCGTGGGCGGTGGTGCCGACGACGCTGGGGCAGATGCTGGTTGCGGCAACGCAGCGTGGCGTGTGCCGTCTGTCGTTCAACGAAGATGAAACCGCGTTGCGGTTGCGGTTTCCCCATGCGGATTTGCAGCAAGGCGGAGCCGATTTCGAGGCGTTGCTGAGGCAGGTCGTGGCAGCGGTCGAAACGCCGGGCGATCATTCGCATATCCCGCTCGACGTGAAGGGCACCGCGTTTCAGGAGGCGGTGTGGCAGGCGCTGCGGAAAATCCCGGCGGGCGAAACGCGCTCCTATGCGCAAATCGCCGCAGAGGTGGGCAAGCCCGGTGCGGTGCGCGCGGCAGGTTCGGCCAATGGCGCAAACAATGTGGCGGTGCTGATCCCGTGCCACCGTGTGATCCGTTCGGACGGATCGCTGGGCGGCTATGCATACGGGCTTGAGATCAAGCAGCGTTTGCTGGACAAGGAGCGCGCAGCAAACGGGGAATGACGATGGATGAGCCGCAGACAAGACCGGGCCTTTTGCGGCGGATCATTACCTTTCCGCTGACGCTGATGATTGTGGAATTTGTGCTGGTCGTGGCTGCCGCTTCGCTGGTGTCGTGGTGGCTCAGGGACTTTGTGACGCAGGATACGCCGGGCTATTTCCTTGGCGGGCTGGCGGTGGCTGTCGCAGCCATCGCGATCTACGCCGCCTGTCGCCGCTGGATCGAGCGGCTGGCGAATGACGAAGTTCCGTTTTTGCTGCTCCCGCGTGAACTGCCGCTCGGCCTGTTGATCGGCGCGGGGCTGTTTACGCTGATGACCGGGATCGTCGCGCTGATGGGCGGCATCACGGTTGATCGCGTGAACGGCGTGGGCGCGCTCTGGGCGATGCTGGGAATGGCGGTTACATCTGGTACGATCGAGGAAATCATGTTCCGTGGTGTTTTGCTGCGCCACCTTGAGGCGATGCTGGGGACATGGGCGGCGCTTGCGATCACTTCGGCCCTGTTCGGCCTTGCGCACATCATGAACCCCGATGCCAGCCCGTTTGCCGCCTTCGCTATCGCGATGGAGGCGGGCATTCTGCTGGGGGCCGCCTATCTTTGGAAGCGGCGGTTGTGGATTCCCATCGGCATTCACGCGGCGTGGAATTTTACACAAGGCTGGGTGTTCAGCGTGCCGGTATCGGGCGGAGCGGCGCCTGCCGGATTGCTGATTACATCGCGCAATGGACCGGAATGGCTGACGGGCGGCGCATTCGGGCTTGAGGCCAGCGTGGTGGCGATGATCGTTGCGACTACGGCAGGGCTGATCCTGCTGGTGAGCGTGGCGAAGCAAGGCGGGATCAGGCCGCCAATGTGGGTGAAAGTATAAAACTAGCCGTTCGTGTCGAGCGCAGTCGAGACACCGGGCGCGGGTGTCTCGACTGCGCCCGACCCGAACGGGATCATTGGGCGCGCGCCCACCCGGGTTTTGCCCGCTCCACCGTTTCGAGAAACCCCTAGGCGC
>CAZSTP010000433.1:0-2091 GCA_964609325.1 uncultured Novosphingobium sp. | reverse complement strand
TGCGCCGGTTCCAGAAGATCGATGTGAACGAGCCGACGATTGAGGACACGATCAAGATCCTCAAAGGCCTGCGCACCGCGTTCGAAGACCATCACAAGGTCAAGTACACCCCCGATGCGATCAAGACCGCGGTCGAGCTTTCGGCGCGCTACATCAATGATCGCAAGTTGCCTGATAAAGCGATCGACGTGATCGACGAAGTGGGCGCGATGCAGATGCTGGTGCCCGCAAACAAGCGCAAGAAAACCATCACCGCGCGCGAGATCGAACAGGTCATCGCCACGATGGCACGCATCCCGCCCAAATCGGTATCGAGCGACGACAAGAAAGTGCTCGAACATCTTGAGCGCGATCTGAAACGTCTGGTCTTCGGGCAGGACAAGGCCATCGAAGTGCTGTCTTCGGCCATGAAGCTCAGCCGCGCGGGCCTGCGCGATGCGGACAAGCCGATTGGCTCGTTCCTGTTCTCGGGTCCCACCGGCGTCGGCAAGACCGAAGTGGCGCGCAGCCTTTCCCAGATCATGGGCATTCCGCTGCAACGCTTCGATATGTCCGAATATATGGAGCGGCACTCGGTATCGCGCCTGATCGGTGCGCCTCCGGGCTATGTCGGGTTCGATCAGGGCGGTTTGCTCACCGATGCGATTGACCAGCAACCGCATTGCGTGCTGCTGCTCGACGAGATCGAAAAGGCCCACCCCGATCTGTTCAACATCCTGTTGCAGGTGATGGACAATGGCCGGTTGACCGATCACCACGGCAAGACCGTCGATTTCCGCAATGTGGTGCTGATCATGACCACCAATGCGGGCGCATCGGACATGGCACGTCAGGGTATCGGCTTTGGCGACGTATCCAAGGCCGATGCGGGCGATGAGGCGGTGAAGAAGATGTTCACCCCCGAGTTCCGCAACCGCCTCGATGCCATCGTGCCGTTTGCCTACCTCCAGCCCGAAGTTGTCAGCCGCGTGGTCGACAAGTTCGTGCTGCAACTGGAACTGCAACTGGCCGACCAGAACGTCCACATCCAGTTCGACGCCGATGCCCGCGCATGGCTGGCCCGCAAGGGTTACGACAAGCTCTATGGCGCAAGGCCGATGGCGCGCCTGATTCAGGACAAGGTCAAGAAGCCGCTCGCCGAAGAACTGCTGTTCGGCAAGCTGGCCAATGGCGGCGAAGTCCACGTCAGCCTGAAGGAGGACGCACTGTCCTTCGAACTGACGCCTGCTGCGCCCAAACTGGTCAAGAAAAAGCCGCGCAAGGGCAAGGCTGGCAGCGCTGCGACCGAATCGAGCACCGAGGACGAGGCCGAATAAGCCTTCCCTGGCGGCGTGAATGAAAGAGGCCTACCCTTCGGGGTGGGCCTTTTTTGTTGGGGGTGGGTTCTTTGTTTTATTTCACGCAGAGACGCGGAGAAGACAAGGGAGACGCGGAGGCGTTGCATTTGCGGCAAAGCCGCCTTCTTTTCCTACCTTTGGCGAAATGACTACGCTGATTGTTTCAAGCTGCCTTACGGCTGAGAAATACCCCTCCGCGTCTCCCTTTTCTTCTCCGCGTCTCTGCGTGAACAATTCTTCCGCCCATTAAGTCGTGCCGCGCAACTTTTGGCCCATGTCCAAAGGTCACTGGAACCGCGCGCTACATCGGGCCATTACCACACGTATGGCCCCACCGTTTTCATGGCTGCGCCCCGAACCGCAGGGGCTCTATATCGCGCCTGCCGATGCGTGGATCGATCCATCGCGCGCGGCGGATCTGGCGTTGGTGACGCATGGCCATGCCGATCATGCGCGCGGCGGGCATGGCACGACGGTGGCGACGCCCGAGACGCTGGCGATCATGGCCTTGCGCTATGGCGTGATCGAGGCAGGATCACGCGCGGCGGCTTATGGCGAGACGGTGAACTTGCGCGGCGGGGTGTGCGCAACTTTCGTGCCCGCAGGTCACGTGCTGGGATCGGCGCAGATCCTGCTGGAGCATGGCGGCGAACGCGTCGTGATTACCGGCGATTACAAACGCCGCGCCGATCCGACCTGCGCGCCCTTTGCGGTGACGCCGTGCGATGTCTTCGTCACCGAAGCAACATTCGGC
>CAZSTP010000432.1:0-2099 GCA_964609325.1 uncultured Novosphingobium sp. | reverse complement strand
TAGCTCAAGAATGCCCTACCGCGCATTGATTATAGAATTGATTAATTCCTCAGAGCCTGAAGCTATCGTTACACTTTGCTTTGCAATCGCTAGATTCAAAGACCGAATTGTCGCCGAATCCCACGTGTTAACCACCCTCACTTCGTTGTGTCCTTGGCCGACCCCCACAGCCATATCAGACGAAATTGGGAGCCACATTTCGACCGATGGATCGTTCAAATCGCTAGTTTTAGCATTGGTAAATTTTACAACCGGCCGACTTCCAATCAGGAACTGCTTTCTTGGTCGAACTATGCGAATAATCGCAATTCCCCTCCCTTTGAGCACATTCATAAGTTCATCGCTTAAGCCAAACAACGACTGAACACGTACATTACGAATAATTCTATCCCTAGCACCCTCTCTTGCACAAATATCTATCTCATCACGACGATGTGGAGCAATTATTCTCAATTCCTCGAGAAGATCATCAAGCATTACAGCGACATCATTATCACTAATACACTGCTTTTGATTCTCTGGCGTCCTTCTCCACTGCATTAGAAAAAACAAGTACCAAATCCGTTTTTGGCTTTCACTTAGATAAAATCTCTGACTTGATCGTGCCTGCTCGATAATTGCACGAACGACATGTGCAGCCTCCCCTTCGAGCGTTGCCAACAATTTTTCTGCAGAAGTATCCTTTTCACCGGTTTCTGAAACCATGCTGTATAGGTGGTTTTGGTGAAACAGCTCTGCCGGGCGCGACCGTCGCACTTTTTTTGCCGAATCTTGGTGCCGACACCAATATAACCAACCGGCATTATCCGTGAACCCTTGCAGGATCATCTGCGGCACAAAATGATGACGTTTCGGAATCGACATTCAAGACTGTTACTAGCTTAGTGTTATAGTCGTCACTCCCCCATTTCCCTTGCATTTCCCGCCCCCCGCGCCTAAGCGCCGCCAGTCCAACGGGCGTTCGCGCTCCACGGATACCTGCCATGGCATACGGCCCGGCGGGTAGTTCGGCCCTTTTTGGCCCACGTGTCGCATGGTGCGGCAGGTGGAGGAAAGACCGGCGGAAACAACCGCCAGGCCGGAAACATCGTTACAGGAAGCTCAAAATGGCTACCCATCCCACGCGCGACGATTTCGCCGCGATGCTCGACGAAACGCTTGGCGGAGCCGCCAACGGTGGCTTTGAAGGCCGCGTCGTCAAGGGCACCATCACTGCAATCGAAAACGACAAGGCCGTCATCGACGTCGGACTCAAGAGCGAGGGCCGCGTTGCCCTGCGCGAATTTGCAGCCCCCGGCCAGCCGCACGGCCTTTCGGTCGGCGATGAAGTCGAAGTTTATGTTGATCGCGTTGAAAACGCTGATGGCGAAGCCATGCTGTCGCGCGATCGTGCCCGCCGTGAAGCGGCTTGGGACAAGCTTGAAAACGAATTCGGCGAAGGCAAGCGCGTCGAAGGCGTGATCTTCGGTCGCGTCAAGGGCGGCTTCACGGTCGATCTCGACGGCGCCGTTGCGTTCCTTCCCGGCAGCCAGGTCGATATCCGCCCCGTGCGCGATGTCACCCCGCTGATGGACATGCCGCAGCCGTTCCAGATCCTCAAGATGGATCGCCGCCGTGGCAACATCGTGGTTTCGCGCCGTGCCGTTCTGGAAGAAACCCGCGCAGAACAGCGTTCGGGCCTGATCCTGAACCTCAAGGAAGCGCAGATCATCGATGGCGTGGTCAAGAACATCACCGATTACGGTGCGTTCGTTGATCTGGGCGGCATTGACGGCCTGCTCCATGTCACCGACATGAGCTACAAGCGCGTCAACCACCCGAGCGAAGTTATCGCCATCGGCGATACCGTCAAGGTGCAGATCATCCGCATCAATCAGGATACCCAGCGCATCAGCCTCGGCATGAAGCAGCTGGAATCGGATCCATGGGATGGCGTTGCTGCCAAGTACCCTGTTGGCGCAAAGCTCTCGGGCGTTGTCACCAACATCACCGAATACGGCGCATTCGTCGAACTGGAAGCTGGCATCGAAGGCCTCGTCCACGTTTCGGAAATGTCGTGGACCAAGAAGAACGTCCACCCCGGCAAGATCGTTTCGACC
>CAZSTP010000431.1:0-2109 GCA_964609325.1 uncultured Novosphingobium sp. | reverse complement strand
ATGCCTTGGCCGACTATATGTGCCGAACTGTGCCGGAATTGTGAATTTTGGTGGCCGAAACGGGATCGCTGTGGGGATTGTGCCCGCTGCGCGGGGCTCGCAATGCCAAAGTTCGCTTCAGGCAGGAACCAGCCCGTGTGCGGCTTCCATCGTCAACTGCAGCGAGCGCCGCCGCGCCGCCTGATCGAAGATCGATGCGGCGACGACGACTTCATCGACGCCGGTGCGTTCGGCAAAGGCGGCAAGGCCTTTGCGCACCGTGGCGACGCTGCCGGTGGCGCTGACTTGCCGGACATGGGCGAGCATGGCCAGGGCTTGGGGCGGCAGGGTATCGCGATAGCCGGGAACCGGTGGTTTGAGCTTGCCGGGATTTCCGGTGCGCAAGGCCACGAACGATTGGTCCATTGATGAGGCGAGCAATTCGGCCTCTTCATCGGTATCGGCAGCCACAACGTTGATTGCGGCGGCGCAATAGGGCGCGGCCAAAGTTTCGGACGGTTCGAAGCGTTCGCGGTAAAGCTTCAGCGCGGCATCGAGATGATCGGGCGCGAAGTGCGAGGCGAAGGCATAGGGCAGGCCGAGCATGGCCGCCAATTGCGCGCCGAACAGGCTGGAGCCCAGAATCCAGATTTGCGGCTTGGCGCCTTTGCCCGGTGTGGCTTGCAAGGGGACGCGCGGATCGCCTGCGAACTGGGCCTGCAATTCCACGACATCGGCAGGGAAATCTTCTGCCGCGCGGTTGGTGTCCTTGCGCAAGGCGCGCACGATGCGTTGATCCGCCCCCGGCGCGCGGCCAAGGCCAAGGTCGATCCGGCCGGGAAACAGCGCATCGAGCGTGCCGAACTGTTCGGCGATCACCAGCGGGTTGTGATTGGGCAGCATGATCCCGCCCGAGCCGATGCGAATCGTGGAGGTGGCGTGCCCGATATGAGCGAGCGCCACCGAAACCGCCGCGCTGGCAATGCCCTCCATGCCGTGATGTTCGGCCACCCAATAGCGCTGATAGCCGCAGTCTTCGGCAACTTTGGCGGCGGCGGCGGCATTGTCGAGCGCCTGACGGACCGTTCCGCCCTCAACCACGCTGACCAGATCGAGGACGGATAATTTCATGGTGTGGCAGGCTTTTCTGTGGCGGGAGGCGTTAGCGATTTAGGCACAGGTCCTAACTGGTCAAGGTAGCCCTTTGCAACCTTTCCGGCATCGCCATCGGGATCGGTGGCCAGAACGGACTCCCACGATTTGCGTGCGGCATCATCGCGCCCGTCCAGCACCGCGATCACCCCGGCTTCCAGACCTATCCCGGCATCGCGCGGGGCATATTGCGCGGCGATTTCGATATCACGCTGGGCACGCGGCAAATCGCCATTGCGCCGCGCCAAGGTGGCCGAAAGCAGCCAGCCCTCGGCATCTTCGGGTGCCAAACGATGCGCCTCGTCAAGTGCGCCGCCTGCTTCGGCCAAGCGCCCCAGCGCCACGAGCGCGCGCGACCGGTCTATCTGGATCGCGCCAAGGGCAGCGTTATCGGCATAGTCCTTTACCGCCACGGCGCGATCAAACCAGCCGAGCGCGACATCTGCCTTGCCGCCTGCCAAGGCCGCGTTGCCCGCCATCGCCATCAGCGGCACGGCAGCCACTTCCTGCTGCTTGGGAACGCCCGCCACGCCTTGGGCAAAAGCCGCCAGCGCGCCATCAAAATCGCCTGCATTGGACAGGATCAGGCCGAGGCACTGGTTTGCGCGCACATTCTGGCCATCATCGCGGCCTTCGCTGACCCAATTGCGCGCATCGGCCAGTGCCGCTTGCGGATCACGCGCGGCTTTGGCGATGCAGGCGGCGAGCCGGTCCGGCTTGGGGCTGTCAGGCTGTTGTGCGGGGGAAGCGGCCTCATCCCCGGCCTTGGGACGGCGCGGGATGGGGAGCGGGGAAGGCTGTCCGCCGCGCGTCTGGAACGGCCCGACCTGCATTAGGTGCGCCTCTTGCGCCATTTCCACCGCGAAGGGCGGCGCGGGCAGATCGATCATCGCTTTATCCTTCAAGATCGGCCAGCTCGCGCAGCAGCAAAGCGATATCGCTATCGCGCGAAAGCCGGTGATCGCCGTCCTTGATCAG
>CAZSTP010000430.1:0-2124 GCA_964609325.1 uncultured Novosphingobium sp. | reverse complement strand
CAACCGGGGCGGACAGCGCAACGCGGTCTATGTGCTGCAAGGGCTGGCGCGGTGTCTGCTGCCGCGCCACAATGCGCCGCGCCCTGCGGCATTGCGGCCCAAGCCAGCACAAGGCGAACTGCGGTTGTTTTAGGAAAGCCTTTTTCGGGGGGAACCGCAACGGCCCCGGCTGGTTCATAGGGCGATGACAACGCCCCAATGGCTCTCGCTCGCCACTCTTGCCGGGATGATGGCGCTCTTCGTGTGGGGGCGTTTCCGTTATGACGTGACAGCGGTGATTGCGCTGCTGGCGGCGATGCTGGTGGGGATTGTCAGCCCCGAAGAAGCGTTCTTCGGATTTTCCGATGACATTGTGATCATTGTCGGCTCGGCGCTGGTAATGTCGGCGGCGGTGCAGCGGTCGGGCCTGATTGACGGGCTGCTGATGCGCATTGCCACGCGCGTGCGCAGCACGACCGGGCAACTGGTGCTGTTGACGACCACGGTCGGCTTTTCATCGGCCCTTATCAAGAATGTCGGCGCGCTGGCGATGCTGATGCCATCGGCGGTGCAAATGGCCAAGAAGGAGGGGCGCTCGCCTTCGGTGTTCCTGATGCCGATGGCGTTTGCATCGCTGCTGGGCGGGTTGATGACGCTGATCGGCACATCGCCCAATATCATCGTCAGCCGGGTGCGCGAGGAAATGACCGGCGAGCCGTTCCGCATGTTCGATTACCTGCCGACCGGCCTGTTCCTGCTGCTGATGGGTCTGGTATTTCTGGCGCTGGGCTGGCGTTTGTTGCCGCAAGACCGGCAGGCAACGCCGGGCCTTGGCGAGGCGATTGATATTTCGGCCTATGCCATCGAGGCGACGGTGGGGGCGGGGTCTGCGGCGATAGGCGGGAGCGTGGCCGAGTTTGCAGCCCGCCACGAAGATCAGGTGCAGGTTACGGGCCTGTTGCGCGGCACCATGCGCGGGATGCCTGCTGCCGATGTGATGATCGAGGAGGCCGATGTGCTCATCCTTACCGGCCATCCCGATGCGCTTGAACGCGTGATCGCAACGGACCGGCTTGCGCTGGCGGGCGAGGGCAAGGCAGGCAGCGGCGGCCCGCCTGATGATGTTGGCGTGATCGAGGCGGTGGTCGGCAGTGATTCCGCGCTGATCGGGCGAACGGCGGGGCGGCTGTTGATACGCGAGCGCTTGGGTATCAACCTGATTGCGGTATCGCGCGCGGGCGAGACGATTACCAACAAACCCGGGCAAATATCGTTGCGGGCAGGCGATGTGATCGTGCTGCAAGGCCCGCTTGAAGTCCTCCCGTCGCGGTTGAAACAACTGGGCGCGCTGCCTTTGGCCGAGCGGCCCTTGCGGCTTGGCTCTGCGCGCAAACGCTGGCTGCCGATCGGCATTCTGGCAGTGGCGATGGTGGCGGCGGGAAGTGGCACGGTGCCTGCTGCCGTCGCGTTCTTTGCGGCGGCTGCTTTGGCGGTCATCAGCGGTGCTTTGCCGGTGAACGAGGCTTATGAGGCGGTAGAATGGCCGATCCTGATCATGCTGGCTGCGTTGATCCCGGTCAGCGCCTCGCTCCAGACAACCGGTGCGTCCGATGTGATCGCCGGGGGGCTGGCTGATCTGGCGGTACGTCTGCCACCATGGGGCGCGGTTGCGCTGATTCTGGTGGCGGCGATGGCGGTGACGCCGTTTCTCAACAACGCCGCCACGGTACTGGTCATGGCTCCCATCGCGGCGGTATTCGCAACGGACCTTGGCTATCGGCCCGAACCATTCCTGATTGCCACGGCGGTGGGTGCCGGCTGCGATTTTCTGACGCCCATCGGCCACCAGTGCAACACGCTTGTTCTGGGTCCGGGCGGCTACCGGTTTGGGGATTACGCGCGGCTGGGTGCGCCGCTATCATTGCTTGTCGCGGTGATGGGCACGCCGCTGATCCTGCATTTCTGGCCGCTTTGAAGGAAGCTGTAGACTCTCTGGTGACCGGCTTTTGTCATGTGCAGCGTGATGTGCAGCGTGTTATGAAGCGCTGTACAGGCACATCGCGCTAGCATCAGCACTTTACACTATGCAGGCACACGCGCTGGTATATTGCGCCGCGCTATCGGATGCGCTATGAACCGCGCCTG
>CAZSTP010000429.1:0-2127 GCA_964609325.1 uncultured Novosphingobium sp. | reverse complement strand
GAATGGCAAATACAGGAACATAGCGTGCAGACATTTGTGACGGAACGGGTCGCCTGGCCACCCACAGCGCCCGAATTGCGCGCGCAAGTGCGCAAACTCGTGGCTGACCACCGGCCGGGTGACGCTGTCTCGCGCGCCAATTGCTGGACCAGAGCCGATGCCGAATTCAGCCGCCTGCTCGGTCAGGCCGGGCTGATCGGGATGACCTGGCCCAAAGAATATGGCGGACATGAACGCAGCGCGCTGGAACGCTATATCGTGCTCGAAGAATTGCTGGCCGCCGGTGCCCCCGTCGGCGCGCACTGGATCTCTGACCGGCAGACCGGATCGCTCCTGCTGCGCTATGGCAGCGAAGAGGAAAAGCGCCGCTGGGTACCCGGCATGGCGCGCGGTGAAGTTTTCGCCTGCATCGGCCTGTCCGAACCGAACGCCGGCTCCGACCTTGCCTCGGTGCGCACATTCGCGCGGCGCGATGGCGATGACTGGGTCATTTCCGGCCAAAAAGTATGGACCACCAACGCACATCACTCGCACATGATGATTGCACTGGTCCGCACCGAAGAAGGATCGGAACGCAACAAGGGGCTCTCGCAGTTCGTCGTCCCGATGGACGCACCGGGCCTCACCATCCGCCCGATCATCGACTTGACCGGCGGCCACGATTTCAACGAGCTGTTCTTCGAAGACGTCCGTGTTCCCGGCACCGCACTGGTCGGCACCGAGGGCAATGGCTGGCATCAGGTCACGGCGGAACTGTCGCTGGAACGCTCCGGCCCCGAACGCTATCTCTCCTCGCTTTCGCTGCTGATCGAACTGATCCGCGTGGCCGAAAAGTCCAACTCGCCTGAAATCAACGCGCTGATCGCCCGGTTGACCGCCGAAGCTTGGACCTTGCGCATGATGAGTACGGCGGTCGCCTGCAAGATCGCACGCGGTGAAGACCCGGCGCTTGAAGCCACGATGGTGAAGGACATGGGCAACAGCTATGAACAGGCCTTGCCCGAACTGGTGCAGGCTGCGGTCAATGTCGATCCGTCAGGGCCGGATGCACTCGGGCTGGCGCTGGGCTATCTGCTCCAGATGTCGCCGTCATTTTCGTTGCGCGGAGGCACCCGCGAAATCCTCAAAGGTATCATAGCACGGGGGCTTGGCCTGCGATGAACGACGAGCAGCGCATGCTGGCAGATATGGCCAGCAATCTTTTCGCAAACCTTGGCACCTCTGCCACGATGGAATCCAGCTGGAGCGACATCAGCGAACTCGCTTTGGACGGCCTGCTGCTGAGCGAGGAACAGGGCGGTTTTGGCGGATCATGGGAAGATGCCCTGATCGTGTTCAGACTGTCTGGCTACAACGCCTTGCAACTGCCTGTTGTCGAAGCAATCGTTGCTGCATCTCTGGCAGGCCGCAATGACGGGCGCGGCACGATCGCCAGCTCGGCCAAAGGCACGATCGACGGGGATCGCTTCACCGGCACAATCGGCGGCATCTGTTTTGGCAAAGGCTCAAGCTTTGTCGTGGCCCCCTGCCCCAACGGCGGATCGATGGTCATCGAAACAGCGGCGCTTGCGCTGGAAGACCAGACCAGCATCGCAGGCGAAGCGCGCGAACATGCAACGTGCGATAGCGTGCCCGTTACCCGCATCGAAGCCGATGTCTTTGCCGTGGGCGCTTTGGCCCGCGTCGCGCAAATTGCGGGCGCGCTCGATGCCGCGCTGGAAAAGTCGGTTGGCTTTGCCAATGATCGCCAGCAATTCGGGCGGCCACTGGGCAAGTTCCAGGCCGTGCAGCAAAACCTTGCAACATTTGCCTGTGAAGCCGCCGCTGCCAACTGCGCCGCGATGGGCGCATTTCAGGCGATGGCGCGCGGATCAGCTCCGTTTGAAACTGCTGCGGCCAAATTGCGCGCAAACCGGGCCATCGGCATCGGCACCGCGCTGGCCCATCAGGTGCACGGCGCCATCGGCTTTACCATCGAATATGATCTGCACCCCCTCACCCGCAGACTGTGGGCGTGGCGTTCGGAATTCGGCAGCGACGCCTATTGGTCAGGCGTGCTTGGCGCACAAGTCGTGGCGCGCGGCGCGGATAACTTCTGGGCCGATATCACGGCGCTCGATGGCTGAC
>CAZSTP010000428.1:0-2137 GCA_964609325.1 uncultured Novosphingobium sp. | reverse complement strand
CCCATGACCTGCGATGATTTCTTCCAGATCAGGCACTGGCGCACTTTCCATCCAGCATCGCGCGCCGCGCCGCGGAAATTGTAGCCCTCGCTGTCGGCGTGCCAGATGTAAAACACCGCTCCGGGTTTCATAACGGTATCGGCGGTGACGTAGGCATCGCGCAGAAACTCGCGGAACTGGTCATCGCCCATATTATCGTTCTTAATGGTGAGCTTGTCTTTGGTCCCACCTTCATAGGCCACGTTGTAGGGCGGATCGGTCAGCCACATGTCGACCAGTTGGCCAGCGGTCAGCTTTTCCATGTCGTCAACGCTGGTGCTGTCGCCGCACATCAGGCGGTGCTTACCGAGCAGCCAGACATCGCCTGGCTTGGCGACAGGGTTGATCGACACATCTGGAACCGCGTCAGGATCGGTCAGGCCGTCGGTCTTTTCGGTCAGCAGCTTTGACAACTCGTCGTCCGAGAACCCGGTTAGCATCAGGTCGAAATCGAAACCCTGCAAATCGCCCAGTTCGACCGCGAGCAGTTCAAGGTCCCAGCCAGCATTCAGCGCCAGCTTGTTATCCGCGATGACGTAGGCCTTTTTTTGGGCCTCAGTAAGATCGGTAAGTTCAATGACGGGCACCTCGGTCAGACCGAGTTTCCGGGCCGCTAAGAGCCTCCCGTGACCCGCGATGATGCCGTTTTCACCGTCCACCAGGATGGGATTGGTGAACCCGAATTCCCGGATTGACGCAGCGATCTGCGCAACCTGCTCGTCAGAATGGGTTCTGGCATTGCGAATGTACGAGATCAAAGCCGAAGCCGACCGATATTCCACAGCGAGCTTGCTCAAACGTGCCCCCATGTTCGTCCTGAGACTGCGTCAAACACCGTCCATCGGCTTACGCGGAACCGTTCAGCCAATTCGTCCGCGCTGGCGCCTCGGTGCTTCCTCGCGCGCATTTCCAAGACTGCCGCTGCGGTCAGTCTCGACATACCGTGCGCTTCGCCCTTTAGGCGCACCGTCGTGCCGTGCCGGTCTCGATCCTCGGCATTCTCCAGAGCCGTCGCCCAGCGCAGATTGTCCGGTCGATTGTTGGTCCGTGAGCCGTCTCCATGTGCCACCAGGTGGTGCGCCGTCGGTCGCACTCCGAGGAACGCCTCCGCGACCAGCGTGTGAACGTGCGCCGTTCGCCCGCGTCCTCGGCTCCCGGTCGCAAGGGTGATGGATTTGTATCCATGTCGCGTCGTGCGCTGCTTCATAATCCTACCGCACCAGCGGCGGCCGTCTGGCAGGGTTCGATTAATCGAGCGAACGCGCCCCTCACTCGAGACTTCGTAACCTTCGTTCCCCGGTATGACGCGCCACTCTTCGTGGGCAACGCTGCCGGCTGACTGCACCTGTTTCACGGCAGCTCTCCAGTTTTGACGGGAAGGGATTTTGTCCGTCGGCACCGTCGGACTTGTGCGGTAGGTCGTCCGATGGTAAGTTACATGTAACTCTACGGAAGGAGGCCGCTATGGTGGCTGCAGCATCTGGTTCTTCACGCGAGAAGGTTCGCGCCCATCGCGTTCGCCTGCGCGAGCAGGGCATGCGCCCCATCCAGATCTGGGTGCCCGACGTGCGAGCGCCCAGCTTCAAGGCCCAGGCCCATCGTCAGGCGCTGGCCGTTGCCAACAGCGATCACGCCGGTGACGATCAGGCCTTCATCGACGCGATCTCTGAACCGCTCATCTGATGAAGCGCGGTGATATCTGGACCGTTTCCGGCGGCGGTGATTATGCGGGAAAACCCCGGCCGGTCGTCATCGTGCAGGACGATGTCTTCGATGCGACCACTTCCATTACAGTCTGCCTCCTCAGCACCGATCCTACCGAAGCTCCGCTGTTCCGGCTTGCAATCGAGCCCAACGAACGAAATGGCCTGAAAATACCAAGCCGGATCATGGTCGATAAAGTTACGACCGTTGCCAAATCTAAGCTTGGCGTGCGGGTGGGCAGGATAGATGACGAGGATATCGTCAGGCTTAATCAAGCTTTGATGGTTTTCCTCGGGCTAGCAGTGGCCCCGCGATCCCGTTCGTAGGACTGAATTCAGACCAGTCCGAGTTCGGTCAGTACCTTGGCAGTGTCGAGCAGTTGGTCCGTGCGGAC
>CAZSTP010000427.1:0-2158 GCA_964609325.1 uncultured Novosphingobium sp. | reverse complement strand
TGGTCAGCGTGCGTTCGTATTCCTGCATTTCGGGCAGGACTTCGTGGGACAGCGATACCGGAACCCCCGGCATGATCTCGCCCGCCAACTGGCCGACGCGCTTTTCATGCGCGCCGTTGGTATAGGCGTTGATCAGGCTGACGGTGATGGCTTCAACGCCATTGGCCTTGAGCGCAGACAATTGGGTGCGGATGTCGGTATCGTCGATCGGGCGCAACTCGTTGCCTTCGGCATCCATACGGCCTTTGATCGTGACGGTATCTTCCAGCGCGGCCAGCGGCTGGGGCTTGGGCCAGATAATCCATCCGGCAAGCCCGCCCGGCACAAAGCTGCGCGCGATCTGCATGATGTGGCGATAGCCTTCGGTCGCGACGAGGCCGACTTTCGCGCCCTTGCCTTCGAGCACGGCGTTGGTGGCCACGGTGGTGCCATGCAGGAAGTAATCGATATCCCCGGCACCGATCCCGGCCTTGGCACAGATCGCGGTCACCCCGTTGAGGATGCCTTCGGAACTGTCATGGGGGGTCGATGGCGTCTTGTGCCGCCAGAACGCGCTGCTGGACGTATCGAACAGCAGCAGATCGGTGAAAGTGCCGCCAACATCGACGCCAAGGCGATAGCCCATCGGGTGTTACTCCTGCTCTGATTTCGGGAACGCGGGCGCCTGGGCCACCATTCCGGGAAGTTTGCGGCCCATTACACCGGCAAGCCAGCGGTTGGTTTCGATCATTTTGCCAAGGTCCATGCCGGTTTGAACGCCTGCGCGATCCAGCATGTAAACAACGTCCTCGCTCGACACATTGCCCGCAGCGCCGGGTGCGAACGGGCAGCCGCCAAGGCCGCCCAACGATGCGTCAACCACGTTCGCGCCTGCTTCAATCGCGGCCCAGACATTGGCGATACCGGTGCCGCGCGTGTTGTGGAAATGGACGCGCACCGGGATCGGGGCGACAGCTTCGGCCACGCGGCGGACAAGGCGCGACACATGTGCGGGATCGGCCACGCCGATGGTATCGGCAAGGGCAATGTCGGTTGGATTGGCTGCGGCCAGCGCGACGGCCATGGCCACGACGCGGTCTTCACTCACCTCACCCTCGAACGGGCATCCGAAAGCGGCAGCGATAGTCGCCTGGCCTTTCAGTCCGGCGGCCTGCGCCAAGCCGACGATGGTTTTGGCCGCTTCCACCGATTCGTCGCTGGTTTGGCCCTGGTTGGCAATGGCAAAGGTGTCGGTCGAGACGCAGACAGCACCCAGTTCGTGCAAAGTGCTGGTCGCAATCGCGCGCTCGGCCCCTTTGGCGTTCAGGACAAGCCCGATGTAGCTGACGCCATCCACTTTGGGCAGGCCTGCGCAGACATCTTCGGCATCGGCCATTTGCGGCACGCGCTTGGGATTGACGAAGCTGGTCACTTCGATCCGGCGCGCGCCTGCATCGATGCTGCGGCGGATCAGTTCCAGCTTGTCTACCGTGGCGACAAGCGCCTTTTCGTTTTGCAAGCCGTCACGCGGCCCTACCTCAAGAAAGGTGATCGCGCGGCTCATGCCGGGGGCCCTTCCAAGCCGGAAGGCATCAAAGAAGGGAACATCTGCAAGACCATCGCTCTCACCAAATCGTATGCAATTACGTTGTGCCGCCATTTCGGATCTGCCCGAAACCTGCCCGTTGGTGCAGGATTTCTAACACCTTGACCGCACCACATTGTATACAATAAGCTGTGCCTCTCGCAAGAGTGCGTGTTGTGGGGAGGATGCCCACGCGCACTTCTAAAAAATTTCAACGTAATCGAACCAACAGGGAGGTTTGAGAATGCGTGCTAGCCGTCTTCTACTCAATGCATCGGCACTGGGGCTTTTGCTCGCTGCTGCCACTCCATCTTTTGCGCAGGAAGCGCCGCAGGATACGGCCGCTGCCGAAGAGGGCGGCGATACGATCATCGTCACCGCTCGCCGCCAGAATGAGCGCCTGCAGGACGTTCCGGCATCGGTTGCAGTGCTGACTGCGGCTGCGCTGCAGAACACCGGCGCCAACAAGGCCGATGATTTCGCGCAGCTCACGCCGGGCGTCACCATCGTGACAGGCACGGCAGAAGCGGGCGATACGCAGATCAACATTCGCGGCATCAACGGTGCGCGCGATGCGGAAAGCTCGGTCGCGCT
>CAZSTP010000426.1:0-2161 GCA_964609325.1 uncultured Novosphingobium sp. | reverse complement strand
CAGCATCAAGGGCGAACGCGCCATCCCGAAAACCTGACAGATTTAACCCTCTCCCCATCGCGGGAGAGGGTTAGGCCCCTCTCAAACCTTCGCCGCGCCCAATTTCGGGCTCAGCATGTGCACCACCGCCAAAGCCAGCAAATAGGCGCTTGCACAGATGGCGAAGAGGATTTCGTAGCTGCCGGTGCTGTCCAGAATATACCCCGTAAACAGCGCCATCCCCATGCCGCCCAGCGCGCCCACGGTGCCGCCGATGCCCACGACCGAGCCGACCGCGCCGCGCGGGAACATGTCTGACGGGATGGTATAGAGGTTGGCCGAAAACGCCTGATGCGCCGCCGTCGCCAGACCGATAATCAGCACCGCGCCCCATACCGAATCGATGCTCTGCGCAAACCAGATCGGCAAAACACAAAGCGCCGCCAGCAGCATCGTCGATTTGCGCGCAAAATTCACGCTGCGCCCCGCCTTGATCAGCCGCGATGACATCCACCCGCCCGCAATCGAGCCGAAATCGGAGATCAGGTAAATCGCGGCCAGTGGCAGGCCGAAGGTCTTGAGGTCCATGTCATAGCGTTCGAACAGATAGCCCGGCAGCCAGAACAGGAAGAACCACCAGATGGGATCGATCAGGAACTTGCCCAGCGCATAGGCCCAGGTCTCGCGCACGGTCAGCAGCTTGCTCCAGCCGATGGGCTCCACCGGATCGACCGGGTCCTGGCTGATCCACGCCAGTTCTTCCTTCGAAACACGCGGGTGTTCGGATGGATGGCGATAGATGAACCACCATGCCAGCAGCCACACCACGCCGAAGATGCCGGTAATGAAAAACGCCGCGCGCCATCCGAAGTACAGCACCAGCACGGGCACCAGCAGCGGCGTGATGATCGCGCCCACGTTCGCCCCTGCATTGAACAGGCCGATGGCAAAGGCGCGTTCGCGCTGCGGGAACCAGTCCGTCACCGCGCGGATACCGGCGGGGAAGTTGCCGCTCTCGCCCACGCCCAAACCGAACCGTGCAGCGGCAAAGCTGGTAACGCCCGTGGCAAAGCCGTGCGCCATGTGGCCCAGCGTCCAGATCACGATGGCAATCGTATAGCCAAGCCTTGCGCCCAGCGCGTCAACAATCCGGCCAAAGCCGATATAGCCGATGGCATAAGCCACCTGGAACCAGAACACGATCGCGGCGAAATCGCCCTCGGTCCAGCCGAACTCGGCAACCAGCGTAGGCTTCAGCACGCCGATCATCTGGCGGTCGATATAGTTGACCGCCGTCGCCGCAAACAGCAGCGCGACGATCACCCAGCGATAGCGTCCGGCCTTCACCGCTGCGTTTTCTATGCTGGCAATTGGTGCTTCACCCACTGCATCTCTCCCGAAGGCACCCGCGCTTTGGCGGTGCGCCTGAAACTGCCTAGATCTGGCGCGGCGTTGCCGCCGCAATGCTGCACAACACCTCGCCGCAGCCTTCGAACACCGCGCGCACGTTCTGCCCGAGGCGCACTTCATGCACGCCGGTGATCGCGCCGGTGGAAACCCACAGGCCCCCGCTCACATCCACGCCGCGCGCGATAAGATTGCCGAGCAGAAACCGCACCGCGCCATAAGGCCCGTCGAGCATCGTGGCCGCCGTGGCCGCGCCGATCACCGCACCATCGATCTCGGTCCGCACTTGCACCGCGCACAGATCGATGTCCTGCCATCCGGCCAGCGCCGCTCCGCGCACCAGCCCGGCGTTGTTGCCGAAATCGGAAATCGTCACCAGCGGGCCGTCATTGTTGATGCCGGGATAGGGCGAGCTGGCAATCTCGATGCCCAGCCGCACGTCATCAAGGATCGCCTTGGTGCCCGCATCATCGCTAGGCACCGGCCCTGCAAATCCCGCCGCCACATGCAGCATGAACTCGGCCTCGGCCGCAGCAAAGCCTTGCGCGAATACGGGCATGGCAGGCGCATCGCCCGATGCTGCATCCACCACGCTATCGGCAAAGACCGGCCCTGCCAGACGATTGGACCCCAGCGCCGAATCGAGCGGCGCATTGATCCGCCCCACCTTCCAACCCGCTATCGCGCGGCCATCCAGGGCAATCGCGCGGTCCTGAATGGCATAGGCGCTTGCCAGATCGACCGGCGCGGTGCCGGGATAGCGTGCAAGGCCAAT
>CAZSTP010000425.1:0-2164 GCA_964609325.1 uncultured Novosphingobium sp. | reverse complement strand
GTGGCTCCGACCGGCACGGGCAAGACGATTATCCTGTCCGCGGTGGCGGGCCAGATGATCGGCGACAGCTGCGCCAAGGCCTGTGTCCTGGCCCACCGCGATGAACTGACCGACCAGAACCGGGACAAATTCTCCCGGGTCAATCCGGGCATGACCACCTCGGTTGTCGATGCTGGATCCAAGAACTGGGGTGGCCAGGTCACCTTCGCGATGGTCCCGACCCTTTCTCGGCCAGCCAATCTGGATGCCATGCCAGCGGTCGATCTGCTGGTAATCGACGAGGCGCATCACGCGGTCGCCGACAGCTACCGTCGCATCATTGATCGCGTCCTCCACCGCAATCCGATGGCGCGAATCTTCGGAGTGACCGCCACCCCCAACCGCGGTGACCGCAAGGGGCTGCGCGAGGTGTTCACCAACGTGGCGGACCAGATCCGCATGGGGGAACTGATCGCCTCCGGGCATCTCGTGCACCCGCGCACATTCGTGATCGACGTCGGAGTTCGCGAAGATCTCGGCAAGGTGCGCAAGACGGCTGCCGATTTCGACATGGGCCAGGTCGATGCGATCATGAACAAGGCGCCGGTGACCGACCAGGTCATCGCCCACTGGCGGGAGAAGGCCGGCGACCGCCAGACGGTCGTGTTCTGCTCGACCGTCAGCCATGCTGAAAATGTGGCGGACGCCTTCAACGCGAATGGCATTGCTGCGACGGTCGTCCACGGCGATCTGGATGACGCGATCCGTCGTGCCACCCTCGCTGCCTATGGCGCCGGCGATCTGCAGGTGGTCGTCAATGTTGCGGTCCTGACCGAAGGCTGGGACCATCCCCCGACCTCGTGCGTCATCTTGCTGCGCCCCAGTTCGTTTAAATCAACCATGATCCAGATGATCGGGCGCGGCCTGCGCACTGTGAACCCGGAAGATTATCCCGGCATCGTCAAATCCGACTGCATTGTCCTCGATTTCGGCACATCGACATTGATCCATGGCTCGCTTGAGCAGGATGTCGACCTTGAGGGCAAGCATGCCACCGGCGACGCGCCCACCAAGGAATGCCCGGAATGCGGCGGTGTGGCTCCGACGCCCGTCGTAGAATGCCCTCTATGCGGTCACATCTGGGAAGGCGCCGGGCATGCGCCTGCTGAACCACTCGGCCAGTTCATCATGGCCGAGATCGACCTGCTGAAGCGCTCGAGCTTTGAGTGGGTCGACATTTTCGGGGATGATGCCGCGCTCGTGGCCAACGGCTTTCACGCATGGGCGGGCGTCTTTTTCCTGAACGGTCGCTGGTACGGCATCGGCGGCCAGCCCCAAAAGCCCGCTCATCTGCTGGCAGTCGGAGAGCGCAGTATCTGCCTTGCTGCCGCCGATGACTGGCTCAACACCCATGAGACCGACGAGTCTGCCCACAAGAGCCGTGGCTGGTTACGCCAGCCGCCGTCCGATAAGCAACTGGCCTTCCTGCCGACCACCTACCGCTCGGACTACGGCCTGACGCGGTATCACGCCTCGGCGCTGCTCTCCTTCCGATTCAACCAGCCCGCCATCCGCAGCCTCGTGCATCGCGCGGACCCGGATGCGTTTCGGCAGGCGGCATGATGGACAAGACCCATGGAAAAATCACCTTCTTCCGAAAAGCGGCTGCGGTGCTGGCATCCACGCGGCGTCCTGTGCGCCATTTGCCGGCGTCCCGCTGCAGGGTTTGGATGGCTGGGTCCCCAACAAACCAAACACTCCGGGCCCGAGGTCTGGTTCTGCTCGATGAGTTGCCAACGCATCTTCTGGGCCCGCGCGCGAAAGGTACCCGACATGGTTGATCTTACCCCTCAGGAAAACGCTGCAATCGTGGCTGCACTGCAGCCTGTCGCCACGATGCTTGATGCGATCGGATGGCAGACGCCGCCCTGCGCCTGGAGCAGGGAGCAGATGCTCGGTTTCATCCGCGCAGGCGTCGAAGGGTTTCAGGACGCGATGTGCGCGGCCACCCTCCAGCCTGCTCCCATCACCTCTGCCGACTGCCCATTCTGATGCTGGACTTCAACCACCGCCCCTCATTCGCCGATCGCCTTAACGCGCTGGTCGATGAGCGCCTCGTTGCCGACAATACCAGCCGCAGCCCGAGGGATTATCTCGGCGGCTCGCGGGTCGGCGTTTCCTGCGA
>CAZSTP010000424.1:0-2165 GCA_964609325.1 uncultured Novosphingobium sp. | reverse complement strand
CGCGGCGGCTGGCCTGCCACCATTGCGGCCATGAAGTGCCAACGCCCGAAGCCTGCCCCGAATGTCACGAACCCGATTGCCTCGTCGCCTGTGGGCCGGGGGTAGAGCGGATTGCCGATGAAGTGGCCGCGATCCTTCCCGAAGCCCGCTTGGCGCTGGTAACCTCCGACACACTGACCAGCCCTGCCAAAGCCGCAGAATTTGTCGAGATGGCCAGCGCCAAGGCCATCGATGTGATCGTCGGCACGCAGCTTGTCACGAAGGGCTACCACTTCCCCGAACTCACGCTGGTGGGCGTGATCGATGCCGACATGGGCCTTGAAGGCGGCGATCTGCGCGCGGCAGAGCGGACGTATCAGCAAGTGGCGCAAGTGGCCGGACGTGCAGGCCGCGGGGAAAAGCCGGGCGAAGTCCTGATCCAGACCCGCCACCCCGAAGCGCCGGTGATCGAAGCCTTGGCCAGCGGTGACCGCGATGCCTTCTATGCCGCCGAAACCGAAGCCCGCCGCGATGCCGGCGCACCACCGTTCGGGCGCTGGGCCGCGATCATCGTCAGCAGCGAAGACGAGGCCGAAGCACGCGATGCCGCACGCGGCATCGGCGGCAGCGCGCCCCATCTGGCCGATGTGATGATCCTCGGCCCCGCCCCTGCCCCGCTATCCTTGCTGCGCGGCCGCTACCGCTATCGCCTGCTGATCAACGCGCGGCGCTCCACCGAATTGCAACGCGTGATCCGCGAATGGCTCGATCAACTGCGCTTCCCCCCCGGCGTACGCGTGGCGGTGGACATTGATCCCTACAGCTTTGTTTAAGGCCTCAACTGAGTACCACCCCGCCCGTCATTCATACCCCACTTCGTCATTGCGAGCGCAGCGAAGCAATCCAGAGCGTCGAGGCACAACCTCTGGATTGCTTCGCTGCGCTCGCAATGACGAACTACTGGTGGTGGACGGACTGCACCTAACTGGGCGGGGACGCACCGGCGGGGAAGAACCGGCTGCACCAAATCCGCTGGCCCGAACGGGCAGCTTGAACCAATCCGCCGCTCGGCCATTGCACAAACATGCCCGGCCCCGTTCTCGTCCCGATCCTTGGCGATCAGCTTTCACCCAAAATCTCCAGCCTTGCCGATCGCAAGCCCGATGACACCGTGATCCTGATGATGGAGGTGGCCGAGGAGACGACTTATGTGCGCCACCACAAGGCCAAGATCGCGCTGATCCTTTCGGCCATGCGCCACTTCGCCACCGAACTGCGCGCCGCGGGATGGACAGTCGATTACGTCCGGCTCGATGATCCTGCCAACACCGGCAGCTTCACCGGCGAAGTCCTACGCGCCATCGAACGCCACGCACCGCGCGGCGTGCAAGTGACGGAACCCGGCGAATGGCGAGTGAAGCAGGCGATGGAAGAGTGGCGCGACCGGTTGCCCGTGCGCTCTCGCATCCTGCCCGACACGCGCTTCATCAACCCGCTCACCAGCTTTTACGATTGGGCCGCGGGCAGGCGCGAATTGCGGATGGAGTATTTCTACCGCGATATGCGCCGCAAAACCGGCCTGCTGATGGAGGGTGACAAGCCCGTTGGTGGCAAATGGAATTATGATGCGGAAAATCGCGGTGGCCCGGAAAAGGGGTTGGCCCCGCCCGCGCTGCCACCGTTCACACCCGATGCCATAACCCGCGAGGTGTTTGCGCTGGTCGAGCAACGCTTTGCCGGACACTTCGGGTCGCTCGAAAAGTTCGCTTGGCCCGTCACCCGCGCCGATGCTGAAACAGCGCGCGATGTGTTTCTGAAAGAGCGGTTGCCGCTGTTCGGCAAGTATCAGGACGCGATGGTGGCGGGGCAGGATTTCCTGTTCCACGCCGCGCTTTCGCCCGCGATCAACATCGGCCTGCTCGATCCGCTGGACCTTTGCCGCCGCGCCGAAAACGAATGGCGCAAAGGCCGTGCGCCGCTGGAGGCGGTAGAAGGCTTCATCCGCCAGATCATCGGCTGGCGCGAATATATCCGGGGCATGTACTGGCTGGAGATGCCGGGCCTTGCCGATGCCAACGGCCTTGCCGCCACACGCCCCGTGCCCGATTTCTACTGGACCGGCGATACCAGGATGCGCTGCCTGTCCGATTGCGTGCGCACCACGCAGGAAAACGCCTATGCCCATC
>CAZSTP010000423.1:0-2168 GCA_964609325.1 uncultured Novosphingobium sp. | reverse complement strand
TGAAGCCCTTGATCGGCATGGGCGCGTGATTGGCCATCCCCGGCATGCCGGTCATGACCAGTTCGATGCCCGAAAGCGGGCCCACGAGCGTTTCGGAAAAGGTCAGCGTCAGTTTGGTTGGCTTGGCCACCGTGGCGTTGGCCGCAGGGGCAGACGACAGCAACTTGGTATGCGCAAAAGCGGCACCGGGAAGC
The DNA here is from genome assembly GCA_964609325.1 of uncultured Novosphingobium sp. Lineage (GTDB taxonomy): Bacteria > Pseudomonadota > Alphaproteobacteria > Sphingomonadales > Sphingomonadaceae > Novosphingobium. The sequence continues at coordinate 1,974 of CAZSTP010000423.1, read as the reverse complement.
GCAAGCATGGCAAGGGCTGGAGCGACAAGAAGGGCAAAGCGGCGCATAAAAATCCTTTCGGAGCTGGGATCTTGTGCCACCGCATCGGGTGACTCTCCAGTGGCATTACGCACCGCGGTTCGCGATCCCTCAAGCACGTAGCGAAGTTTTTTCTTGCGGAGGCACGATCGGATGAGGGAATTTGCCGCAGGCTGCGTATCATGCGGTACGTGGAACGAAGGACAAGAACCGATCTATGGCCGATCTTGATGCTATGCTGGGAGCGATTGGCGGGCAAAGCCTGCCGCCCGCACTGGCAGCGATTGACGATGGCGTGATGCAGGGCCTTGCGGCGCGGCGTGATGCGCGTGTGGCGCGGCGCGGCATGGTGATGGCCGTTGCGGTGGCCGCGCTTGTCGGCGTCGTCGGTTCGATTGCACCTGCGGCCCCGGCAAAGGCCGAACCGCTGTTTGGCGTGCCATCGGGCGCACCTTCGCAATTGCTGGCAAATTGATGCGCGGCAACCTGCGCTATGTGCTGGTCGCGCTGGTTTCAGCCGCAATTGCACTTGCCGCCAACCACTTTGCGCGCGGCGTGATGGTGGCCGATCACGGCGGCAGCGAATTGCATCAGTTGATGCACGACCGGCTTGAGCTGACAGCCGCCCAACAGGCCGCGATTGACAGGCTTGAAGCCGATTTCGCTCAGCGCCGCAAAGCGCTGGATGCGCAACTGCGGCAGACCAATGCCGATCTGGCCAAAGCGATGGCCAACGAGCACCAGTTTGGCCCCAAAGTGGCAGGCGCGGTGGACCGCTCGCATATGGCGATGGGTGATCTCCAAAAGGAAACGCTGGCGCATGTCTTTGCAATGCGCGCGGTGCTGACGCCGCAGCAGGCCACGATCTTTGACCGCGAGATCGCCCGCGCGCTCACGGCCCCGCAAGCGCACTGATCGCCACGATGGGGGCACCGCCAGCCGACGCGAGCGACGCCGCGCTGGTGACGGCTGCGCTCGGCGGCGAGCAGGCGGCCTATACCGCGCTGATGGACCGGCACCGCGAGGCGGCGTTCCGCGTGGCCCGGCATCATCTGGGCGATGACAGCGAGGCGCTGGACATTGCGCAAGAGACGTTCGTTTCCGCCTTTGCCGCACTGGGGCGCTATGATCCGGCCAAGCCGTTTCGCACCTGGCTGATCCGTATCGCGCTCAACAAGTGCCATGACTGGGCGCGGCGGCGCGCGGTGCGGCGGCTGTTCCGCATGGCACGACCGCTGGATGAGGCGTTTGATGTGGCAGACGCGGGCCAAGACCCTGAAGCGGCGGCTATCTCGGCACGCGAAGTGGCGCGGATTGGCGCGGCAATCGCCGCCCTGCCCGCCAATCTGAAGGAACCCCTGATCCTGTGCCGCATCGAAGGGATGAGCATGGCAGAGGCCGCGATGGTGCTTTCGATCAGCGAAAAGGCGGTCGAGACGCGGATTTATCGCGCACGGCAGAAATTGTCGGAAATTCTTGAGGGATAACGCGATTTCAGGCGTATCCCGTTTGTGATGGAAAACAACTTGCTGCTTGATCGTCGTCGCCTGCTGCTTGGTGCGGGTGCGCTGAGCCTTGCTCCGCTGTTCCCGGCTTGGGCGCAATCGGGGCATGGCGGCCACAGGACGGGTAAGGGCCCATTGGCCGGGCACAATACGGGCGGCACGCTTTCGGGCGAAACCATTGCGTTGAGCATTGGCGAGGCTCGCTATGCCGTGGGCAATCGCGCCGCTTCGGCTATTGCCGTGAACGGCACGATCCCTGCCCCGCTGATCCGTCTGCGCGAAGGCCAGAACGTGCGGATTGCGGTGACCAACAATCTGAAGGAGCAATCCTCGATCCACTGGCATGGGCTGCTGGTGCCGTTCCAGATGGACGGGGTGCCAGGCCTATCCTTCCCCGGCATCGATCCGGGCGAGACGTTCACTTATGAATTCCCGATCCGGCATTCGGGCA
>CAZSTP010000422.1:0-2178 GCA_964609325.1 uncultured Novosphingobium sp. | reverse complement strand
TCGTCAGCGCTGGCGAGGTGGCTGAGGCAGAGGTCGATATCGAGGCCTTGCAAGGAGGCATCGCCGAGGTCATCGATGGAAAGGCCCAATCGGTTCATGCCGGTATCGACCATCACATGGCACACCCCGCCGCCGCTGCTTTGCCACAAATGCACTTGCGCAAGGCTGTTGAGGACCGGGCGGACACCTGTGACGCGGGCATAAGCGACGTCTTGCGTGGTCATCGGGCCGTGCAGCACCGCGATCTGGTTTGCGGGTACATGGGGCAGGAGATCGGGGACCTCACGCCAGTGCGCGACGAAGAAATTGCGGCACCCGGCTTTGGCCAGGGCTTGGGTAACCCGCCCTGCCCCCAGCCCGTAAGCGTTCGCCTTCACCGCAGCCCCCGCCGCGGCTGTGCCCGACATGGCCGACAATGCTTGCCAGTTGGCGACAAGCGTACGGCCATCCATCCGCAGACGCAGCGCTGCAGGTGGCGGAGCGATAATCTCAGTCATCCTGAAAATCGGTGGGCAAACCGGGTTTCAACCCCCATGCCGCGACGAGCAAACCGACCAGCACGATAACCCATGTGTACCACAACCCGGCGTAAGGATCGCCGGTGCGTGCCACGATGTAGCTGGAGATCAGCGGCAGGAAGCCACCGAAATAGCCGGTGCCGATGTGGTAGGGGATCGACATCGAGCTATAGCGGATGCGCGGCGGGAACATTTCGGCCAAGAGCCCCGCCGTCGGTCCGTAGGTTGCGCCCGATAGCGCCATCAAGCCTAACAAGGCGGCAATCACTGCGATGGTCCGGCCGAGCGACGGCTTCACTTTGGCAAAGTCATAACCGAATTTCGAAAGTTCGGTCTGGAGCGCGGTAGTGCGCAGCGCCGCTTTGCCATCCCACGGGAAAGCCGCGAGATCGACGGTTGATCCACCGACCGTCATCGCAAAGACCGGCGCTTCTTGCAGATCGTAAATGATGCCCGATGCCGACAAATCACCCAGCAGTTTACCGCAATTGCTGGATTGTTCGGAAGCGAACGGGCTGTAATTGCAATCAGGTCCGCTGATGACGACAGGGTTGCGGGCGGCTGTGGCCGCAAGTTCCGGATTGGCCGCGGCCCCCATCAACCAGAAGATCGGGAACAGCACCAGCAATGTGGCTAGGTAGCCCAGCACAACCGGCTTTTTGCGCCCGATACGGTCAGATAGTGCGCCGAACAGAACATAGAACCCCATGCCAACGGCAGCGGCAATACCGACCACAACTTCGGCATAAGTATCATCAAGGTGCATGGCCGATTTGAGGAAGCCGAGGCCGGTGAACATGGCGGTGTACCAGATGACAGTAATGCCCGCCGCGATCCCGAACAGCGCCACGAAAATGCGCTTCTTGTTGCCGGGATAGGTAAAGCTTTCGACGAAGGGATTGCCCGCCAGTTCGCCCTGCTCTTTCATCGCCTGAAACACCGGGCTTTCCGACAGCTTCAGCCGCATCCACAGCGATACCGCGAGCAGCGCGATGCTGAGCAGAAAGGGCACGCGCCAGCCCCATGCGAGCCAGAATTCCTGCGTCATCATCGCCTTGCTGGCGAGCACGACGATCAGGCTGAGTACGAAGCCGCCGACGACACTGGCCTGAATGAAGCTGGTGTAATAACCGCGCCGCCCGCCCGGGGCATGTTCGGCCACATAGATCGCCGCCCCGCCATATTCGCCGCCAAGCGCGAGGCCTTGCAGCACGCGCAGGAAAATCACGATGGCAGGGGCAAACAGGCCGATGGAATCCGCAGACGGGATCAAGCCCACACCGGCGGTGGCCACGCCCATCAGTGTGACCGTCACGAGGAAGGTATATTTGCGGCCCAGTTTGTCACCGAGATACCCGAACAGGATTGCGCCAAGCGGGCGGAAGCCAAAGCCGACGGCAAAGCCCGCCCATACGAGGAGAACTTGCAGGGTGGCGTTGTCGGACGGGAAAAAGGTCTTGCCGATGATCGAGGCGAGCGTGCCGTAAATGAAAAAATCGTACCATTCGAACACGGTACCGGCAGAACTTGCCGCAATCACTAACCGGATGTCCGAGGCGCTCGGCTCGCCTGCGAGATCCTTCACGTCTGTAGCGCTCACACCAGATTCCCCCGAAGACCTATTTCTTGTTGCGATTGCTCTAGCGAAGTGGGCTGCGCC
>CAZSTP010000421.1:0-2190 GCA_964609325.1 uncultured Novosphingobium sp. | reverse complement strand
ATGCTCGAAAGCTCGCGCCAATACCAGAACGTGGTCGAAGCGATGCAAACCGCAAAGCAGCTCATGCTCGAAACGATGAGGATGAAATAATGTCTATCGCATCAGTAATCGCAACAAAGACCGTCAACGACGCCAAAACATCCTCCAAGGCCGGACAGGGCTGGGGCGCCATGGGTGCCGAAGATTTCGTCAAGCTGCTCACCACGCAGCTGCAAAATCAGGACCCGACCGAGCCGGTCGACAACACCCAGATGCTGGCACAGCTCGCGCAGTTTTCGTCGCTGTCGAACCTTAACGACATGAAGGACTCGCTCGGCACGATTTCGGGCCAGGGCAACACCCTCGCGCAGATTTCGGCCAAGCTCGACACGCTGAACAGCACCATCGCCAAGCTTGCGTCCACCCAGACGCCCACATCCGCCACCGTTTGACCACCTTTCCCGCAGGAGACCTGAATGTCCTTTTACACCTCGCTCAACGGCCTCAAGAACGCCCAGACAGACCTTGGCGTGATCAGCCACAACATCGCCAATGCCGAAACAACGGGCTTCAAGAAAAGCCGGACCGAGTTCGCCGATATCGTGGTGGGTAGCGCCTTTACCAATCCCAAGCTGGTCGTGGGCATTGGCGCAGCCGTTGAATCCATTAGCCAAAACTTTGCCCTCGGCCCCATTGAGCAAACCGGATCGGCGCTGGATCTGGCGATCAACGGCGATGGTTTTTTCACCACCAAGAACGTGGTGACGCAGGAAACGCTCTATACCCGCAATGGCAGCATGACTGTCGACGGGGGCGGATTCATCAGCGATGGATCGAACAACCGCCTGCAGGTGTTTCCGACCACGACTGCAGGTGTCATCACGTCGCAGACGCCGGTCGACGCATTGATCCCACCCAGCAATGGCGTGGATGCAAACGGCAATCCCATTGAATTTGCGGGCATTACCGTGGCCGATGATGGCGCTGTTGTGGCCTCTTATGCTGACGGATCAAACCTGATCATCGGCAAAGTGGCATTGGCCAGCTTCATCGCGCCGCAGGGCCTGAAGCAAGTGGGTTCGTCCAACTGGGTGGCATCGGGCATTTCAGGCGCGGCCACTTATGGCCAGCCCAGCACCGGCCAATATGGCTCGCTACTGTCGGGTGCGCTGGAGCGTTCCAACGTGGATATTGCCGAGGAACTGGTGAGCCTGATCACGGCGCAACGGAACTTCCAGGCAAACGCCAAGGCCATCGATACGGCCACCCAGATTTCGCAGACCGTGATCCAGCTGCAGAGCTAATTCTCTGCCTGATCAATCCTTTAACCTGAGAGCCGCCCGATGGACCGCCTGATCTACACCGCCTATTCCGGGATGACCGGATCGACCGTGCGCCAGCGCGTGATCGCCAGCAACATGGCAAACGCCCAGACCATCGGCTTTCGCGCCGAGATGCTGACGACCACGCCGATGACGCTGAAAGGCCCCAGCCTTGAAGCACGCGCGATGACCGATGGCGAAGTGCGCGGCTCTTCGATGGCGCAAGGCTCGCTGATCGAAACAGGCAAGCCGATGGACGTAGCGCTGACCGGCGACACGATGCTTTCGGTTCAGGCCGAGGATGGAACCGAAGCCTATACCCGGCGCGGCGATCTTTCGATCAGCGCAGGCGGCGTGCTGCAAAACGGCGATAACCGCCCCGTCATCGGCGAAGGTGGTCCGATCACCGTGCCATTGGGTTCGAAGGTCACGATCTCGCCCGATGGCGGGGTGAATGTCTCGAACCCCGAAGCGCCGGACCAGCCGCCACAGAATGTGGGGCGGATCAAGATCGCTTCAACCACCGGAACAGCCATCGACAAGGGGCTGGACGGCCTGTTCCGCGTCACCGGTGGCGGGGTGTTGCCGCAAGACGAAGAGGCCAAGCTGATGGTCGGCAGTCTGGAGCAATCCAACGTCGATCCCACGCGCATCCTTGTCGAAATGGTCGAGGCGCAGCGCCTGTTCGATATCCGCACCAAAGTCATCAGCCAGGCGCGTGAGGTGGATGAATCCAGCTCTGCCCTGATGCGCATTTCGTGATTTCAGGCCTGATTTCAGGAAGGTAAAACCCCATGCCAAGTTCCGCCCTTCACGTCGCCCGCACCGGGCTTGAGGCGCAAGACACGCGGATGCGCGTGATCGCCAACAACCTTGCCAATATCGGCAC
>CAZSTP010000420.1:0-2192 GCA_964609325.1 uncultured Novosphingobium sp. | reverse complement strand
TGAATGCCTCATTCCAACTTCGTTCCGCTCCGTGTTTTCTCGTCCTACACGATGCTCGATGGGGCGGTGGACCCCAAAGCGATCGCGAAAACGGCGGCGGAGCGCGGGTTTCCCGGCGTAGCGATTACCGACCGCAACGGCCTTTATGGCTCGGTCGCCTTTGCCAAGGCGTGCAAGGAAATGGGCGTGCAGCCGGTGATCGGCACGATGCTCGCTGTGGCGCGGCCCGAGCGTGAGGGCGCGGCTACAGGTTTTGGCACCGCCCAGCCGACGATTGATTGGCTTGCGCTCTATGCGCAGGACACGGTGGGTTATGACAATTTGTGCCACCTCGTCAGCCGCGCGCATCTTGATCGGCCTTTGGAGTTCGCGCCGCATGTGGCTTTGGACGACCTTTTGGGCCATTCCGATGGCTTATTGTGCCTGACCGCATCCGGCGAAGGCGCGCTTACGCGGTTGTTTGGCGGCGAACAGGAAAGTGCGGCGTTGGCTTATGCCGACCGGCTGCAAGAACTGTTCCCGAACCGCCTCTATATCGAAATGGCCCGCCGCAACGACCCGGTTGAGGACGCTGCCGAGACGGCCCTGATCGATCTTGCCTATGCGCGCGATCTGCCCCTCGTCGCCACCAACCCGGCCTGTTTCTCGGAGCGCGGCTTTTACGAAGCGCATGATGCGATGTTGTGCATCGCCAGCTCTACGCACGTCGATAGCACCGACCGCCCGCGTTCAAGCCGCGAATGGTGGATCAAGCCCGCCGAGGTGATGGAGGAACTGTTCAAGGACCTTCCCGAGGCCCTCGCCAATACACTGGTCGTCGCGCAACGCTGCGCGGTGATGCCGCCCAAGCGCAAGCCGATCCTGCCAAGCCTTGCGGGCGATCAGGAAGGCGAAGCGCGGATGTGCGCCGCCGACAGCCGCAAGGGCCTCGTCCTGCGGTTGAAGCCTTATTATCCGGAAGCCGCACACGAAGAACTGGACCGCCTGCTTTGCCTCGGCCCAGATGCCGAGCCGGACGCTGCCGACTATCCGCAATTGGCGGCAGCTGGCGTGTGGGACGAAGTCTGCGGCTATCGCCAGCGGCTTGAGTTCGAAGTCGGGATTATCAACCGCATGGGCTTTGGCGGGTACTTCCTGATAGTGGCCGATTTTATAAAGTGGGCCAAGGATCAGGGCATTCCGGTGGGGCCGGGGCGCGGTTCCGGCGCAGGCTCGCTTGTGGCCTGGGCGCTGACCATTACCGATCTTGATCCGATCAAGCTGGGACTGCTGTTCGAACGCTTCCTCAATCCCGAACGCGTCTCCATGCCGGACTTCGATATCGACTTCTGCGAAACACGGCGCGGCGAAGTGATCCGCTATGTCCAGCAAAAGTACGGGCAAGACCACGTCGCCCAGATCATCACTTTCGGCAAGCTGAAGGCGCGCGCAGTGCTGCGCGATACCGGGCGCATCCTGCAAATGAGCTATGGCCAGACCGACCGGCTGTGCAAGATGGTGCCCAACCATCCCACCGATCCATGGCCACTGCCACGCGCGCTGAACGGCGTGCTCGAACTGAAGCGCGAATATGACCGCGACCCCGAGGTAAAGCGCTTGATCGATCTGGCGATGCAGCTGGAAGGCCTGCCGCGCAACAGTTCCACCCACGCCGCCGGTGTTGTGATCGGGGACCGGCCCTTGGCGCAACTGGTGCCGCTCTATCGCGATCCTCGCTCGGATATGCCGGTCACGCAGTTCGATATGAAGCATGTCGAGGATGCAGGGTTGGTCAAGTTCGACTTCCTCGGCCTCAAGACGCTATCGGTCTTGCGCAAAGCGGTGGACCTGATGGGCAAGCGCGGGATCGAGATTGACCTGTCCATGCTCGCTTGGGATGATGAGCAGACGTACAAGTTGCTGCAATCGGGCGATACCGTAGGCGTGTTTCAGCTGGAATCCGAAGGCATGCGGCGCACGCTGGCGGCGGTGAAACCTACCAACTTTGGCGACATTATCGCGCTCGTCTCGCTCTATCGTCCGGGTCCGATGGACAATATTCCGCTGTTCGGACGCCGCAAGAACGGGCTGGAAGCGATTGAATATCCGCACGAAAAGTTGAGCGTGATCCTTGCGGAGACCTACGGGATTTTCGTCTATCAGGAACAGGTGATGCAGGCCGCGCAGATCCTCGCGGGCTATTCGCTGGGCGA
>CAZSTP010000419.1:0-2197 GCA_964609325.1 uncultured Novosphingobium sp. | reverse complement strand
GGCAAGGCCCCGCTCAATTAAACTTTTCCCTGCCAAATCGTGGATCTCAAAGACCTGGCCGGTGATGATATTGTCAGAGCTCACCGCGCTCACGTGAATGGTATCGAGGGCCTGAAGGATCATGAGTGTCTCCTGTAAAATGCAGGGAGGGCCAAAGCGTACAGCCCGCCCTCCCCCATTGCTCAGACCTTGGTCGCGGACGTCGCAGCTGCCGTAAAGTCGCCCTTCACGAAGGCCTCGGGCCGGTAGACCGCAAGCGCAAGGCGCTCTTCGGCCAGCACCGTCACCAGGTTCTTGCGGAAGTTCTGGTCATCCTCGGTCGAGATCTCGACCACCGCATCCATGCGGTCGAAAATCTGCGCGCCCAGCTGAAAGGCGCCCGTCAGGAATTTGCCGGTTGCCATGCCTTGCGTTGCAACCACCGGCTGCCCCCAAAGCGTCGGGGTCATGGTCCCTTGGGGGTTGCCAACAATGAACCGGCCTTGGCTATCCTTCAGCAGTTCGATCGCCGCCCAATCGGCCGGGTGCAACACCACGCCTGTCGACATCAATTCGGACAGTGCTGTTTGCAGCATGGCAAGGCGTAGCACATCAATGCGGGTCACGGTCGCAGGGATGGTGATCGGCGGTGTGAAGGCGGTTGCCTGCGTGTAGATACCGGCCAGATCTGTTCCAGTGCCGCTACCGTTCAGCAACTGGTTTTCCTCGACCAGCGCCAGGCCGTAGCGCAAGCGCCCATCGATGTAGGATTGCAGCATCGGCACATCGTCGAGGATCTGACGCGTTGCCAGAACCCAGTGCGCGATCGTCGTGACATTGCTGGTCAGCACATCGAACTTGATGTCCGATTGCGGCTTGGTCGGGCCAGTCGTTTCTGAAACGCTCGCCGCTGCATTGGCGTATCCGGTTTCCTTCACGTACTGCACCGAATTGCTTGCCGTACGGCCCGGGGTCAAAAGATCACGCACGGTCAGGCGGCGTTGCCCCGGCATGATGATGCCAGGGATCCGGTCGGCAATGATCAGATCGCCTGCAGAGCCCATAGCATCTGCCGTGAGCGCCGAGATAATGGCTTTGACCTCGACACTGGCGCGGCCGCGCACCGTGTTGTTGCCAAGGAACGCCTTGATGGCCGTATCGGCGACGACCTGTTCGCCAATTGTCTTGAATGCGGGGGTCACATCGTCGGCCACGCGGCGGGCGAGCTTCTGCTCGACCTCATCGAGCCGGGCCTTGGCTTCATTGAGCGCAGTCAGCGCCTCATCGGCCAGTTCCTTGGTGGCGTTGGAGAGATCCTCGCCGCGCTGCGCTTTGCCCAGCGCGTCCTCGGCCAGAGCCTTCACTTTGTCGTGCTTGCCTTCGAGATCGGATTTGATCTCGTTGTGGCGGGCATCAAGCAGCCCACGCAGTTCAGCCTGTTTGGCATCGTTGCTCGATTTGATTTCACCAAAGCGTGCATCGAGCACGCCTTTCACTTCGCCGGCAAGCTGCTCGGCGGTCTTTTGATCGCTCATGGATTATGTCCTGTGTAGGAGTGTTCTAAAGGCTGGGTTAGTTCAGGCGCGCATCTGCGCCACGAAGGCCGACAGGAAGTCAGATGGGGTGCTGCCAGACTCACTCCGGTGCAGCGATTTTAGGCCTTTGCCCGCAATTGCGGCGGCCTGGCTTTTGGAGAACCCTGCCTCGCGCAGGAAATTCTCAAACTCTGGAAGGGATGGAAGCACGCTTCCATCGGTGATGGTCTTTACAGCCGTGATCACCGCGCGCTCATTCATAGGAATGGTGACAAGGCTCACCTCGTAAAGGGCGAGTTCCAAAAGCTGGCGGGTTTTGCCCACCAGTTGTTCGCGGACCGTGCGGTAGCCAATCGACAGGCCGCCGATCGCGCCGTCGCGCACCAGGCCATAGGCTTCCCGGCCGATCTGCGATGACATCGAGATCTGACCTTTGATGATCAGCCCGCCCGGGCTCTCGGCAAAATCAGTCCACACACCCGCCGGGCGCGTTTGGTCATGATACATCAGCATCGGGACCGACTTTCGGGTCGTAAGCGACCGCGCCAGCGCGCCGGGCATCACAATATCGCCGCCGGCATCCACATTGCCGTAGCCCGCAGCGAGCCCCTCGATCTGGCCGTCTTCTGTCACGGCTTTGGTATCAAGGGCAAAGTCGAGATGGTTCATGAGACAACTCCGGG
>CAZSTP010000418.1:0-2201 GCA_964609325.1 uncultured Novosphingobium sp. | reverse complement strand
CGCCGCTTTGGCCGCCTGTCCCATGGTGCTTCCCTTTTTTTGTGCCGATGCCGCAATCAGCGGAGCAAAGACACCACAACAGCGGACCTGTGTCGAGAACTGATCAGAGACATGCCCAAAGGGGCAAGTTTATGTAATAATTGGCCAACCTCATTCGGTCTGGAATGTTGCGCTGCAATAATGTTCCATGTCTGATCAATGGAACAGTGTTGCGCGCTTGTTGCAGTCTATTCATTGGCGTAGCATCCATGGATTGGAGAGGGTTCAAGCCATGATTACACAATTGATCTATATGTCTCAGCCTTTTGGCTATGACAGCGCGACGCTCTCGGGAATACTGGCAACAGCGCGGCGCAACAATCCGCAACATGGTGTAACCGGCGCGCTGATTTGTCGTCAGGATATCTATCTGCAATTGCTGGAAGGATCTGCGCAAGCCGTCGATTCCCTGTTCGAAAGCATCTTGGCTGATCCCCGCCATCTGGAAGTGAAGCTGTTGAGGCGGGCAGAAGTTGCCAGTCGGATGTTCCCGGACTGGGCAATGCTGCATGATCCGGCCCATTCGTGGCATTGGTCGCCGGACGACGTTAGCCGCGGCGCAATCGCCAATGCCAAACCCGAAGAATTGCTGAATGTGTTTCGGCAAGCATCATCCTGACGGCAGCGGCTTAGGTCTTGCTCCATTATTGCGGCTTCGGAGTAGAAAACATGATCAAGGCCTATGAAACGATCAGCGTTGAAAAACGCGGAGCGGTTGAATGGCTCACGCTCAATCGGCCCGAAGTGCTGAACGCGCTCTCGCTGGCGATGGTGGATGAGTTGAACGACTACTTCGGCGGACTTTACAATGACCGCCAAACGCGAGTTGTGGTCATGCGGGGGGCAGGGCGTACGTTTTGCGCCGGGCTTGATATCAAGGATCGCAGCACAAGCGACCGCGCGGCTGATCCGTTTGGCGGTGGATTCGGCTTTCAGGGGCATCTGGCAGAAGTCTACATCAAGATGCGGCGCTGCCCGCAGCCGATCATTGCGCTGGTGCATGGTGCAGCCTGCGGCGGCGGTTTTGCCTTTGCCTTGGCGTCAGACATCCGGATTGCGGGCGAAAGTGCCAGGATGAACGCGGCTTTCATCAAGCTGGGTCTATCATCCTGCGATATGGGCGTGAGCTATTTCCTGCCGCGTCTGGTGGGGGGATCAGTCGCGGCAGAATTGATGATGACGGGGCGGTTCATCCACGCACCGCGCGCGCTGGCGACCGGGCTGGTCAGCGAAGTGGTGCCCGATGACCAGCTTGAAGCGGCGGCGCAATCTTATGTTGATGATCTGCTGGCAGCTTCCCCTATGGGCCTGCGCATGACCAAAGAGGGGTTGAACTTGGCCATTGATGCGCCAAGCTTGGAAGCTGCCATGGCGATCGAAAATCGCAACCAGTTGATGACTGCGGCCAGCCCGAACTTTGCCGAAGGGATGAACGCGTTTCTTGAAAAGCGCCGCCCTGTTTACAAGCCAGATTAAAGCCGGATCGGTCAATGTCACATCCCCGTTACCCGCACATTTTCTCGCCGTTGCAGGTAGGCCGCCAGAACCTCAAAAACCGCATCATCATGGGTTCGATGCACTCCGGCCTTGAAGATGTGCCCGATGCGGCAGAGCGGTGGCCCGCCTACTTTGTCGAGCGGGTCAAAGGCGGGGTTGGCATGATTATCACTGGCGGGATCACCCCCCATGCCAGTGGCGGCAAAGGTGCCAAGCTTAGCGAAGCATCAGAAGTGCCCCTGCATCGGACGGTGACGGACGCTGTACACGCCGCTGATCCATCTGTGAAAATCTGCATGCAAATCCTGCATTCGGGGCCGCTTGCCAGTGTTGATGAACCGGTGGGGCCATCGGCGGTCAAATCGCGGATCGCCCCACGTGCGCCGGTAGCGCTGGACGAGGCCGGGATCGAAGAGCAAATCGCAGCCTTTGCCCAATGTGCAGCGTTGGCGCGCGAAGCGGGTTATGATGGCGTCGAACTGATCGGCTCGGCGGGCTATCTGATATCGACCTTCCTTGTTGAAAAGACCAACTTGCGCACCGACAAATGGGGCGGAAATTGGGAAAATCGCATGCGCTTTGCGCGAGAAACCGTGCGGCGGGTCCGTGCGGCTATCGGCCCGGACATGATCCTGATTTTCCGCATCGCCGCCATGGATATGCTG
>CAZSTP010000417.1:0-2203 GCA_964609325.1 uncultured Novosphingobium sp. | reverse complement strand
GGATGCCGCCTCGTTGTCCATCACAAGGCTGACATGCTCAAGGAAATCGCCGAGCGTCTCGTATTCTTCCATTGCGCGGGCGAGTTCGGACAGGTTTTCGAGGCGGCCAGTCGCTTCGGCGGTTTTTTCGGCCTGAAGCGCGGCGGTGTAGCCGCTTTCATCAAGAATGGTGCGGGCAAGTTCGGCTGGAACCAAAGACTTGGCCGCATCGCGCCAACTGGCAAAGTTGCGCATCAATCCTGCCAAAGTGCCCCGCGCCCGCGCAGGCAGCTCGTCTGTATCAAGTATCTCAACCGCCGCAGCAAACAGCGGCACTGACCGCGCCCGCGCGTGCCGATGCAGCTTTTCCAGCGTCTTGTCGCCAAGCCCGCGCTTGGGGGTGTTGTAAATCCGCTCGAACGCCAGATCGTCCTGCGGGCTGGCAACGATCCGTAAATAGGCCAGCGCATCGCGGATTTCGGCGCGTTCGTAAAAGCGGAAACCGCCGACGATGCGATAGCCAAGCCCGATCTGGATAAAGCGGTCTTCAAACTCGCGCGTCTGGAACTGTGCGCGCACGAGGATCGCGATCCGGTCCAGTGGCGCACCTTCGCGCTCCAACCGCTCGATCTCCTCGCCCACCCGGCGCGCTTCTTCCGGCCCGTCCCACACCCCGATGGCGCGCACTTTGTCGCCCCCGTCAATCTCGGTCCACAGCGTCTTGCCAAGGCGTTCTGAGTTTTCGGCAATCAGCCCCGATGCCGCGCCCAGAATGTGCGGGGTAGAGCGGTAATTCTGCTCAAGCTTGATTACTTTCGCGCCCGGAAAATCCTTTTCAAAGCGCAGGATATTGGCCACTTCAGCCCCGCGCCACGAATAGATCGACTGGTCGTCATCGCCCACCACGCAGATGTTTTTGCGGTTTTGCGCCAGCAAGCGCAGCCACAGATACTGCACCGCATTGGTGTCCTGATATTCGTCCACCATCACGTATTTGAAACGCTGCTGCCAGCTCTCCAGCACGTCACGCTCACGCCGGAAGATGTTGAGCATGTGCAGCGTCAGGTCGCCAAAATCACACGCATTCAGGTCCTTCAACCGGTTCTGGTAAAGCGCATAAAACCGCTGTCCCTTGCCATTGGCATAAGCCTCGTTCTCCAGCGCATCGAGGTCAGCCGGGTTCAGCCCGCGGTTCTTCCACTTGTCGATCAGCCCCGCCAATTGCTTGGCTGGCCAGCGCTTGTCGTCAAGGCCCTCGGCCTGAATCAGCTGCTTGAGCAGGCGCAACTGGTCATCGGTATCGATGATCGTGAAGTTGCTTTGCAACCCCACCAGTTCGGCATGGCGGCGCAGCATCTTGGCGGCGATCGAATGGAACGTGCCAAGCCAGGGCATCCCTTCCACCGCAGGACCGATCAGCGCGCCCACCCGCTCGCGCATTTCTCGTGCGGCTTTGTTCGTAAAGGTCACACACAAAATCTCGCTGGGCCAGGCAAGCCTTTGGCGCAGCAAGTTGGCCAGGCGCGCGGTGAGCGCGGCGGTTTTGCCGGTGCCGGCCCCTGCCAACATCAGCACCGGGCCTTCGGTCGTCGTTACCGCCTCACGCTGGGGCGGGTTCAGGCCATCGAGCCAGGCTAAATCTTGATTCGTCTGTTCCAACACACCGGAACGGTTAGAGAACATTGCGGCCAGCCACAAGACCTGCCGACCGGTGTTTGGCCCAAGGCGAGCAATTTGCGCTTGCGTCGTATAAATCCGAAATACTCTGCGAGAGCGCTCAAAGCGTGTAAACGACGCCGCTGTAAAGGGGGAGCTTGCCAATGAATCCGATTCGCCAGCATGGCCGTGTGCTAACCGCCAGTCTGGTCGGGACGGCGGTCGAGTTCTATGACTTCTATATCTACGCGACCGCTGCGGCGCTGGTGATTGGGCCGCTGTTTTTCCCCACATCGTCGGCAACCGCACAAACGCTCTTGGCGTTCATGACTTTCGGCCTTGCCTTCTTTGCAAGGCCGGTGGGCGCGATTGTTTTCGGCCACTTCGGAGACCGCATCGGGCGCAAGTCCACGCTGGTCGCCTCGCTGATGCTGATGGGCACATCGACGCTACTGATCGCGTTTTTGCCGACATACGCGATAGCGGGATGGATCGCGCCTGCGCTGCTGTGCCTGCTGCGTTTCGGGCAGGGCTTCGGCCTTGGCGGAGAGTGGGGCGGGGCGGCGCT
>CAZSTP010000416.1:0-2225 GCA_964609325.1 uncultured Novosphingobium sp. | reverse complement strand
GGATCGACCGGCGATTTCATCCCGATTGCGCAGGAAGCGGGTGCGATGATGGGCAGCATGGGCCTTGGCTGGCGCACACAAGTGGTGCTGGGCGAGGCGCTGAAAACGCGCGGGATCGGGCTTGGCGCATTTGTGCTGCCTGGGGATTCGATGATCCTTGTGAACAAGTATGGCAAGCGCGTGGTCAACGAAAAGCGCGATTACAATGACCGCACGCAAGCGCACTTCAGCTATGATCCGGCGCACGAGGAATATCCCAATCACCTGATGTTCATGCTGTTTGACGAACGCAGCATCGATGCCTTCGGCGGCGCGTTCCCGTTTCCGGTGAACAAGGCCGAACAGCCGCACCTGATCGAAGGGATGAGCTGGGACGAGGTATTCACCAAGATCGACGCGCAACTGGCCGAATGGACCAGCCGCACCGGCGGGGCGCGGCTTGCGAGCGAATTTGCAGCCAATGCCAAACAGACAATCACCAACTTCAACGCCTATGCCAAGAAGGGTGTCGATCCCGAATTCGGGCGCGGCAAGTATCTGTATGACCGCGAATGGCACTTGCTGTTTTCGGCCCGCCGCGCGGGCACCACGCAGCCCGAAAACCCGCAGCCCAACAACACGATGCACCCGTTTGCGCCCAAGGGGCCGTATTATGCGATCATCCTTGCGCCCGGCACGCTCGACACCGCAGGCGGTCCGCAGATCAATGCCCATTCGCAAGTGCTGGCGGCCAACGGACAGCCGATCCCGGGCCTTTACGCCGCAGGCAATTGCATTTCGGCACCCACCGGCCAGGCCTATCTGGGCGCGGGCGGCACGATTGGTCCGGCGGTGACCTTTGGTTATATCGCGGCAAAGCATGCGGTGAGTGCATGAGGCGAGTGGCGCTGGGCAGTGCGGCATTGCTGGCTGTTGCATGCGGTGCGCAGGCAGAAGTTGGCATGCCCACTGCTGCGGTTTCGTATCAGGCGGATATCGTGCCGCTGATCGAAAGCCAGTGCGCCACCTGCCATCTGACGGGTGAGGAAGCGGGCGGGATGTCGCTGGTGGGCGATGTGGCGCGTGACTTCCTTGTGGGCCAGCCATCGCAAGAAGCGCCTGCCATCATGCGGGTGGCGGCTGGCAATCCTGACGCCAGTTATCTGGTGATGAAGCTGGAAGGCACGCATCTGACGCATGGCGGATCGGGCGCGCAAATGCCGTTCGGCGCGCCGCCGCTTGATGCCGGGAACATCGCCAAAGTCCGCCAGTGGATTGCAGGCGGAGCCAAGCCGTAACGATCAGCCGGTGGGCAGGGTCGAGGCGTGGACTTCAACCGCGTATGTGCGCATGCGGGAGCGGTCGAACAGGCGTTCTTCGTCCTCGATGATTTCGGCCATCGTGGCGGGATCGGCCATGGCGGCGAAGCAGGCGTCGCACGTGGCCTGATCGGGGAAATCGATTTCCAGCACCACGTCAAAATCGTGGGCGGCATCTGTGCCGTCCAGCGGGTGCAAGTGTTTGCGGACATAGCGGGTGGCCCAGCCTGACAGCACCTTTTCACCGATCAGCCGGTGGCGCGTTTCGTAATAGGCGATGAAATCCGCCTTGGTCATGCCTTCGCGGCGCTTGAGCAGGGTGAGGACGGTGACCATCATGTATAAGCCCCAAGCCAGCGGCGCGTGGCATCGGCCACGGCGCGGGCGCGCAAGGCGGGGTGCGGGAAGGCATCGCGCAAGGCTTCCGACCGCAGTTCGATGGCCAGCGGGATGTTGGCTGGGAGCGCGTGATAGAGCGCGGCCAGCGGCAGTGCGCCTTCACCGCATTGTTCGCGCAAGTTGATGGCATCGTGGATCACCGCGTCAAAGTTTGCGGGATCGGGGCGCCGGGCAGGGGCATCGCAAAACTGCGCGTAGGGTAGCAGGGCTGGGTCTATGTTGGCGAGCTGGGCCACGGTGGTGCCTGAGCGGTCCACGTGGATCGGATCGATCAGCAGCGCACGCAACGGGTGGGCGACCTGATCGAGGATGGTCATGGCGGTGGCGAGATCCTTGACCTCGGTAAAGATGCCGAATTCCAGCGCAACGCGCATGCCCGATGCTTCGGCGTGACGGCACAAGGCGGCCAGATGCGCGGCGGTGCGGGCATGATCGGGATCGGACGAGACGCACAGCACATTGGCTGCGCCCAATTCCGCGCCGACGTCGATCACCTTGCGGTGATCGTCGATCGCGCTGCCTGGAGCG
>CAZSTP010000415.1:0-2225 GCA_964609325.1 uncultured Novosphingobium sp. | reverse complement strand
GAGGCCGAGGGTTTCCGCCGCATCACCTTCTTCCCCGACCGGCCCGATGTGCTCTCGGTCTATTCGGTGCGGATGAGTGGCGAAAAGGCCGCGTTTCCGGTGCTCTTGTCGAACGGAAATCCCGTGGCGGCGGGCGATAATGGTGATGGTACGCATTGGGCGGAATGGCACGATCCTTGGCCCAAGCCTTCGTACCTCTTCGCCCTTGTGGCGGGCGATCTGGTGGCTTCGCGCGACCATTTCACGACAATGTCGGGCCGCAAGGTCAGCCTTGCGATCTATGTCCGCGCCGGTGATGAATCGCGCACGAGCCATGCCATGAACTCGCTGATCGCTTCGATGAAGTGGGACGAGGAGGTTTACGGCCGCGAATATGACCTTGATGATTTCAACATCGTCGCCGTCAGCGATTTCAACGCAGGCGCGATGGAGAACAAGGGGCTTAACATCTTCAATACGCGCTATATTCTGGCCGATCCCGAAACCGCGACCGATGGCGATTATGACGCGGTTGAGGGTGTGGTCGCGCATGAATACTTCCACAACTGGTCGGGCAACCGCGTTACCTGCCGCGATTGGTTCCAGTTGAGCCTCAAGGAAGGCTTTACTGTCCTTCGCGATCAACAGTTTAGCGCGGATCGCGGCTCGCCTCCGGTCAAGCGGATCGAGGATGTGCGGATTTTGCGCGCGGCGCAGTTCCCCGAGGATTCAGGGCCGCTCGCCCATCCGATCCGCCCCGATTCCTATCAGGAAATCAGCAACTTCTATACCGCCACGGTCTATAACAAGGGCGCAGAAGTGATCCGCATGATGACCGTGCTGACCGGCATGGAGCGGTTCCTGAAAGGCACCACACTCTACTTCGACCGCCACGATGGCGAAGCGGCGACCTGCGAAAACTTCGTCCAAGCCATTGAAGACGGAGCGGAAATTGATCTGAAGCAGTTCCGCCGCTGGTACGAACAGGCAGGCACCCCCAAAGTGGGCGTAAAGGTGGCGTTTGCGGGCGGAACGGTGGCGTTGACGCTTTCCCAGACGATGAATCCCACCCCCGGCCAGCCGGTCAAACAGCCCATGGTGATCCCGCTGCGCACCGCGCTGTTCGATCGCGCCACGGGCCAGCATAACGGCGAGCAATTGCTGGTGCTGACGCAGCCCGAACAGACCTTCACCTTCGAAGGCTTCACCGCCCCGCCGGTGCTGTCGATCAACCGTGGTTTCTCCGCCCCGGTCGAGGTCATCGCCCCGGTCAGCGCCGAGGATCTGGTATTCCTCGCCGCGCATGATGATGATCCCTTCGCGCGCTATGAAGCGATGCAGCAGTTGATCGTGCGCCATCTGGTCGCCGCCGTTTCGGGCGCGATGTCCGATGCCGAGCGCGCATCCGGACGCGCGGCGATTGGCGATGCGATGGCGGCGATCCTTGATGACACCGCGCTTGATGATCTGATGCGCGGCGAATTGCTGATCCTGCCGGGCGAGGCCTACCTTGCCGAACAACTCACCCGCGCCGATCCCACCCGCATCTTTGCCGAGCGTGAGGGCCTAAAGCGCTGGCTGGGCGAGACGCTGCAAGCCAGATGGCTGGCCCTGCATGACCGGTGCAGCGCGGTGCCCTATAGCCTTGATGCTGCCGCGCGCGGTGCGCGCAAGCTGAAGACGCAGGCGTTGGTCTATCTCGCGCCCGCCAACCCTGCGCAAGCCGCCGCCCGCGCCAAAGCGCAATACGACACCGCCACCAACATGACCGACCGCCAATCGGCGCTGATGGTGCTGTGCAGCCTCGATTGTGCGCAGCGCGAAGCTGCGTTGGCCGATTTCCACGCGCGGTTCGATGGCAATATGCTGGTGATCGACAAGTGGTTTTCGCTTCAGGCCGGATCGCTGCACCCCAACGCCACCGAACACGTCAAGGCTTTGGCCAGCCACGCCGATTTCACCCTCACCAACCCCAACCGCGTGCGCGCGCTGTGGATGGCCTATGCGGTCAATGCGCAGGCGTTCCACAAGGAAGGCGGCGAAGGCTATCGCCTGATCGCCGACCTGATCCTCGCGCTGGATCCGATCAACGGCAACGTCGCCGCACGCTTCGTGCCGCCGCTCGGCCGCTGGAAAAAGGTGGACGAAGCCCGCGCCACCCTGATGCGTGCAGAGCTTGAGCGGATTGCCGCTGCGCCCAACCTTTCGCGCGATGTGCGTGAACAGGTGACCAAGAGCCTTGAAGG
>CAZSTP010000414.1:0-2244 GCA_964609325.1 uncultured Novosphingobium sp. | reverse complement strand
AGGCGCTAATCGCTGGCAAAGTCCCCAAGGCCGGATAACCCAATGATCCTCGTCATCGACAATTACGACAGCTTCACCTGGAACCTCGTCCATTACCTGATGGAGATGGGCGCGGAGGTTGAAGTCGTGCGCAATGATGCGCTCACCGCCGAACAGGCGATCAAGACCGGCGCGCAAGGCTTCCTGCTCTCGCCCGGCCCCTGCACGCCCAACGAAGCAGGCATCAGCCTCGATCTCGTCGGAGCAGCAGCGGACGCCAACCTGCCATTGCTTGGCGTGTGTCTCGGCCACCAGTCCATCGGCCAATACTTCGGCGGCAAAGTGGTGCGCGGCGGCTTGATGCACGGCAAGACCAGCCCCGTTACCCATGATGGCACCGGCGTTTTCGCAGGCCTGCCCAGCCCGTTCACGGCCACCCGCTATCACTCGCTGATCGTAACGGAAATTCCCGATTGCCTCGCGGTGAACGCGCAGTCCGATGACACCCACGTCATGGGCTTCCGCCACACCGCGCTGCCCATCCACGGCGTGCAGTTCCACCCTGAAAGCATCGCCACCGAACACGGCCATGCGATGATCGCCAACTTCCTCAAGATCTGCGGCATCCCTACCAACCCGCTGCCGGCATGACCCTGCCCGACGCCCTCCACCCGCTCGAAGAGGCCGAAGCCGAACAGGCCTTCGCCGCGATCCTCGATGGCAAAGTGGCCGACGATCAGATCGCGCAGTTCCTCGTCACCCTGTCTGACCGGGGCGAGACCGCCAGCGAAATCGCCGGAGCCGCGCGCGCCATGCGCCAGCGCATGATCCCGATCAACGCGCCTGCCAATGCCATCGATGTCTGCGGCACCGGCGGCGATGGCCACCACACGCTCAACGTCTCCACCGCTGTCAGCCTCGTCGTCGCGGCCTGCGGCGTCCCCGTCGCCAAACACGGCAACCGCGCCGCCAGTTCCAAAGCGGGCGCGGCTGACACCTTGGAAGCGCTCGGCCTCAACCTTGATCGCGCCGCCGACACTGCCGAGGCAACCCTTGCCGACCTCGGCATCTGCTTCCTCTTCGCCGGGCGTCATCACCCGTCGATGGGACGCATCATGCCCATCCGCAAAGCCTTGGGCCGCCGCACCATCTTCAATCTGATGGGACCGCTCGCCAACCCCGCAGGCGTCCGCCGCCAACTCGTCGGCATTGCGCGCCCCGCCTATGTCCCGATCTATGCCGAAGCCATCCAGCGCCTCGGCACCGATCACAGCTTCGTCATCTCGGGCGATGAAGGCCTCGATGAACTCAGCCTCGCAGGCGGCAACGAACTCGCCGAAGTGCGCCACGGCGAACTCGCCCTGCGCCGCGTTACCCCTGCCGACGCAGGCCTGCCCACCGCCCCGGTCGAAGCGATCCGCGGCGGCGATGCCACCCACAACGCCGCCGCTCTGCGCGCACTCCTTCAGGGTGAACCCGGTGCATACCGCAACGCCGTCCTGTTCAACGCCGCCGCCGCGCTGATCGTCGCGGGCGAAGCGCAAGACTGGCACGAAGGCATCGAAGAGGCCGCCGAGGCCATCGACAAAGGCCTCGCCAACGCGCTGCTCAACTGCTGGATCGCCGCGCTGAAATAGGGCGACTGCCCACCCCCACCCCCTCCAGCAAGCGGGAAGGGAGTAGCCCCGCACTTCGCCCTACCGCCTGCGGGAGGGCCGCGAGACTTGTCTGAGCCGCAGGCGAAGCTAGTCGCAGCGGGGTGGGCCTCTACGCTTCCAAACAAAACTCGCCTCGGCCCGCAGCAAGGAAAGAGTTTCACGCAGAGACGCAGAGAAGCAAGGAAGACGCGGAGAGTTATACCACGCGGCAGAGCCGCCCACATCCCGCCGCCTTAAACCTGAAACGGCCCAAAGGCCAAGCGCCCCTCTCCGCGTCTCAACTTCTTCTCCGCGTCTCTGCGTGAACCAAACTTCCCTTCCCTCAAAACCCACTCGACACATCCCGCCCCACACGGCAAAGACCAACGCACCATGACCGATATGCTCACCGAAATCTGCGATACCAAGCGCAACGAAGTCGCAGCCCGCAAGGCCGCCACCAGTGTCAGCGAATTGTCCGCCCGCGCCGCGCAGCAAACGCCCCCGCGCGGTTTCGAAGCCGCCCTGCGCGCTAAAGCTGCCACCAGTTACGCCCTCATTGCCGAAATCAAAAAGGCCAGCCCCTCCAAAGGCCTGATCCGCGCCGATTTCAGCCCCGCCGATCACG
>CAZSTP010000413.1:0-2245 GCA_964609325.1 uncultured Novosphingobium sp. | reverse complement strand
CTAACGGGATCCTGCATAGGGACTGCTTGTGAATCGCTACCTAAAGCTTCAGGTTAAAAAGGGGTAAATCGAAAAATCTTTCGATCTATGTAATCCTCCACCTGGACAGCACCATACTCTAGTGAACTTCATGGTATGGACGTCGCTTATCTATGAACCAAAATTTACGGCATATTCAGATAGTCAAGGCATAAAGCCCCTATGCAAGGCACGAGCTCCTTACAGTCAATACTGGTCGCAGCCTTTATGGTCATGGCGGTACTTGGCGCTTGGGCTTTACCACAATTTTTCAGAAAATTCATATCAAACAATACTATAAAGTCGGCACATGCCATACGGCACGCTTATTACCAGCTTGATATCAGGCAACTTGAACGAATCCGCACACTGCTTGGACTTTCAGTAGCCAAAGCTGCTCTGGATTATCTCGCACAACAAATCCAGGACATCGCTGCAGATCCCGTATCGGTTCTGGTCGGGGAAATGTCTTTGCAAATTGTCGTATCGCAAGACGCAGATGCGCCAAGAGACCAGGCCATCGATACGATTCTGGCGGCTCTGCCGAAAAACATGACAGTCGCGGGCATAACGCTGGCCTTAAGTGTCAAGGCCCGCCTGTTGTTCGATACTGTAAGCGACTCCGGTAGTCCTGCCGAGCGCGCTCACCTGACCAGCGGTTTTCTGCAATCCCATGATGGCGAACAGGTCCGGCGCAATATTGCCTTGATCAAGGATTTTTCAGACGCTCTGGAGCGCGGCAAACTTACCCTTGCCTATCAGCCAAAGCTTGATGTCCGCAGCAATACGATCCAGTCTGTCGAGGCCTTGCTGCGCTGGACCCGCGATGACGGAAGCGAAACCAACATCGCCGATCTCATTGCATTGCTGGAAGATGCCGGGAGCATCGGACCGCTCACGTTCTGGGCGCTGCGTCAGGCCATTTGCGATACAACCGCCATGCATCAGGCTGGCTACAATATCTGCACTTATGTCAATGTTTCCGGCAGCCTGCTTTCATCGCCCGATCTTGCTGAATCCATCATTGCCGCCATCGGCAATCATGCCGATAAAGTGGGGATTGAAATCACCGAAACATCGGTAATTGCCGATCCGGATCAGGCATTACGCAGTCTTGAAGCTATTTCGGCAGCCGGTATCCCGATTGCCATTGACGATTTCGGTGCCGGGGTGTGTTCGCTGGAATATCTCCAGAGACTGCCCGCCAACGAGCTCAAGATCGATCGCAATTTCATTGGCAGCTTAAGCACCAGCCACCGCAATCCTCTCATCGTTAAAGCAACCATCGATCTTGCCCATGCGCTTGAAATGAAAGTCATTGCCGAAGGCGTGGAAGACCAGCTCAGCATGGCGCTGCTGCGCGTGATGGGCTGCGATATGGTCCAGGGCTATCTGATTGCACGCCCCATACCTTTGGCAGAATTGCTGACGTTTCTGGATAAGAGGGCTGCGGCGGGTGCCGATGGCGAAATTGGCGGCACCGCCACGCTCTATGCCAAAGCGACGCTAGCCAGGAGCAGGCAGCAGGGTTGAACAAACCAGGTGTCTGAAAAAATGCTATCCCTTCGCAGCAAAGCGAAAGGGCAGTGTTCTTAAACATGATAAAGCCAAAAGGACAAATTCACGCCCGAATGTCGGCCTGAGACCGGCTAATGCAACGGTACGCGAAAGGTCGAATCCGGTCGGCCACCGGTTCACCCTCACAGACAGTACATTTTCGAGAGGGCGGAAATGTCAGTGGCAAACCAGAACACCGCCGCAATCGCCGACTACATCGTGGTCGGCTCCGCGACTTCCGGTTTCGCGGGTTCGCGCATCCCCGAAATCATGCACAGAGAAATCCGCTAATAGGCTCACTGGCGGATCGGGGCCTGCACCCGGGTCCACCACATACCCCATCAAAAGCATTTTCCTACACGAACCGATATGGTTATTTGAATGGGCGTCTCCAACAGGAAGGACGCCCGTCACATGTCATTTTTCGAAGCCCTGATCTCACCGGTCACCAAAATCCTCGACAAAGTCATCCCCGACAAGGAAGCGCGCGATCGTGCCAAGCTTGAGCTGCTCAAGCTTGAAGGCACGCAAGAGCTTGAACATTTGCGCACCCGCATGTCGGCCATCGTCGCCGAGGCAAATTCCAACGATCCCTGGACCAGCCGCGCCCGCCCGGGCTTTCTCTATGTCATGTATGCCATGATCCTGTGGGCCTTGCCGATGGGCATCA
>CAZSTP010000412.1:0-2246 GCA_964609325.1 uncultured Novosphingobium sp. | reverse complement strand
ATGACGACCATCGCCGATCTTCTGCCAAACCTTGTCGCGCTGCGGCGTGACATTCACCAGCACCCCGAACTCGGCTTTTGCGAACATCGCACGGCGGGGCGGATTGCCGAGGAACTGCGCGGCATCGGCATCGAAGTGCACGAAGGCGTCGGCCTCACCGGCCTTGTCGGCGTGTTGAAGGGCAAGCGCGAAGGCACGCGCAGCATCGGCTTGCGCGCCGATATGGACGCCCTGCCGTTTCATGAGGCGACCAACCTGCCATGGGCCAGCCGCACGCCCGGCACCTTCCACGGCTGCGGCCATGATGGCCACGTCGCGATGCTGCTTGGCGCGGCGCATATTCTGGCGGCAGACCCGGACTTTGCCGGAACCGTCAACTTCATCTTCCAGCCCGCCGAAGAAGGGCAGGGCGGCGCGCGTGTGATGATTGAGGAAGGGCTGTTTGACCGTTTCCCCTGTGATCGCGTCTTTGCCCTGCACAATTGGCCGGGCCTTCCCGCCGGCACGATCAGCACCCGCCCCGGCGCGATCATGGGCGCGGCAGACAAGTTCAACATCAAGGTTGAAGGCAAGGGCGGCCACGCGGCGATCCCGCAGGATTCACCCGACGCGATCCTTGCGGCCGCATCCTTGGTGCAGCAGCTGAACACCATCATTTCGCGTTCCGTACCGGCCATCGCGCCTGCGGTTCTGTCCGTCACCCAGATCCACGGCGGTGATGTGCACAATGTGATCCCGGCGCAGGTTACGGTCGGCGGCACGGTGCGCACCTTCGATCCTGTGGTGCAGGACCGTATCGTTGAACGGATGCACGGAATGCTCAAAGGCATCGAATCCTCGTTCGAAGTACGCTGCACGATGGACTATGACCGCTATTACCCCGCTACGATCAACGATCCCCAAGCCGCCGCCGATGCGCTAGAAGTTGCGGCGACTGTGGCCCGTGCCGAACTCGCGCCCGAACCTGCGCCCACATCGGAAGACTTCTCGTTCATGCTGCAAAAGCGCCCCGGCGCTTACATCTGGCTGGGCCAAGGCACGCAAGATCACGCCGCGCCGCTGCACAACCCGCAGTACGATTTCAACGATTCCGTGATGGAAACCGGCATCCGCCTGCACGTCGCCCTGGCCAAGCACTGGCTGGTCTGATCAGAACCAGGCGCGGACGCCGATCACCGCGCTGAACGACGAAGGGCTCTCCCCCTCCGCCCGCGCCAGCCGCGCGGTTGCACCCAGCTTGCGCTCCCAATGCACGCCTGCATAGGGCGCGAATTCGCGCGCGAATTCATAGCGCAGCCGCGTGCCGAGTTCGATCTTCTCGATCCCCGCGCCAATGCCAAGTTCGGGCACCGCTTGCGCGGCGGCGTCGATCTCGATGGAAGGTTGCAGAATCAGCCGCTGGGTCAGGCGCATGTCATGCTCGGCCTCAAGCCGGAAATGGACATCGCCCTTGTTCGATACAAAGGCATGCGCGCCAATCTCGAACCAGTATGGTGCAAGGCCTTCGACGCCGATCACGCCATATGTCCGGTCCGGCCCCGCGCCAAAGTCCTGCCGCGCGCCCAGTTCAAAATTCCACCATGGATCCAGCGCATGCCGCCACGCCGCGCGCACTTCGCCGGTCTCAAGCGCCTCGCCAAACGCGCCTTCGCCTTCGGTCTCCACTGCCAGCCGGTCAATGTCGCCACCAACCCAGCCCATCACTTGCCAGGCATAGCCATCGCGGCCCTTGCTCGCGCGATACTCCATGCGGTCGGCAATCAGCGCGTTGCCGTAAAACCGCCCCTCCTGCGAAAGCGCCTTGCGCGCCTTGGCCATGCGCGCAGCATCCCAGAACGCATCGGCGGGATAGTCGGTCGGCACCGGTGGCGGCGGTGCCGTACCCACTTCCTCCGCGCCATCCATCGCGCCCATGTCATGGCCCGCGTGCGCATCCTGCGCCGTGGCCGGTGTCACCACCACCAAAGCCGCGCCCAGCGCCAGCAGGCAGAGCAACGCTCTCACGCCGCCGCACCCTTGTCGGCACGCACGGTCACCACGCGCATCATGCCCGCATGCATGTGCAACAGCATGTGGCAATGGAACGCCCAGTCGCCTTCAGCATCGGCGGTCAGATCAAAGCTCGCTTTTCCACCGGGCAGGACGTTGACGGTATGCTTGCGCGGACGGTGGCCAGCCTCGCCGGTGACGAGTTCGAAGAAGTGTCCGTGCAGGTGGATCGGGTGGGGCATCATCGTGTGGTTGAT
>CAZSTP010000411.1:0-2248 GCA_964609325.1 uncultured Novosphingobium sp. | reverse complement strand
CCGGCGTCGCCGCAATGGGTGTCTCTACTGCGTCAGCGCAGGATGTCGGGGCGGGGATCGCCGCTTCCTCTGTGCAGACCAGAGACCAGTTGGATATGTCTGTTGCCAGCCCGAAAGCGGCTGATGCCACGGCGCGTGTCAGCTCCTCGGGGGTAGAGGCGGGGCCTTGCCCCTTGGCCTCCAGTGATATCCGTGTCGCGATCACCTCGGTTGAAATTACCGCGCCGGGCGGTGCGGCTTTGCCCGGCGAAATCCTGCAACTGTTGGGCGGCATCTCGCCAGCCGAAGGCGTGCAACCGATTCGCCAAGTTTGCGATATCCGTGATGAAGTGCAATCGCGCCTGCGTGCCTCGCGCTATGTTGCCAGCGTCCAGGTGCCGCAGCAGCGCATCGATTCCGGCGTTCTCAAGCTGGAAGTGGTGTCCGGGCGGATCGTGGAAATGCGCGTGCGCGGTGAAGTCGGCCCTTACGAATCGCTGCTGCAACGCCGTATCGAACAGCTCAAGGCGCTCGATCCCCTGAACGAGGCTGAAGCAGAGCGCATTTTGCTGCTCGCCAACGATATTCCCGGTCTCTCGGTCGAACTGGCGCTCAGCCCAGCCAGTGGCCGCCCCGGTGATCTGATCGGTGAACTTTCGGTCTCGGCCCGCCGGTTCTCGCTGCTGGCCAATGTGCAGAACTACAACGCCACCTTCCTTGGCCGTGAAACCGGCCTGCTTCATGCCGAATTCTATGGCCTGCTCGGCGCGGGCGATGTCACCAGCATTACCGGCCAGAGCACGTTTGATTTCAAGGAACAGCGTATTGCTGCGCTGCGTCACGCGATGACGCTGAACAGCCAGGGTACCACCGTTGAACTGCGCGGTACCTGGGCCGAAGCGCGTCCGGATATTCTGCGGCTCGATCAGCGGACTGTCTCGATTGTCGCAGGGCTTGGCATCTCGCATCCGCTGGTCCGCACGGTGACTGATCGTCTGAAGATCAGCGGCGGGTTTGAATATTCGCAGCAAACCGCAAGGTTCTTCCAGGTTTCGGGTGAATCCAGCCCGCTTTCGCGTGACCGTATCTCCACATTGTACATGCGGCTTGATGGTTCAACGGCCATGCTTGATGCCGCAGGCGGGCAAATTGCCGGTCTTACCGGCTCTCTGGAAGTGCGTCGCGGGATAGATGTCTTCAATGCCTCAAGGGCGAACGATATTGTGCCGGTGCGCGTGGGCGTTCCCCGCCTTGGTTCATTTTCCACATCGCGTTCGGATGGCACCTCGCTGGCCACGGTCGTGCGCGGTTCGGTCGAAGGTTTTACCAAGATCGGCCCGGTTTTCGAACTTTCGGGCAAGTTGAATGCGCAATGGGCCAATACTGCCCTGCTCAATTACGATACTTATGCAATTGGTAACTTTACCATTGGCAGAGGGTATGATCCGGGCGCGAATACGGGCGACCGGGCAATCGGCTTTGTGTTCGAACCACGCGCCAATTTCAAGATTGATGAAAAATTCAAAGGTCAGCTCTTTGCCTTCTACGAAGGTGTCAATCTCATGAACATCGGTCCGAACGCGGCCGAGCGTAACCGCTACATCGCTTCGCTGGGTGGTGGAACACGGCTGACCCTGTCGCAAGCTGTTCGACTAGACCTGACATATACCCACGCGCTTGACCGTCCCCTGCTTACAGGCGGCGCGCTCTCACGGCGGCCCAAAGACCGCCTGCTTGCGTCGATGACCATCCAGTTTGTGCCGTTCGGCCTTTGAAATTAGCGGGAGACACTCCGATGAATGCAGCTCTAAACGGCACGCGTCGCGCTCTTCGCCTTGGCACCGGCCTTGCGACATGCGTCTCTTGCATCGTCTTTGCACAACAGGCCTTCGGGCAAGTGGTTTTGCCCAGCGTCGCTAACGCAAATGGCGCAAACATCTCCACCAGCATGACCACTCCGGTTATGACGGTCGACGCCAACGGTGCCAGCCGGGCGATTGATTGGAACAGCTTTTCGGTCGGCGCGACTGGCGTTGTAAACTTTGTTTCACCTGGCACGACCACGGCATTGACTGTGGTCAACCGCGTGATCGGAACCTCCAACGGCATCGGCGTGCCGCGCACGGTTACGCCCTCGGTGATCGACGGTAAAATCACCTCCACGCCCAATATCGCCGTGTGGCTGGTCAACCCGTCGGGGATCACCTTCGGTGCAGCCGGCAGTTTCAATGGCGCAAGTCTTGTTTTGTCGACGCTGGATATCCCCAGC
>CAZSTP010000410.1:0-2248 GCA_964609325.1 uncultured Novosphingobium sp. | reverse complement strand
GGAATTACGGTGACAGGTGCGATAACCCCCAAATAGAAATAGCATCGCTGCATGGAGGGAGATGAGAGATGGCGAGACTGGCAAGGATGGTTTTGCCCGGAATTCCACATCATATCACGCAGCGCGGCAATCGGCGCGAACGCACGTTTTTTGAGGCGGGGGACTACGCGCTTTATCTCGATCTGCTGGCGGAAGGGTGTGACCGGCATGGCGTTGAGGTGTGGTCTTATTGCCTGATGCCAAACCATGTGCACATCATCGCAGTGCCACGCGACGAAGATGCGCTAGGCCGCGCGTTCCGTCATGTGCACCGGCACTACACCGGCTATATCAACGCCAGACTGCGCGTGACCGGGCATTTGTGGCAGGGCCGGTTCAGTTCGGTTGCAATGGATGACCAGCATGTGGTGGCGGCGCTGCGCTATGTCGCGCTGAATCCCGTGCGGGCAAGGTTGGTGCACCGCGCGCCCGAATGGGACTGGTCCAGCACCCGCGCGCTGATTGCGGGCAAAGATGACAATGTCGTAAAAGTCGCGCCCGCCCTGGCCCGCACCGGTGATTTTGCCGCCTTCCTGAGCGAGGCATTTGACGAGAATTTCACTTACGCCGCTTTGCGCAAGGCCGAAAGCATCGGTCGCCCGGTTGGCAGCCGCGCCTGGCTGGAGGACATGGAAGCCAAGACCGGCATGCAACTATTACCGGCAAAGCGGCAAATTACGGTGACAGGTGCGATAACCCCCAAATAGAAATAGCATCGCTGCATGGAGGGAGATGAGAGATGGCGAGACTGGCAAGGATGGTTTTGCCCGGAATTCCACATCATATCACGCAGCGCGGCAATCGGCGCGAACGCACGTTTTTTGAGGCGGGGGACTACGCGCTTTATCTCGATCTGCTGGCGGAAGGGTGTGACCGGCATGGCGTTGAGGTGTGGTCTTATTGCCTGATGCCAAACCATGTGCACATCATCGCAGTGCCACGCGACGAAGATGCGCTAGGCCGCGCGTTCCGTCATGTGCACCGGCACTACACCGGCTATATCAACGCCAGACTGCGCGTGACCGGGCATTTGTGGCAGGGCCGGTTCAGTTCGGTTGCAATGGATGACCAGCATGTGGTGGCGGCGCTGCGCTATGTCGCGCTGAATCCCGTGCGGGCAAGGTTGGTGCACCGCGCGCCCGAATGGGACTGGTCCAGCACCCGCGCGCTGATTGCGGGCAAAGATGACAATGTCGTAAAAGTCGCGCCCGCCCTGGCCCGCACCGGTGATTTTGCCGCCTTCCTGAGCGAGGCATTTGACGAGAATTTCACTTACGCCGCTTTGCGCAAGGCCGAAAGCATCGGTCGCCCGGTTGGCAGCCGCGCCTGGCTGGAGGACATGGAAGCCAAGACCGGCATGCAACTATTACCGGCAAAGCGGGGGCCGAAGCCCAAGAATGGCGCATAAACCGGCATCGCCTGACGATAGCAGCGACCCCGCGCTGCCCCTATGCCCAAAGGACTTCAGGGCAGCACGAGGAGCGATCACTCTCAATGATAGCGGCGGAGCAGTCCGGCCAGTTTGCCTTGCACGATGACTTCATCCGGACGGTAGAACTGCGGATCGTAGGCGGCGTTGGCGGGGTCGAGGCGGATCATGCCCTTTTCGCGGTGGAGGTACTTGAGCGTGGCTTCTTCGCCGCGGACCAGCGCCACGACGATTTCACCATCGCGCGCCGCATCGGTTTTGCGGACGAGCGCGTAATCGCCATCAAAGATACCCGCTTCGACCATGGAATCGCCCGATACTTCGAGCGCGTAATGTTCTCCCGCACCAAGCAGGGCGGCGGGAACTGGCAAGGTTGCACTCGTTTCGAAAGCCTCAATCGGAACGCCCGCGGCGATTTTGCCGTGCAAGGGAAGTTCGATCACATCGTTCGCCGGGGCAGGAGTAGCCTTGGGCGGGGCGCGCAGCGGGGTAAGCGCGGAGTTGGTGTTTGCGGCCGCGCGGACCGGCGCAGGGGCAGAGCTACCCTTGGTTACCGCGCTATCGGGTTGGCGCAGCACTTCCAATGCGCGGGCGCGGTTGGGCAGGCGGCGGATGAAACCGCGTTCTTCGAGTGCGGAAATCAGGCGGTGGACGCCGGACTTCGACTTAAGATCGAGTGCTTCCTTCATCTCCTCAAAACTGGGAGAGATGCCAGATTCTTTCAAGCGGACCTGGATGAAGGTGAGCAGTTCGTGCTGCTTGCGCGTTAACATTGGCGGT
>CAZSTP010000409.1:0-2249 GCA_964609325.1 uncultured Novosphingobium sp. | reverse complement strand
TCGTCGCGTCTTTGCGCGAAAAATCTCTGCGTCCCCTGCGGGCTCTGCGCGAACCAACGTCTTTGCGGCATGCCGCAAACAGAAGCCTGCCTCCGGATACTTCCGTTCGATCATACGGATGCGCCTTACATTCAGCTCACCGCAAAACGGCTTCGTACCAAGTGGTTATCGCTTCCTTTACCCTGTCATCCAACGGAAACTTAGCTTGCTCTGGCCTAAAGCCCTGGGCGAACAAGACGGCCCGAACCCAATTTGCCGGGCGGTCAAGGAGACAAGAAAACTCATGGTGCGATTTGCTCCCCGTTACGGCATTATCTCCCCCTGCCTGTCGCGCCCGATCCGTGGCCGCCATGTCAGGGCGGTCAATGATAACGCCGAAGATTGGCGTGGAACCTGGCTGGAAGAAAGCGAGACACTCGACACTGCATTACGCCTGTTTGCCGCCCATGGCTTTTCCGCTGCATCGCGGGCCTGTGACGCTGCGGTGATCGCTGATAAGGGTGGCGATGATGAACGCTCGCTGTTCTGGCTGGAGGTGTGCCGCACGCTGGACCGTCGGCTGGCCAAGGACTTCGCGCACCGTATGAGCAGCTGAGCCGTAAGGTAAGGCTGACGTGAACAAGGCCCCGGCGTGACCGCCGGGGCCTTGTTGCTATGCCGCAGAAGTCCCGTATCGCTATTGCGAAGTGTTATCACAAAAAGGCGGAAACTAGCTGTTTTTCGCAGTTGCAATCATTGGCACGCGCGCTTAGTGCGGCATGCATACGTCAGCACTCCCCTGTCTCGCGGGGCATGGGGGAGGACTGGGACGGTTTGACCGTGGCGTGTCATTGGTGACGGCCCCGGGCAGGCCGGATGTCTTGTATGCTTGTCCCCGCGCACGGGAAAGGACCGTAAAGCATGGCACGCAAGAAGATTGCGCTTATCGGCGCAGGCAATATCGGTGGAACGCTGGCCCACCTCGCCGCCCAAAAGGAACTGGGCGATATCGTCTTGTTCGACGTTGCCGAGGGCATTCCACAGGGCAAGGCGCTTGACCTTTCGCAGTGCGGTCCGGTCGAAGGTTTTGACGCCAAGATCACCGGTTCGAACGACTATGCCGATATCGCAGGCGCAGACGTAATCATCGTCACCGCCGGTGTTGCGCGCAAGCCCGGCATGAGCCGCGATGACCTGCTCGGCATCAATCTCAAGGTGATGAAGGCCGTCGGCGAAGGCATTGCGGCCAACGCACCTGACGCTTTCGTGATCTGCATCACCAACCCATTGGACGCAATGGTCTGGGCCCTGCGCGAATTCTCCGGCCTTCCGCACAACAAGGTTGTCGGCATGGCTGGCGTGCTCGATTCGGCCCGCTTCTCCACCTTCCTCGCTTGGGAATTCGGCGTTTCGATCCGCGACGTGAACACGTTCGTGCTCGGCGGCCACGGCGATACGATGGTGCCGGTCACCCAGTATTCGACCGTCAACGGCATCCCTGTGCCAGATCTCGTCAAGATGGGCCTGTCTTCACAGGAAAACATCGACGCAATCGTACAGCGCACCCGTTCGGGCGGCGGCGAAATCGTCGGCCTGCTCAAGACCGGCTCGGCGTTCTACGCTCCTGCTGCTTCGGGTATCGCGATGGCCGAGGCCTATCTGTTCGACCAGAAGCGCATCCTGCCTTGCGCAGCCTATGTCGACGGCCAGTACGGCGTTGACGGCCTTTACGTCGGCGTGCCCGTGCTGATCGGCGCGAACGGCGTGGAAAAGGTCATCGAGATCGAACTCGACGATGCTTCGAAGGCTGGCCTTCAGGTTTCGGTCGATGCGGTCAAGGAACTGCTGGAAGCCTGCAAGGGCATCGATCCAAGCCTCGTATAATCTCATAGCGCGCCCCGCCTTTCGAGACGGGGCGCTTCCATTTTCCGCGCTTCTCCAAACTGCGGAGCCTCTCCGGAAAGGCAAAACATGTCCATTCTGATCGACAAGAATACAAAGGTCATCACGCAAGGGATGACCGGTGCAACCGGCACGTTCCATACCGAACAGGCGCTGGCCTATGGCACGCAAATGGTTGGCGGCGTTACCCCCGGCAAGGGCGGCACGACGCATATCGGCCTGCCCAACTTCAACACCGTGCACGAAGCCAAGCACGCCACCGGCGCGACCGCATCGTGCATCTACGTGCCGCCTCCGTTCGCAGCGGATTCGATCCTTGAGGCGATTGACGCCGAGATGGAACTGATCGTGTGCATCACCGAAGGCAT
>CAZSTP010000408.1:0-2256 GCA_964609325.1 uncultured Novosphingobium sp. | reverse complement strand
CCACCGCGGTGCCATTGCGCGCGGTGTGAATGCGCGCATCGATAATGTTGCCGCCTGCAAGATGAATACCGCCCGCAATGCGATAGAACAGGCCCGGATGGTCCGCCGCCAGCACGGTCACCAGCGTAGCACCGCGCGCCGGATACCAGTGCGCCTCGACCGACAGCGGCTCGCCCAGAGCGCCGTCCATCTGTTGCAGATTGAGCGCGATGATATCCTCAGGCTCGGCAATCCAATAGGCATCGCCCAATTGCTTGCCCACCGTGCCGATCAGGGCATCACGCTCTCTCAGCAGCGTGCCCACGGCCTTCTTCTTGGCGATGATGCGTTCGGCGCGACCATGGGTCTTGTGGCCCAGACGCAGCATCTCCTCGGCGGCGACAAACAAGTCGCTGAGCAATTGGCGCTTCCACGAGTTCCACACGCCCGGTCCCACCGCGCGGATATCCACGATGGTCAGGATCGCCAGCAAACGCAGCCGCTCCTGGCTTTGCACCGTGTTCACGAAATCGGCGATGGTCTTGTAATCGGCCAGATCGCGCTTGAACGCCGTGGCGCTCATCAGCAAGTGCCAGCGCACCAGCCAGGCAACCAGTTCGGTCTCTGCCGCCGACATGCCAAGACGCGGGCACAATTTCATGGCCACTTCAGCGCCCAGCACCGAATGATCGCCGCGCCGTCCCTTGGCGATATCATGCAGAAGTGTGGCCATATAAAGCACTCGGCGCGAAGCGACTTTGGTCGCGATCTCGCTGGCGAGAGGATGGTCCAGCTTCGCCTTACCCTTCTCGATCTCGGCCAGCAGGCCGATGGCGCGGATGGTATGTTCATCCACCGTATAATGGTGGTACATATCGAACTGCATCTGCGCGATAACGCGGCCGAAATCGGGAACGAACCGCCCGAACACGCCGGCCTCGTTCATCCAGCGCAGCACCGTTTCGGGGTCGTTGCGGCTGGTGAGGGTTTCCAGGAACAACGCATTGGCGCGCGGATTTTTGCGCACGGCGGCATCAATAAGTGCCGCATCGCGCCGCGCAATCCGCATGGTTTCGGGGTGGATTTCCACTTGTTCGGAGGCCGCGCGGGCAAACAGTTCCAGCAGCCGCACAGGGTCTTCCTGAAACGTCTCGTCCGAAGGGACCGCCAGCTTGCCAGCATCGATCAGGAATGGCCCGACTTTCTTGCGCCGCCGCTTGCGCAGGGCGGCAAAGAACCCGCGCTTCTGTCCGGCGAACTGCCCGTCAAGCTGGGCAAGGAACACGCCGGTCAGCGATCCCACCTGCTTTGCCTGAAGGAAGAAGTACTGCATGAACCGCTCGACCGCGCTTTTGCCGGGGCGATCGGCAAAGTTCATCCGCATGGCCACTTCGCGCTGCAAGTCAAAGGTCAGGCGGTCCTCGGCGCGGTTGGTGATGGTGTGCAAATGGCAGCGCACCGCCCAGAAGAAGTTTTCCGCCTTGCGAAACGCGCGGTATTCCTCGGCCGTCAGCAAGCCGACATCGACCAGTTCCGAAGCGTCGCGCACTTTGTGGATATATTTGCCCATCCAGTACAGCGCGTGCAGATCGCGCAGGCCGCCCTTCCCCTCTTTGACGTTGGGCTCCACCACATAGCGGCTGTCACCCAGCTTTTTATGGCGCAAATTGCGCTCTTCCAGCTTTTCGGCGACGAACTGCTTTTCGGTGCCCGTAACCACCTCTGCCCAGAATCGGCGTGACGCCTCTTCATACAGTTCGCGGTCACCCCAGACATAGCGCCCTTCGAGCAGCGCGGTACGGATCGTCAGGTCGCTCTTCGCCATGCGCACGACTTCATCCAGCGAACGGCTGGACTGGCCCACTTTCAGGCCAAGGTCCCACAAGTAATAAAGCATCGCCTCAATCACCTGCTCGCACCACGAGGTCGGCTTGGTGGGCGTGACGAAGGCGATATCGACATCGGAATGCGGTGCCATTTCTCCGCGACCATAGCCGCCAACCGCCAGCACAGCGATGCGTTCACCTGTCGAGCGATTACTGGCGCGGTAGACCCGGCCCACGATGTGATCGTAGATAATGCGGACCAGCTGGTCGATCAGAAACGCCTGCGCCTGCGCGCATTCGCTGCCACCGGAAGGCCGCGCCTCAAGCCGTCGCGCGATTTCGGCACGCCCCGATTCAAGCGCGGCGCGCAACAGTTCGACCACCGCCGGGCGTGACTTTTCACCCTGCTCGGCAAAGGCCGCAGCAATGGCATCGGCAAGCGCCCGACGAT
>CAZSTP010000407.1:0-2264 GCA_964609325.1 uncultured Novosphingobium sp. | reverse complement strand
ACGCCATGGCGGATCGAGGCGACAAGGATCTGCGTTTCAAACGCATAGTTATCATAGATCAGGCGGATATCGCGGATCAGGTCCATGCCATCAAAGCCATTGTCATCATGGCGGCCCACGAAAGGCGAAATGAACGTGGCACCAGCCTTGGCCGCCAGCAACGCCTGATTGGCCGAGAAGCACAGCGTGACGTTCACTTGCGTGCCTTCGCTGGTCAGCGCCTTGCAGGTTTTCAGGCCATCAATCGTCAGCGGCACCTTGATGCACACGTTGTCGGCGATTTTGCGCAGCACTTCGGCTTCACGCATCATCGTGGCGTGATCGAGCGCGACGACTTCGGCAGAAACCGGACCATCGACCAGCCCGCAGATTTCGCGCGTCACTTCGATGAAGTCTTTGCCCGCCTTGGCAATCAGCGTGGGGTTGGTGGTTACGCCATCGAGCAGGCCGGTGGCGGCAAGGTCTGCGATTTCGGCGGTATCAGCGGTATCGACAAAGAACTTCATGGGGCAAACCTTCCGAGGCGGGGAGCATGATTCCCCCCGCCTATAGGCAAGAGAAGGCGCGCTGTCAGTCCATCACTTGATGCCGAACGCGCCCATCAGGACCGGATCGTTGGTGGACCGGGGATCGGCGCGGATCGCAGCTTCTTCGCGGCCGATCGCGCGGAAGATCGCGTTATCGGCCTCAAACGCCAGCGAATTGGCGATTCCGCCCACATCCACACCGGTCAATGCAGACAGAACCTCGCTCACCAGCGGCTCGCGGCTGACGCGCAGGGCATCGCCGAATTCGGGCACCATGATCTCCACAAGGCTCGATCCCATTTCCTGATGCAGAAAGCTGGTTGCAGCCATCGGATCGCTGCTGCGGATCAGGGCCAAGGCATTGCGGATGCCGATTGTGCGCACCGCATCGGTCACCGCAGGGGCCGCGCGCTCTGCCGCGTCATAGGCCATGTCGTTGAATGCACGTTGCAACCGCTCGCGGAAGATCGGGCCGGTCAGGATGCGCTGGACAATCCCGCCGCGATTGCCGATCACTTCGGGCAAGGCCAGCCGCGCCACCTGATTGTCCCAGAAACCGCCGGGCCGCAAAAGGCTGGCAAAGGCGCGGTCTGTCGAAAGGAACAGCAACCGGCGCACCGCTTCTTCAAGGCTGAACGCAGGCAATGACGCGCAACCGGCCAAGGATAGCAGGGCAACCGATGAAATACCGCCCAGCACGGACCGGCGATTGTGCGATAACGAAAGCTGCGACATCGTTTTCTCCTCTGTTGCGTGCACGGCAGGCTTTGCCCACCGCAGCGCGGCCCCATATAGAACCCCTAATATGAACCGCGTCCGATGCCTTGTCTTCAATTCTGCGCTGGGTCCGCTCGACTATCGCGTGCCCGAAGGCATGGATGTCGAAGCGGGAAGTGTGGTTGTAGCGCCCTTGGGGCCACGGCAGATCATCGCGGTGGTGTGGGATGCCGATCGGCTACCGGGGGCCGAGATACCCGCCAACAAACTGCGCCCGCTGCTTTCAGTGCTGCCGGTGCCGCCCCTGCCCGCCCCTTTGCGCCGCCTGATCGAATGGACCGCAGACTATTACCTCGCCCCGCTCGCCTCGGTCGCGCGCATGGCGCTATCGAGCAATGGCGCCTTGCGCGGTGGCAGCACGGTGACCGAATACCGGCTGACCGACTTAGAACCCGGCCGACTGACGCCGCAACGTGCCAAGGCGATTGAAGCGCTGGATGGCCAGCAAGGCACGATCCGCGAACTCGCCGAAATTGCGGGCGTTTCCGATGCGGTGTTGCGCGGCATGGTCAACGCAGGCCTGCTTGAATCGGTGGTGGTTGATTCGGATCGTCCCTATCCGCCCGCCGATCCGGCATTTGGCGTGCCCGACTTGTCGGACGACCAGACCCAGGTCGCCGCCAGATTTGTTGCGTCTGTCCACGCGCATGAATTCCAGCCCTATCTGCTCGATGGCGTAACCGGATCGGGCAAGACCGAAACCTATTTCGAAGCCGTGGCCGCAGCGATAGAAGACGGACGGCAAGTGTTGGTGCTGCTCCCCGAAATCGCGCTGACCGAGACGTTCCTCAAACGCTTCGAGGCGCGCTTTGGCGTGTCGCCCGTCACCTGGCATTCCTCGCTCAAGTCCTCCGAACGCCGCCGCGCTTGGCGGGCCGTGGCGATGGGCAGCGCACAAGTGATCGTCGGCGCGCGCTCTGCACTGTTCCTGCCCTTTGCCAACCTTGGCCTGATCATCGT
>CAZSTP010000406.1:0-2265 GCA_964609325.1 uncultured Novosphingobium sp. | reverse complement strand
TTGACAGATGGCAAGCAAGATAATCAGGCGGTCTATGTCGGAACCCAGTTCCGTTTCTGATTAATACTTTTATTTCAATTTGCTGCTTCGCACCAATTCGGTGCTGCAGGTGCAGCATAACTGCATTCTATAACTTGTAGCCTTGCGATCACCGACTTACGATAGGCTCCCGAGAGGGATTATTGGGAGCTTTGATATGACGCGAGTTGCAGTCGTTACAGGTGGTAGCCGCGGGATCGGCCACGCCATCTGTCTTGCCTTGAAAGCGCAAGGCCGCACGGTGGTGGCAAATTACGCTGGCAACGAAGAAAAAGCTCGTGCCTTTACGGCTGCAACAGGAATTCCCGCATACCGCTTTGATGTTGGCGATCATGAAGCCACTCTGGAAGGATGTGCACGGATCGCCGCAGAAGTTGGTCCCATTGATATCGTCGTGAACAACGCAGGCGTCACCCGTGATGGTGTGCTCCACAAGATGAGCTTCGACGATTGGAACGAGGTGATGCGCATCAATCTTGGCGGTTGTTTCAATATGGCCAAGGCCACATTCCCGGGTATGCGGGATCGTGGCTGGGGCCGCATCGTCAATATCGGCTCGGTCAACGGCCAGTCCGGACAATACGGTCAGGTTAACTACGCTGCAGCCAAATCGGGCATCCACGGCTTCACCAAGGCTCTCGCACAAGAAGGTGCCAAGTTTGGCGTGACGGTCAATGCGATTGCGCCGGGCTACATCGATACAGACATGGTTGCTGCGGTTCCGCCTGCCGTTCTCGAAAAGATCGTGGCAAAGATTCCTGTCGGGCGTCTGGGTCAGGCCGATGAAATCGCGCGCGGCGTGGCCTTCCTGACCGCTGAGGAAGGGGCTTTCGTCACGGGCTCGACAATGTCGCTCAACGGCGGCCAGCACATGTATTGACGGTTTCGGGGCAGGTGCATCGTGGCACCTGCCTCACCTCGGCATGGCCATCCCTTATCATCCTCCGGTAAAGCGCTCGGTCGAGATTGCCGGGCACAAGACCTCGATCAGTCTCGAACCTATGTTCTGGGATATGCTACGCCATTCAGCGGTGCGGGAAGGCGTACCGATAAACGCTCTCGTCGCACGGATCGATGCGGAAAGGATTGCCAGCCCAACGCCACCGGGGCTTGCTGGAGCTATCCGGATCTGGCTGGTTGCGACGGCTCCAAATCAGGGCGCCGAAGGCGTTGGCGCGGCCTGAGCCGGAACCGCTGCTTCGGGCAGGGCAGGTAATTCGCGCTTTTCCAGCATTTCTGCCGCGCCGTCCAAGGCGCGGGCTTCGTCCTGCGTGACCCCGCCCGGCTTTTCCTCTTCGCTTGCACTGCAAGCTGCCAGCATGATCGCCAGAGCCAAAGCGGGCAGGGTGCGCATGGGGTCTTGTCTTTCCCGAGCGGGTCGTCACCCGCAATAAACAGGCTTATTGCGCAGGCTTTGCGTCAGCCTCGTCTTCGGCTTCTGCTGCCTGCACCGCAGCTGCAACCGCGGCTGCATTGTTGGCGGTATCGCGCACGGCATTGGCTTCGGCATCGGCAGCGGCCGAAGCATCAGGGGCTGGAGCCATCGGTGCGGCAGCGGCTGATGGTTCCATCGGTGGCAGTTCATCAGCAGGCATTTCAACCGTATCTTCAGAGGCGGCTTCCGATGCATCGTCCGAGCGCCCGCAGGCAGAGATTGCAAGGCTGGCTGCGGCAACAATCGCAAGGCTGGCGTACTTCTTCATGAAATTCCCTCTCATGGGCCACACGCCCAAACAACACGTCAACGGCAAGGCTTCATGCCACGGATACAAAGCGTTATTATCGGCGGCGCAAGGCGAAGGCAAATGCATCCTTCATCAATGCGCTACGCATTTTCTAACATATGATATAAAGCCTTCTTTAAGTCTATTGACGGATATAAAGGTTTCCTTATATGCCACATGCCATGAACATCCACGACGCCATTCGCGCGCTTGATGACACAACGCGCCTGCGCATTATGCGTCTCCTTGCCAGCATGGAACTGGCGGTTGGCGAAGTCGCGCAAGTGCTCGGCCAAAGCCAGCCGCGCGTGTCCCGCCATATCCGCATCCTGTGCGATTGCGGGCTTGCGGAGCGGCGCAAGGAAGGCGCCTGGGTATTCCTGCGCAGTTCGGTTGGCGAAGCTTCGGATAATCTGCTCGCCGCAGCCATCGCCCGTTTATTGGCGGTTGCCGAACAGGAAGACATCGCCTTTGGCCGCCGCTGTGCCGAAGATCGCCAGCA
>CAZSTP010000405.1:0-2265 GCA_964609325.1 uncultured Novosphingobium sp. | reverse complement strand
GGGTGCACCGCGCGATGAACTGCCGCAATTCCTTGTCGATTTCGGCACCCTCAGGCCCGCCGGGGAAGCCGGTATGCGGCCCCGCTTCGGTCAGGTGCAGGTCAGCATCCACGCCTGCAGCGCGCAGCGCCCGGTGCATACGTACGGTATTGGACAGATACAGATCACGGGTGCCCGATGTCAGGATCACTGGCGGGAAGCCTGACAGATCGCCAAACAGCGGCGAAAGATAGGGATGCTTGAGGTCTGCGCCATTGGCGTAAAGCAGGTTCACCGCCATCAGGCTGGCCAGACCCGGATCGACACCGTCCAATGTGTGGAAGGTGTCGCCGGACTCCGTCAGGTCGATTTCAGGTGTCCCCAGGATCAGACCTGCCGGCATCGGCAAACCTTCATCCTTGGCGCGCAGTATCAATGCTGCCGCAAGGTTGCCACCGGCCGAACCGCCGCTGACGATGATTTCATGCGGCTGTCGTACTTCCAGAAGCGCCCGATAAGCGGCCATGCAATCGTCCAGCGCCGCAGGATAGGGATGTTCTGGCGGCATCCGGTAATCAACCGACCAGATCCGGCGCTGCAACCGCGCCGCTGATCCCATCGCCATCAACTCGCAAAGCTCTCCGCCGCAAAGGATCAATGCGCCGCCATGCATTTCCAGAACGACAGTGCGGTCATCGGCGGAAAGGCCTTGTGGCACAACCTCGAACACCTTGGCCGTGCCTGCTGCACGCGTCGTGGCCTGCGCTGTTGCGCCCGCTGAAATCTGGCGCAACAGTGGCAGCACCGCCTGATCTGTTGCGTTGACATAGGCCAGCCAACCGGCCTTGTCGTCCAATGGCGGGTACGCAGGCGATCCCGGCCTTGGCACAAGGTACATGCGCCCAATCGGGCTGACATGTTCGGGAACGGGGATGTCGCGCGCCGGAACCGTGTAACTTCCGTCATTCTGACCTTGTGTCAATTTCCGCTCCTTTGAACCAGCTTTGGCCGTCTGACGTTCCGCGGCCATTAATCGTTGCCCCAAAGTCAATGACCACAGGGCAATAGTTGCCTTCAAAATCGCACGCCGACCGTGTTTGACGCGGTTGCGCATGACCAGCGCGACCCCCGTTCAGTCATCCGCCTTGTCGTAGAACTTCTGATAGGCACGGCGATAGGCCAGGATCGGCCCATCGCCCTGAACAAGGATCGGATCGATCTTGTTCTTCTTGTTGTTCCAGATCGGGATATCCTGATTGATCTGCTTTACCAGATCGCGGATGCGCGCTTTGGTTACGCGCAGCTTGCCATCGCTGATGCCGGGGGGGTGATACATCTGCCAGCGGATGTGGGTATGTTCCGAATCAATCGGCGTCACCTGCTGTGACTGCACCACATGCGACACGTCGATATATTCGACGATCGATTGCCCCGGTCCCATCGCGTTCACATCGATGATCCCGGTCATCGGTCCGCGCGGCGTTACCATCTGCGCCGTCACCTTGTTGCGGCGGCCCCAGCCATCCAGCGCAAATTCACCTTCGGACGGCCCCTGAACGCCATGCACGGCGTTGAAGTGGGCATAGTCCTGACCGTTTTCGGTGATTTCCTGACAGTGGATGTTCACGATCCAATCGTGCCGCTCGACCTCGACCCAATCGCCATCGGGGCAATCGGGCAGGCGGGCAACTTCCCACATCGGCGCTTCACGGCGCGGATGATACCACACATAAATCACGCCATCGGCTTCGAACAGCGGCCAGACCGGCAGGCAATTGCGCTTGAGAACCGGTGGGATCACCTTGGTATAAGGGATCTTGGTAACCGCCCCTTCACCGTTCAGCTCCCAGTGGTGATACGCGCATTGCAGGTCATTGCCCTGCACCGATGAATTGACGCCCAGATGCGCGCCCAGATGCGGGCAATAGGGATCAACCGCCCGCGCCTCGCCATCTTCACCGCGCCACACGACGAACTCCTGCGAAAAATACTGCAGGGTCTTGATCTCGCCGATCGCCAATTCGTCGCTGAGCGCGACCGCAAACCAGCCGAAAGGCAGCGGCAGACCGGCATAGCCGCGATTGGCCTGTGCATTGAATGCCATCGTATTTTCTCCTCGGTCCGGGAGGCCAGGCCCCCGCATTTGCAACGGTGCGGTGCTTAACGCCCCGTCGGAATTTCACGGAAAGGCACAGCCTTGTCGACGCGTGCGTCTCCGGGCAGGCCCAGCACACGCTCGGCGATGATGTTCTTCATGATCTCGTCCGTGCCGCCGCCCAGACGCAG
>CAZSTP010000404.1:0-2269 GCA_964609325.1 uncultured Novosphingobium sp. | reverse complement strand
TAAGCGCCTATGGCTGGCTTGAGTTTCCAATACCTTCTGCTGCAAAAGTGCTTGATTCAATTCCTCAAGCTGGCGGTTACGTTTTTCGACCTCAACGACTTGATGCACACAAAATCCACGCATAAGCTCAGTGAGGACAGATGTACGTGTACGATTAAGCATAGAAACTACAGCATCAAACCTGTGAAGCTCCTCCTTATCGACAATGAAATTTATTAACTTTCCTTCCAATTATATCTCCTTTCAATAATTTTTTTGCCTTCATATCTATTTATAAAGGGATGAAACTCACAAGATCATGAGATTTCATCCCTTCATATATCAGATTACAGCCAGTGTTTGATTATCCCCATCGAATGTAAATCCATACTCTATCGCCCTATCGGTGAACTCATCTAGGGTTTCACCAAAACTATGGATTGCTTCCATGAGTTTTTGATCCGTGTTGAAGTAGTTAAGATCGATGCTGCAACCAAAATAGATTGCCACAGAGTTTGGAAAAATTCTTGCATTGCAATCATACCTTTCACATGTGAATTCACTCGAAAGAGCTTCAAGAGCACAAACATCCTGATTCTTCTGACCGAAAACATCATGTGCGAAATATATGTGAGCTTCTTTTTGACCATAGTACGAGTCAATGAAGAATGGTGATTTCCAATTTTCAACCTTGATATCAGTGTCACTGATGATCTTATGTGAGATTGAATTTTTAGAAAGACACTTCGACATTGTAAGTGTGTTTGGAAAAATCTTATCATTGAAGATATTTGTTTTTTGATTCATTGGAACTACTACTGACATGTTTAATTTCCTTTATAAAATGTTTCACATTCTCCATGGCTGATGTGAAATTTTTGATTCATTCATGAAGTTTCGATTGTAGAATGATTAAATGCATTTTCTACAAAACTATTTATACAATCTGAATTTTACACATTTAAAAAATCAAAGGAGTGTCTGAAGCGCAGCTTCAGTTCCCGCAGGGAAACATGGAATTTTATGGAAACTCCATATACTCCCTCACTACGTTCGTGAGTGCTCGTTCCTCGCAAAACTCTATTTTTTGACATGAAGATTCATAGTCACACATAACATCCATCACCCCCTCCTATATTAATATAGGAGGGAGGTGGTGGTGGTGGTGACATCAATTTATGTGGTTATTAATACCATTAGATTTCGAGAAGGCTTTAGCCTTATCAACTATCGAGTATATTGTGTAATCTCTTGAGTTTTTACCTTTTGTGATTTCACATTTTATAAAACCATTGGTTTCTAATTTGTTTATCTGATCTGTGATTAAAATTTTATGATTCTTTTTACCTGCATCAAGATTCATGATTGAAGCAACAGTACGTCCAATCCACTTAGGAGATTGAGGGTCATGTCTACAAAAACCTTCATCCATTTCCAACTGGACTTTAGCAATCTGATGTTCTGTTAAATCCTGAACTTCATGGATTTCTAAATCTGCTGGCACGATCACTCCTACAGATTCTTCATTCCCATCACTCGATTTGAGCATCACAGATTCGAACTTGAAATATGATGATGCTCTACATGCTGAGATTCTGTTATTTTTGCGGTCATACAGCTTGATATAGCTAGCAATTTTATCTTCATCGATGTCGTAGAGTTTGACGTCACTGCCATCCAAGGGATTGATCGTCATCACTGATCTTGCTGCATTCACAACGGCTGAGGCGCCTCTTGCAGAATTTTCATCCACCTGACCAAAGCCCTTGTTCGTATGATGCAGCAAGACAATCGAGCAGTTTGCCTCATAGGCTATCAGCGCCAGTAGCTTGACCACGGCATCCATGGATTTGTTATCATTCTCATTGGCGTCATGACTGGACACGAATGGATCGATGAACAGGACGTCGATTGCTTTGCCCTTCAACTCCGTGACAATGGCTTCGGCAAGGTCATAATCCTCGGCTAGTTTGCCACTGCGGTTAGATACCAGCTTCAGGTGATCGCCATTCAGGGCAGAATTCAGGAAGAGTTTGCCGCTCTGATCGTCTTCACTGATATCCCAATAGGATGCTGCTGCCTGTACTCCAAGGGATAGTTCCTCAATGGAATCCTCAAGAGACCAAAGCCAGACCTTCTTGGGGCCATGCCAGACCTTGCTGCCCATGAAATCACGTCCAGTGACAAGGGATAGTGCCATACCTGTTGCCAGTGCTGTCTTACCTGCGCCGCCAGGCGCAATGATCATCGACACGCTTCCACGCAGAAGCTGTTGCCCATATATCCAAGG
>CAZSTP010000403.1:0-2277 GCA_964609325.1 uncultured Novosphingobium sp. | reverse complement strand
CTAATATATGCAATTGGAGGCAGGGCGGGACAATCTATGGCAGGAAACGCTCCGCGCGTGGACAGAGTTTCAGGCCACCGGCCTTCATGTGACTGCCGAGCAGGTTGAGAAGTGGCTCGCAAGCTGGGGCACTGATAACGAACTGCCCGCGCCAATTCTGACCGTCGCAGGCCCACCCCGCTGCGACTAAGGCTTGCTGCGCAAGGCCTAAGTCTCGCGGCCCTCCCGCAGGCGGGAGGGCGGGGTATCTCAAATTGCGGCGTCCTGGTGTCTCGACTTCGCTCGACACGAACGGGTGTGGGGGCGGTTTGGTTTGAGGACTTCTTCCCCCCTACCGCTTGCGGGAGGGGTTGGGGGTGGGTTTGCGCGATAGCGCATGGGCGTCAGCCCTTTGCCGCTACCTGCTTTTCCACCAGCG
Organism: uncultured Novosphingobium sp.; assembly: GCA_964609325.1. Lineage (GTDB taxonomy): Bacteria > Pseudomonadota > Alphaproteobacteria > Sphingomonadales > Sphingomonadaceae > Novosphingobium. The sequence goes on along the minus strand of CAZSTP010000403.1, from coordinate 1,859 downwards.
CGATTGCCGTCGCCACGGCCATCTCTTTCGTCAGCCGTGACGTATCGAGCTGTTCCGCGCCTTCGGCTTGCCGCAAGGGGGCTTCGGCGCGGTTGCGGTCGCGATCATCCCGCGCCTCCAGGTCGGCTTCGATTTCTGCGCGGTCTACGTCCACCCCTAAGCCTTTCATTTCAGCCCAGCGGCGCATGGCGCGGGCGGAGACGGTGGCGGTGATGAAGAGTTTGGCGTCGGCGTGGGGGGCGATGACGGTGGCGATGTCTCGGCCATCGAGGACCGCGCCGCCGGGTTGGTTGGCGAAGGCCTGCTGGCGGGCGAGCAGCGCGGCGCGCACGGCGGGGTGGATCGAGACGCGGCTGGCATAGCCGCCCGAGACTTCGGTGCGCAGTTCGGGATCATCGAGCAGGGCGGCATCGAAAGTGCAGGCGGCGAGCGCGTCTGCGGCGTCATCGGGGTTGCCGCCGTTCAGGAACACTTGCCGCCCGACCGCGCGGTAGAGCAGGCCTGTATCGAGGTGGGGCAGGCCGAAATGGGCGGCGAGCGCCTTGGCGATGGTGCCTTTGCCCGATGCGGTGGGGCCGTCTACTGCGATGATCATGACTTTGGGTTCCGGGCGCGGAAGGCTTTGGCAAGGCCCCAGATGGCGATGGCGGCCCAAAAGAATTCGAGCGCCAATGAGGCGGGGTTCAGGTTGTAGAGAAGCGAGATCGTGAGCAATCCCGCGCCGGCAAGGTTGACGCCGTGCTGGACGAAGGGGTTGGGGCGTTCAAGCTTTGTGGCATAGGCATAAGCGAAGATGATGCAGGCCATGCCGAGAAATCCGGCGATATTGGCAAGCGTTTCGTCCATCAAGCGCCGCTCACTTGCGCCAACAGGCTTTCGAAGACGGGGAAGCTGGTGGCGATGGGGCGGGTGTCGTCGACCTTGACGCCATGGCGGCTGGCAAGGCCTGCGACGGCCAGCGCCATCGCGATGCGGTGATCGAGATGGGTGACGACGGCGCGGCCCTCTGGCGTGCCGGGGAGGGGATCACCGCCGGTGCCATCGATGATGAGGCCGTCTTCGGTTTCGGTGACGGTGGCGCCTGCGAGGGTGAGCGCGGCGTGCATCGCGCTGATCCGGTCGGATTCCTTGACGCGCAGTTCCTCAAGCCCGGTGGTGATGGTGCGGCCTTTGGCGAGCGCGGCGGCGACGAACAGCACGGGGAATTCATCGACCATGCTGGGGACGACGGCGGGATCGACCGCGATGCCGGTGAGCGCGGAGTGGCGCACGCGCAGATCGGCGACGGGCTCGCCGCCGACATCGCGCCGGTCAAGCTCTTCGATAGAGCCGCCCATCAGCCGCAGCACATCGAACAGCGCGGCGCGGGTGGGGTTAAGGCCGACGTTTTCCACCACGAGGTCAGAGCCTTCGACGAGGAGAGCGGCGACGACGAAGAAGGCGGCAGACGATGGATCGCCCGGGACGGTGATGGTTTGCGGCTTGAGTTCGGCCTCTCCGGCAATGCGGATCACGCGCGCGCCATCGGCGGCGATTTCGACGGTGAGGTCTGCGCCGAAGCCGCGCAGCATGCGTTCGGAGTGATCGCGCGTGGGGACGGGCTCGATGACGGTGGTCACGCCCGGCGTGTTGAGGCCGGCCAGCAGAATCGCGCTTTTGACTTGCGCCGAGGCGACGGGGAGGCGGTATTCGATGGGAACGGCGGGTGAAATACCGCGCAGGGTGAGTGGCAGGCGTCCGCCGGGGCTGGAGGTGAATTCCGCGCCCATCGTGGAGAGCGGATCGATCACGCGGCCCATCGGGCGCTTGGACAGCGAGGCATCGCCGATGAAGGTGGCGGTGATCGGGTGGCTGGCGAC
>CAZSTP010000402.1:0-2290 GCA_964609325.1 uncultured Novosphingobium sp. | reverse complement strand
TGCCTTCACGGCTCGTGGGGGAGAACTGGCCCTTGGTCAGGCCATAAATCTCGTTGTTGAACAGCAGGATCTGCACATTCACATTGCGGCGCAGGATGTGCATCGTGTGATTGCCGCCGATTGACATGCCATCGCCGTCACCGGTTACAATCCAGACGTCGAGATCGGGATTGGCCAGCTTGACGCCCGTAGCAAAGGCAGGCGCACGGCCGTGGATCGTGTGGAAGCCATAGCTTTCGATGTAATAAGGGAAGCGGCTTGAGCAGCCGATACCCGATACGAACACGGTGTTCGAAGGATCGGCGCCGATTTCCGGCAAGGTGCGCTGCACCGCCTTGAGGATCGCGTAATCGCCGCAACCCGGGCACCAGCGCACTTCCTGATCGGTTTCCCAGTCCTTCAGCGAGGTCTGGACCTTGGCGATGGGTGTCATGTCGTTCATGTCGATATCCCCTTAAGCCAGTGCTTCATCAATCGCGGCTTCGATTTCCGCGATGGTGAAGGGTTGGCCGCTGGTCTTGTTAAGCGGCTGTGCGTCAACCAGGAACTGGTCGCGCAGCACGGTCTTGAACTGGCCGGTGTTCATTTCGGGCACCAGCACCTTGTCATAGCCTTTGAGCAATTCGCCAAGGTTGGACGGCATCGGCCAGACATGGCGGACGTGGATCTGCGATACATCCTGCCCCTTGCGACGGGCGCGGCGCACCGCCTGATGGATCGGGCCATAAGTGCTGCCCCATCCGACAACCGCAAGCTTGCCCGAGGTTTCGCCCAGTTCCACCGCCTGCGCCGGAATGCTGGCGGCAACGCCATCGACCTTGGCCTTGCGGGCATCGGTCATGGTCTGGTGGCTGGCGGGGCTATAGTCGATGTTGCCGGTGCCGGGGTTCTTCTCGATCCCGCCGATGCGGTGCATCAGGCCCGGCGTGCCCGGCTTGATCCATGGACGCGCACCCTTTTCATCGCGGGCGAACGGCAGCAATGTGCCATCCGGGCCGTTCTTCTCGGTCAGGAACCTGGCCGGGAACGGCGTGAAGCTGGCAGGATCAGGCACCTTCCACGGCTCTGCCGCATTGGCGATATAGCCATCGGTCAGGACGATCACCGGCGTCATGTATTCCACCGCGATGCGGCAGGCTTCGATCGCCACTTCAAAGCAATCGGACGCCGAACGCGCGGCGATCACCGGCATCGGCGCATCGCCATTGCGGCCATAGATTGCCTGATAAAGGTCGGATTGTTCGGTCTTGGTCGGCAAGCCTGTTGACGGCCCGCCACGCTGCGAATTGATGATGACGAGCGGAAGCTCGGTCATGATCGCAAGGCCCATCGCCTCACCCTTGAGCGCGATGCCGGGGCCGGACGATGAGGTAACGCCCAGATGGCCGGCAAAGCTTGCGCCGATGGCCGAGGCAATCGCGGCGATTTCGTCTTCGGCCTGGAACGTGGTGACGCTGAATTCCTTCAGCTTGGTCAGGTTGTGCAGGATCGCCGAGGCCGGTGTGATCGGATAACCACCGAAGAACATCGGCAGTTCGGCCAGTTGCGCGCCCGCAACCAGACCGAGGCTGATCGCTTCTGCGCCGGTCACCGTGCGATAAAGGCCCGGTTCGCTTTCTGCCGGAGCGATGTGATATTGCTTGAGCGGCCCGGCGAGTTCCGCCGTTTCGCCATAGGCATGGCCCGCGTTCAGCGCGGCGATATTGGCCTCGGCCAGCACCGGGCTTTTGGCGAACTTGGCATTGAGCCAATCGATCAGCGGCTGCCGGTCACGGTCAAACATCCACAGGGCAAGGCCCAGCGTCCACATGTTCTTGCAGCGCAGCGCTTCCTTGTTGCCAAGGCCGAAAGGCTTGACCGCCTGCAACGTCATCGCCGAGATATCGAAAGCCAGCAGTTGCCAGTTCTCAAGGCTGCCGTCTTCCAGCGGATTGACGTCGTACTTGGCCTTTTCCAGGTTGCGCTTGTTGAATTCGCCCGAATCCGCGATGATCAGGCCACCAGCCTTGAGCGCGCCAACATTGGTCTTCAATGCCGCCGGGTTCATCGCAACCAGCACATCGGGCTGGTCGCCCGCCGTATCGATCGCGGATGAACCGAAGTTGATCTGGAACGCAGAGACACCAAACAACGTCCCTTGCGGCGCACGGATTTCTGCGGGGAAATCCGGGAACGTCGCAAGATCATTGCCGGCCAGCGCGGTAGACAGCGTGAACTGACCACCCGTCAACTGCATCCCGTCGCCCGAGTCACCGGCAAAACGCACAACCACCGCTTCGGGGGCGGGGTC
>CAZSTP010000401.1:0-2292 GCA_964609325.1 uncultured Novosphingobium sp. | reverse complement strand
ACGATTCGGGATCGGTGGCGGGCGATCTCGACGCGGTAGCAGGGCCGGACGAGGCCGCATGGGTAGAAGAACGCCGCGCCTTCCTGCTCTACTAGTTTTCGTTCATGTGGGGCGCGATTTGCCTGACAAGGTTTACACTGTTTACACTGTCCAGAGGGTCAAGTCAGGGCCGGGAGAGGCTGCGCTTGTGGCGGGCTGAGCAGCAGGCGTCGCAGCGGGAAAACGCCGCGAGACCAAGGCGTTGGCGGGGTTTTGACGTGTTCAAGGAGCGCGCTTGGACGATATGATTTTGGCTGCGTGTAGGACAGCAGTTTTTTAGATAGCTGGCGTGGCCGTCAGTTATTTCACTGATCCGGGACTGATTGAATGCAGGTTAAGTGACGCACCCTTGTAATCGTGGGATTGCGACAAATAGTATTTATATCTAGTCGCTCAGTCGCCTGAGCGTCGCGGAGTTTTGGATATGGACGAGAGTACTAAAGTCGAACTAACCAGCGAAATTTACGATATTCTGGATGACTGCACCAGCGCCGAGCTCGCATCTCTAGTCGATTTATTGGTAAAGTTTCAAGTCAGCACGCTGAAAATCACCCGAGCATTCGAGCGATTTTCCCCTGACCATGCAAGTTACACCGATCAGATCGGTGACGAAATATACAGGTTGAGTGTGATGGCACTTGGCCGCAGCGACGGCAGGCGCCCTTCCTATAAGGAAATGGTTGTCGGCTTATGCGAGAAAATCGGCATCTCTATGGCATCAAACAGTGTCACAGCAGGCGAGGCCGCTTTACTGAACACCTTCACGAAGCGCCATTTATCATCCCTGCCAGTCAGTGAACGTCGGCCTGTGGTTGATCAAGCTAGCATTGCTGCCTCGAATGCAGCCAAGGGCATTCTTAGTTCTGAAGCATGGCCACCGTTCGCGTCAGCACTTCTGCAATTGGCTTATCTGCGTAGGATGTTGATTGAGAGCGGACGCTCATCAGTAAAGGTTGAAGACGCACCGCAGAATGGGATGAGTAGCGCATCGGCTCCAATCAGCGACACTTCCGATGGGCTCGTGATACAAACTGAAGATGGCAATCAAATTCTCTCCCTCGCTGTTATTCCTGAAAATGAAGGAAGTGGGTGGCGAGGTGAGATAGATAGTCGCAAAGCGTTTAACGTGCTCACTCCAATACTGAAAGCTCTTCAGCCCTTTGTCTCCACTGAGCAGATGCTGAAGAACGGAAATTACATGCGGCTTACGCTTCCGCCTGGAGTCAATCTCGACGCAATAAAAGATGCGCCAAGTTCGTTCTATGGCAGCGCTCGCGACGCGACAGGCCATTTTTCCAAAATAAAACTTGATCCAGTATCTCTCGCAGGGTTGGCATCACCCGCAGCCATACTGATATTGGCAAGTGCAATTGCCGAGCAGAAAAAGTTTGAACACATTGAAAAAAGTCTCGATGACATTAAAGCCTCAATAGGTGGAGTCTCAAAATTTCAGAAAGACGAACGCCGAGCGGTCTTGACCGGATCAATTCGTTACTTTCAGCAAGTTGCGCCCTCCGTCTTTAACGGAGAACTTGCAAACGAGGTACTTCATGAGATCGAGCGGCATGAGGTCGAACTGGGCCGAGTGCAGGAGCACTATATAGCAGACATCCAAGGGCAAATTGCGGCGCTGCGTGCGATCAAAAATCACAGCCTCATTTCAAGCAAGAACTACGTGAACGCAATCCAAGAGGCATGGACAGTCCTGAATGGGATGTACGGCGAAGTGTTGCTATGTATCAGGACACGCGCTTGCGGTTATCAACTCCTGTGTGCTTATCCGGGGCGTGAATCGGGCAAAAAGGCACGCCTAGACGACATCAATCGGGCGCTCGGTATATTCTCTACAACTGGAGAAGCGACCATCGCAATTGATCAAGTGCTACGGGAAAAACTAGAGGCAATTTCATCATACGAAACCAAAGCAATTTTTCTGACCAAGGAAAACACGCTGTTCGATCATATCACAAAGGAAAGTTTGGCTATTTTTGAAGGTCTGCGGACTACCGTTCTGGATACCTCAAAGCGGATGGAGCCGATTTCGATTGATCTGAAAATAGAAGATGGGCGGGTTGTGGCTTTACGCTGATAATTTTCTGCTGCGTTCTTCAAGGCACAGATTACGGTGATGCTTAACCCTAAACAGTCGTGAAGTAAGCAGTTTAGCAGAATTGTAACAAGAAGAATGATAGTTATCCACCCTCCCAAGGATCAATCATCCGCACTCCAGTCGCCGCAAAATCGGCGACATTG
>CAZSTP010000400.1:0-2292 GCA_964609325.1 uncultured Novosphingobium sp. | reverse complement strand
ACTGCCCCCCGCCCGGCGTTCCGCCTCTTCATTTGCTTGGGGAAATCCGGAGCCTGAACATGCGTCGGGTAGGCGCGGCCCGTTGCCGGGCCGCACCCCCCTCAGAACCGGACGTGATAGTTTCCCATCATCCGGCTCAAGCCTCAGCTAAGTCCGATTTTACTCGAACCGGCAGTTTCCGTGTGTGGGTAGAGGATGGGCGGGAGGCTGGCTTCCGATCCAGCTGGCGGTGATCGCCGATTGGATAGGTAACGATCCCAAGCTGGATCGAATGGGTTAGCCGCCGCCCGGATTTTGACGTGCCGACGAATGGGGACATCGGCAGCTTTAAGAAGCCGTTCGACAGTAGCGTCCCCTGCGCCGTTCGTACTTTTTGCCTTGAACACCCAATTCCGCATGCCTTCACGATGAAAGTATTTCGCTTTCACCCATTGGCGTTGCTTGTTGTGATGCCTGCGGCAAGCCCAATGCCAGAGACGCTCCCAGATGTAAGAGTCCACCTTGTTAAAGGTGTTCTTTGCCACCTGATTGCGATGATAGTTCGCCCATCCCCGAATGACGAGGTTGAGTTGTTCTATCAATTTCTCCTGCGGCATGCTGGCGGAGCCCTTGATAATTGCTCGGACCTTGCGCTTGAACGCCACCACATTCTTTCGGGCAGGTGTGATAAAGAGCTTCCCCTTCATCTTGCGCACGGTCCAACCGAGGAAGTCGAAACCCTCCTCGATTCGCACGATTTGGGTCTTTTCAGCGGATAGGGACAGGCCCCGTTCCGCCAGAAAGACTTCAACCAGACTTTTCGCCTTCTCCAGCACATCACGAGATGCGCCGGTTATTACGAAATCGTCAGCGTAGCGTACCAAGTGAACTTTGCTGGTCCGGCTGTTTCGGCCTACGGGACCGAACTGCTCCCGTAGCAACGCTTCCATTCCATCCAAAGCCATGTTGGCGAGTGTGGGCGAGATTATGCCACCCTGCGGTGTTCCCGCCCGCGTCTTATACAAGTGCCCGTCCTGCATGTAGCCGGAGTTCAGCCATTTCCGGAGAACCACCTTGTCCATGGGAATGTTGGTGACCATCCAGGTTTTGCTGATTTCATCGAAGCAGCCGGAAATGTCGGCGTCCAGAACCCATCCTGCCGTCCCGCTGCGCGCCAGTACGTTGAAGCACTGCTCGGCGGCGTCACGTGCAGCTCTGTATGGCCGGAAGCCATAAGAGTTCGGGTCCGCTGTGGTTTCCGCGATCGGCAAGAGCCCAAGCAGGTGGAGTGCCTGCATGGCCCGGTCGAGCATGGTGGGAATCCCCAGTGGGCGCAGTTTTCCGTTTGCCTTGGGTATGAAAACCCGTCTCAGCGGCTTTGGGCGATACCCGTGCCGTTTGAGCGACGAAATTCCTCTGACTTTCTTGCCCGGCGTGTCCCAGATAATCCGGTCCACTCCGGGCGTCCTCTTTCCTTGATTCTCGGTAACGCGTTTTACGGCAAGAGCCTTGCCGCTGAACGAGCTGGTCAGCAGCCGTTGCAAGGCTTTCACCCGGCCCCAGCGGCTTTCCTTTACTGCCTTCGCGATACGCACTTGCAGCCGTCGCACGGATTGACGTACTTTTTGCCAGTCGATCTGGTTCCAGTCCGCCTTCCCGTGGGAGGCCGCACCAGCCATTTTCATGACCGCCATTTGCCTGTCCTCCTTGAGGGTTCCACCTGTTTTCTCGCGATATGAGACCAATCGGAAGTCTGCCCCCTTTCGGGTGGGGTGATATTGGCATGCCGCAACCCCTATCCGGGCCATTACAGCTCGGCGTTCGCTTTCTCCGACCTCCTTTACCCGCATCCCCGACAGCTTTCCTTGCGGTTGGCCTGCCCGTCACCGGGCGGAAATACGGGCTTACCGTGTTTCACTTAAGTAACGCGGATGGGTTAGACCCTGCCTATTTGTCGGCGGTCGTTTTGTCCGTGTATTCTCACAGTCAAAGAGAATAGCCCGACCGCACACCTTTTGGTTAGAGCCTGTCAGCATCTTTGGCTCTTCTCGCTTCACGACATTTATCAGCAGTTCACATTTGTTGATCGTACCACCCAGCCTAGCGCCTATCCACGTTGATGCTTGCAGAAGTACTTTTGCCTCGCGGCTTGAGTACGGCCCGGAGGCCCGGCTACATTGTCCCGGCAGCTTCACACCAGACCGTTGCCAGTCCCGCATGTGCCGGTAGGCTACTGATGACGGAACATCAGGTTTGATTCATGAGTTAAACTCCTTTCAAACAATTACTTAAGCGACTTCACGTCGCACTGAC
>CAZSTP010000399.1:0-2292 GCA_964609325.1 uncultured Novosphingobium sp. | reverse complement strand
CCGATGCTGGCGATGTGTGATGTCATCAGCTTCTTGTAATCATCGCCCAGCATCAACGAGCTGTTGACGAGGCGTTCGACAGATGCTGCCTGATGTGCGGGCAGATCGTTGCAAAGTTCAATAGCGACCTTTGAAGCGCCCATCATTTCGCCGTTCTGTTGCGTCAGATGGCGGCAAAATGCCATGACATCATCTTCAAAGGTTTCGTCCGGAAATATCTTGTGGACCAGCCCCATGATACGCGCTTCATCGGCATCGACCGGCATGTTCGCGGTGATCAGCAGGCGTGCCCAATGCGGGCCGACCAGACGGACAAGGCGGCTGACGCCATTGGTGGCGGGCAGAACGCCGAACTTTGCTTCGGGAAAGGCATAGCTGGCGCTTTTTGCCGCAAGCCGGAAATCGCAGGACATCGACATTTCAAGGCTACCGCCTACGCAGCGCGCCTGATGCGCAACGACGAACGGCTTCTCGATCGCTTCCATTTCGTCCCAGATCTGGCGCATCCGCGTGGGCAGGCGGCGGTGCATTTCGCGAATGCCGGAGCCGGTGTTGGGGGCAACCGAATGTTCCCCTTCGCCCTTGAGGTCCGCTCCGGCCGAGAAGTAACGGCCGGTGGCGCGGATCAGCATGACCTTCAACTCAGGCGTATCGCGGAAACGTTCAACTGCTTCGCCCAGCAGCGCCATCAGTTGCATGCTCATGGCGTTGAGCTTTTCAGGCCGGTTGAAAGTGGCGATCAGGATCTGATCTTCCTGCGTGACCAGCAGGTGGGGCTGTTCGGTCATTGGACGCTCCTTGAAAATTGTGCGCGCACGGCGCGAATTATTGGCTGGCCTGGGATGGTGCATGGGCCCCGCCCGAGGCAATCAGGTGGCCGGCGGCCTGAATCATGCCGTCTTTGTTCAGCGCGGCACAGGCGGGCATGTTGGCAGAGCCGGACGCTGCGCGGATGTTGTCGATGATCGGTTCAGGATCATCGCCTTCCAGCTCATAAATCGTCATCAAGGTCCACTGCGGGGCATCGTCAAGCGCATAGACACGCTGAAAATCCATGCGGAACAATTGCCCGCCGATAACGCCCGGCATGCGGCACACATCGGCGATGTGCTGGTCCCTGTACCATGCGACAAATTCCTCTTCGCGGCCGGGGTGCGCACGCGACAGGATGGTGTAATGAAAACGTGCCATCGCTTCGGGATTCCTCTCGCTAATGCACATAGCCGCATGCATTTGTGCTGGCTAGGGCGAGATTGCACAATTATGCTGCGGCGTTGCAACGGGAAAAGGGCGTGAAATGGGTGACGAAACGCAAGCCGTAGCGGACAAGCGCTGGGCGGTGCGGCCAGAGGGATCGAACTGGGGCGATTTCGGCCCTGACGATCAGATTGGCCGGTTGAACCTGATAACGCCTGCGCACCGCCGCGCCGCCGCACAAGAGGTGCGCGAAGGCATCGCGTTCTGCTTGTCGCTGCCGCTGGATTGTCCGCGCACGCAGCTTAACCCCCGCCGTTTTCCGCCAGAGCGCTCGTTCTCGATGCGGGGTGATGATCCGGTGATCAATTACCCCTATGGCCGCGCCATTCCGGGCATGAAAGAGGTTGTCTGCGATGACCGGGTGACGCTCAGCCTGCAATATTCGACGCAATGGGATGCGTTGTGCCACATGGGGTATGAATTTGACGCCCAAGGACAGGGCGCCGACGAAGTGACCTATTACAACGGCTTTCGCGCGAACGAGCATGTTTGCGGACCGTTTGATTATTTGCACGGGCGCGAAGCCGTGCCGGGGCCGCACGGGGCCTTTGCCCTGGGGATCGAACGGATGGCCGAAACCGGCCTGCAGACGCGCGGCGTGATGGTCGATCTGTTCGCCCATGTCGGGCTGGAAGCGGTGCCTGTGGGGTATGACCGGCTCATGCAGATCATGGACGCAGACAAGGTTACGGTGGAACAGGGTGATGTGCTGTGTCTGCGCACCGGCTTTGATCGTGCGCTGCTGGCGCAATATGCCGACGCTGGTGCCGCGTTTGATCCCCACCGTTGTTCCGGCCTTGACGGTTTTGATGACAAGCTTTTGCAATGGGTGGCAGACAGCGGCGTAGCGGCTCTGGTATCGGACAACGAAGCGGTTGAATTCATGCCCGATTTCGTGCGTCAGGATGCGCATGGCGTGCGCGTGCCGCTGCACCATTTGTGCCTGTTCAAGCTGGGCATCCCGCTGGGTGAAATGTTCCTGCTCAGCGATCTTGCCGATTGGCTGCGTGACCATGGCCGCAGCCGTTTCCTGTT
>CAZSTP010000398.1:0-2296 GCA_964609325.1 uncultured Novosphingobium sp. | reverse complement strand
GTCTGGCGCGAAATCGTCCGCAGCGTTTCTTCCAGCGGGCTCACCACCATCAGCGATGAAAGCTGGCGGGTGAACAGCGCCAATTGCTTGGCCGAAAGCTTGCTGGCAAACAGCGCGATGCCGCTGGTCGAGCTTGCCGCGCGCCGCGCCGATGCCGCGGCATCGGGCGCGATGCTGACCACAAACCACTGCCGCGCTGCCAGTTTCTCGCGCGCCGCCGCCTCACCTGCCGCTTCAATCGCGCCGCGCCGCTGGATGCCCTTGGGGTCTATCGCGTGATAGGCAAAGCGCGCCATCAGGCACCGTCCCGCCGCATGATCCGCGCCGCTTCTTCAGGGCTGGTCACGCCATCTTTGACCATGCGCCGCACCGCTTTGGTCAGCGTTGGAGAATCAGCAAAAGCATGGCGCGCGATCGCGGCTTCATCGGCGTTATCGTGGATCATCTGGCGGATCACGTCATCCACCCGCACCGCTTCAAACACACCGACGCGGCCCGCATAGCCGGTCTGCCCGCACTCGGCGCAACCCTTGGCGGTATGCACCGTGCGTCCGGCCTTCATGCCCAGAACCTCGGCCATGCCGGCATCGAGCGCGCGCTCCTCGCGGCAATGCGGGCACAGCCGCCGCACCAGCCGCTGCGCGATCACCGCACGCAGTGTGGACGCGAGCAGGAACGGCTCCACCCCCATATCGCGCATCCGCGTAATCGCGCCTGCCGCATCGTTAGTGTGCACGGTCGAGAGCACCAGATGCCCGGTGAGCGAGGCCTGCACCGCGATATCCGCCGTCTCGCGGTCACGGATTTCGCCGATCATCACCACGTCGGGGTCTTGCCGCAGGATCGCACGCAAACCGGCGGCAAACGTCAGCCCGACCTTGGAATTGACCTGCGTCTGGCCCACGCCATCCACAGCGTATTCCACAGGGTCTTCCACCGTCAGGATATTGCGCGCGCCATCGTTCAACCCGCGCAGCGCGGCATAAAGCGTCGTCGTCTTGCCAGACCCGGTCGGCCCGGTCACCAGCACGATCCCGTTGGGTTCGGCCAAAGCGCGGCGCAGTGTGTCCTCTGCTTTGGGATCAAGGCCAAGCTGGGGGAGGCTGATCCCCGCATTGTCCTTATCTAAAAGGCGCATCACCACGCGCTCGCCCGCACGGTTCGGCAGGGTAGACACGCGCACATCCACCAGCTTGCCGCCAAGGCTCAGCGAAATGCGCCCGTCCTGCGGCATACGGCGCTCAGCAATATCCAGCCGCGCCATAACCTTTATACGGCTGACCAGCACCGGCGCCACATGCGGCGGCATCCGCAGCTTTTCGGTCAAGACCCCGTCAACGCGCATCCGCACGACCAGCGCGGTTTCATATGGCTCGATGTGGATGTCCGAAACACCCTGGCGCAAACTCTCGGCAATCAGCCCGTTGATCAGGCGGATCGCTGGCGCATCGTCGGCACTATCGAGCAGGTCCTCGGCAGTGGGCAGGCCCAGCGCCAAGGGATCAAGCCCGTCGCCCGAAATACCCATATCGCCCACAACTTGCGCCGCACCGTCCTGCGCGTAAACTTGCGCCAGCAGCTTCTCGAACTCCGCCGTGGCCACCTTGCGCGTGGCCAACGGCTTGCCCAAAACCCTGCGCACCTCAAGCAGGCCCAGCGGATCGGCCCCTTCGCGCATCACAAGCGCCACCGCGCCATCGGCCTCGCCTTCGACCATAAAGCCGTGATCGCGCGCATAGACATAGGGCAGGCCTGCCGCCTCCCCGGGATCGGGCAAGGCCACCGTCATCGCGCCTGCAAATTGCGTCGCGTCGGTGCCATCAATGTCGTGCGCTGCGTCCATCGGATCAGTTCTGCGCGCTGCTCGGCGGAAGCTCGGTCTGCTCGATCGGCGCAGGCAAAGCGCGCGGGCGGATCAGCGTATCGCCTGCGTTCAGCGCGGCCACTTCGGCTTGCGGCGCGGCAGGCAGGGTTGCCCCCATATAATCGACGATCAGATCATCGATCCCCGGCTCGCGCTTGGGATCAAAGTTGACTTGAGCCTTGCGCACGATGCCATAACGCCGTGCTGTCAGCGCCTCGCGATCCCGCGCGTTGCGCAAGATCGTCGGGCGGATAAACACCATCAGATTGGTCTTCACCCGGCTGCGCCCACGTGAACGGAACGCCTCGCCCAAAATCGGAATATCGCCAAGGAACGGCACTTTCTGCAAAGTGCGGCTTTCGTTATCATCGAGCAATCCGCCCAGCGCCACAATCTCGCGGTCGCCCACCGTCACCGTCGTCTTGATCTCGC
>CAZSTP010000397.1:0-2296 GCA_964609325.1 uncultured Novosphingobium sp. | reverse complement strand
CGCGCGAAAGCACGCAGGTGCGGGATCACGCCGGTCAATTCACGTTTAAACGCAACAGGATCAATCGCCGGGCGCGGCGACATGTCATCCTCACCCATGAGGCGGGCCGTCCAGTTTATCGAGCAACTGGGCAAAGCTGTCGGGCAAAGGTTCGTCCAGGACAGAGTCGTACAGGCGCTTTAGTCCGTCTGCCCATTCAGGGGCGCGCGGTTTGGCACCTTTCCGGTTTTTGTGACCGGCAATCATCGGCTTTTCTTTCGACATTCGCTCTGACAACGCCTCCCCCTCCAGGGACAATTCGAAAATGGACCGCAACGGCGCGGCAGATGCGCTTTTTACACCATCGGGAATTTGCCGGTAAAGCAATCGCCGCTGGTTCTTCAGACGTGGAACGATATGCGCGGCTGTCGGTTCCCGTTTTGCCGCGACGCAACGGGAATTCTTCTGCGGCATGATCGATTCCCGAGAAGGAACTGGACCGTTGCTGACACGGTTGCGGGTGAAGGAGGATGGGGGCGCAAAATGAACAAGCTTCTTGCCATGAAGAAGCAGGTGCCACGCTGGTACGAACGTTATCCGCGTGGCGTGCCGGTGGGGATATTCGTGATGACCATGGCGGTTGCGCTGTTGAGCGTCTTTACCATCGAGAACGCCGAAGAGCAGAGCCAGACAGCCCGGATCGCCCAGACCGCTCTGGCTGTGGCATCAGGACTCGAACGGCGTAGCAACACAAATGCGGCCTATCTGCGCTCCAGCGCCGCCCTGTTTGCTACCCAGCAGATCGTCGAAGCGCCACTTTTCCGTACTTTTATCAAACAGTTGCACCTTGAAGGCCGCTACATCGGCTCGGACGGGATTGGCTGGGCCATGAAGATGGACCGGTCATCCGTGCCGATGGTCGAGGCGATCATGCGCGCTGGCGGCAAGCCGAAGTTCTTCGTGTGGCCCAAGCCGGGAAAAGATACCGCCAGTGTCGTGCCGGTGATGTTTCTGGAGCCCGATTCCGAACGCAACCGTCGCGCTATCGGCTTTGACATGTATTCCGAACCGGTGCGTCGTGCGGCTATGAAACTGGCCGAGCGGAGCGGCCAGCCAACCGCCACAGGCCACGTCGTGCTCACGCAAGAGGGCCGAGCCGATGGTGCTTCGGGTTTTCTCGTTTACATGCCGGTGTTCGCCCTGCAGCCTGAAGGCGGCAGGCACAAGCTGCGCGGCTTTGTCTATTCCCCGTTCGATGCCCAGACATTTCTGACATCCTCTATCGATACGACCGAACTTCATGGGGCAGGCGTGCGCCTCTACGATATAACGCCCGCCGGCTTGCGGCTTATGGCCGGCGTGGTCCCGGTCGCGCGGTCGGGGCAGACGGTGCGCCGTCCGGTCGATATTGCCGGCCACCGTTTCATGTTGGAAATTGCCGCCCCGGCAACGCCGATGTTCTCGACGATGTCGGGTATGACCCTGCTGTTCGGCTTGCTTGTGGCCACCCTGTTGCTGGTGCTGGCCCGGCTTTTGACGCAGCAGGCCATCGAGGACCGGATTGCGCTGGCGTGGTTTGAACAGCAATCCTCGATCCGCAATTCCCTGACGCGCGAGCTTAATCACCGTGTCAAAAACACGCTGGCCAATGTGCTGTCGATTGTCGCGTTGACCCGGCGGCGTGCCACGACCCTGCCCGAATTTGCCGATAGTCTGGAAGGACGCATCCGTGCTCTTTCGGCAACGCATGATCTGTTGACGCAATCGGATTGGGGCACCACACCGGTCGCACTGGTGATCCGGGCGGAGCTTGCACCTTATGCACAAGATGCGCTGCGGCATTTGACGATAGAAGGCCCCGATGTGGAACTGGCCCCCAACGATGCCTTATCGTTGGGCCTTGCTATCCATGAACTGGCAACCAACGCGGCCAAGTATGGCGCGCTCAGCGTCGAACAGGGCTGTGTTTCCATTCATTGGGAAATCGCCGCAGAAAATCTTGCGCGGATTGAATGGATCGAAACCGGGGGGCCGGTGATTGATGTCCGGCAACAGCGCAAGCGCGGCTTTGGCACAGAACTGATCGAAAAGATCGTGGCGCATGAATTGCGCCATCCGGTGGATTTGCGTTTCGATCCCGAAGGTGTGCGCTGCACCCTGTTCGTTCCGATACGCCGCCGTAACGGATTTACCATGCGCCAGGGCCGCACGTGATGGTGCGGCCCTCCGGCTCCTATCAGTCGAGCGGGCGGCTTGACCCGAAGAACAGGGCCTGACTGATCGCGGTGCGCACGGTCTGTTCCTGAAACGGCTTGGT
>CAZSTP010000396.1:0-2303 GCA_964609325.1 uncultured Novosphingobium sp. | reverse complement strand
TCAAACCGCCGGTGCTTGGGGAGAAATGGATGCTGAAACAAGTTCAGCATGACGGCGGAAACGGGAAAGTGGTTGCCCTAGCTTTCTGTCGTCTGCCGCGCGGCCAGCGCATCGGCAAGGCGGCGCAAACCGGCACTGTCGCGCAAGTTGACGTCCTGTTGCGGGAACGGGATTTCGATGCCGTGTTCGCGGAAACTGCGCCAGACTTTCCACAATACGGCCGAGCGGATATTGCCGACGCCCGCCTCGGGATCATTGATCCACACGATCAGGCTGAGATCGATGGAACTGGTGCCGAAGGCTGATAGTAGGACATCGGGTGCAGGCTGCGCCAAGGCGCGCGGGGTGGCGGCGATGGCTTCGAGCAGGAGCTTTTCCACCAGATCAAGATCGCTGCCATAGGCCACGCTGACCGGAATGCTGATCGAGACTTCGCGCGAGGAATAGGACCAGTTTTCAACCTGCTGCGTCATCAGGTTCTCATTCGGTATCAGGTATTCGCGGTTGTCACGCGTGGTGACCGAAACCGCGCGGATGCCGATTTTCTTGACCTCGCCAAAGGTATTGCCCTTGCCATCGACCACCGCGATCACATCGCCCGGTTTGATCGAACGGTCCATCAGCAGGATGATCCCGGCGATCAGGTTGCCAAAGGTTTTTTGCAGCCCGAAGCCGATGGCAAGGCCGAAAGCGCCGGAAAACACAGTGAGTGCGGTGAGGTTGATCCCCAGAACATCGATGCCGATCAGGATCGCCAGCGCCCAGACCGCGATCGAGGCGATTTTCTCTCCCAGCAATTGCTGCGCGCGGTCAAGCCGGTCGATCCGGCGGAACAAGCGGCGGGCGAGTTTGCTGACCAGCATGCCTGCCGCAAAGACGATCATCACCACGATCAGGATGCGCAGCGCACCCCAAGCGGAAATGTGATAACTTCCGATATCGAAGCCGATGCCGTTCAACAGGGCAATGGCCTCTGCAATCTGTTGCTTCAGGGCAATCACGCGCAATCTCCATGGGCGGCCCAGACTGCAAGCGCCTGTTCAAGGTCGGCGATCAGGTCTGCGGTGGCTTCAAGGCCAATGGAAAGCCGGATGCCGAACCGGTCGGATGGCTCCATGCCCGGCAGCGGCCATGCGCTGGCGGTGCGGATGGAGGCGGGGTCAACCGGCGTGGCGAGGCTTTCAAACCCGCCCCATGAATAGCCGATGCCGAACAGCGAAAGCGCATCGATCAGGGCATCGCGCGCCGCCGATGTGCCGCCCTTCAACACGAAGCTGAACAGACCGCAGCCGCCGGTGAAATCGCGCCGCCACAGGTCATGTCCCGGCGATCCCGGCAGCATCGGGCAAAGCACGCGCGCCACTTCGGGGCGGCCTTCGAGCCATTGCGCAATGGCCAGTGCGGAGGCGGTTTCCGCATCGAGCCGCAGCTTCATCGTGCGCAGCCCGCGCAGCATCAGCGCGGCATCATCGGGCGAGACGACATTGCCCAGCCCCTGCGCCCGCAACCGCAGCTTGCGATACCAGTCCGCGCCCGCACTGGCAGAGCCCATCATGCAATCCGAATGGCCCGACACGTGCTTGGTCAGGCTCATCACGGTGATGTCAACGCCGTGTTTGAGCGCTGCAAAGCCCAATGGCGAGGCCCATGTGTTATCGAGCACCGAGACGATCCCGCGCGCCCTGGCGGCGGCGGTGAGCGCGGGCACGTCCTGCACTTCCATCGTCAGGCTGCCGGGGCATTCGAGCAGGACGGCCTTGGTGCGATCACAACAGGCCGCTTCGAACGAAGCGAGGCTGACGGGATCAAACCAGCGCGTTTCAACGCCGAAATCCTTGAGCAATCCGCGCCCCATCGCGCGGCTGGGCTCATAGGCATTGTCGGTCATCAACAACACGTCGCCGGGCCGCAGCACCGTGAGCAGCACGCCCGCAATGGCCGCGACACCGGAAGGGTAAAGCACGGTGCCCGCAGCGCCGGGCTCAAGCTGCGTCAGCGCCTCGGCCAGCGCCCACTGCGTGGGGCCGCCGCGCCGCCCGTAATAGAAATTGCCGTCCGCATTGGCCGGATGCGCCCGCAGCGCCGCCATATCCGGATAAAGATGCGTCGAAGCCCGCCACACCGCCGGATTGACCACCGCGCCGGGATGCCCGGGCGTCCCGGTCCACTCAGGCGTGCGCCCCGCCAAAACGCCGCGCGTGGCTGGGGCAAGGGCGTCGAAATCGTCAGAACTGCTCATGCGAAGGGGGATAGCAGAGGGAGGGGGCGGGTGTCATGGGGTTAGGTGTTGTATGTCCTCTCCT
>CAZSTP010000395.1:0-2309 GCA_964609325.1 uncultured Novosphingobium sp. | reverse complement strand
CGGCAACATGCCGGGGCGGCCTTCGGGGCGCACTTTGGCACCGGGGCGCAAAAGACCATATCGTGGCGGCGTGAAATCGGGTTGTGAAAGCGCATAATTATCAAGCGCTTGCTCCAGAATATTCAGCATTGGCGCAGCGCCTCGGCAATCGCCTGTCGCCACTGGTCCGGCCCATCCTCCACCCCGCCCGATGCCCCCTCAACCCGCACCGCACCACGCGTCAGCGTGGCATCGGGAATGAAGTGCCAGTCCTCGGGAAGGCGCGCGGCAACCAGCGCCAAGTCCTCGGGATGCAAGCGAATTACGCGTTCGTCCTGCGCCCGGGCCAGCATCGCGGCGGCCACTTCCACGCGGCGCGAAAGCCCGTCGGGATCAAGCGCTGCGGGCGCAATCGCGGCCTCGCACAAAGCCTCAACCGTTTCGCGCAACCGGTCCTTCAGATCCGACTGCATCGCCGCATCCAGTTTGGTGATCGACAATTCGATTTTGGCGCGCGCCATTTCTTCATCGGCCAGCAATTGCGCTGCGGCCTCCTGCGCTTCGCCCAGTCCGCGCGCATAACCTTGCGCCCATGCCTCGGCGATGGGATCGTGGGGTTCGGCCTCGTCCTCCAGCTCTGCCTCTGGCTCTTGCAATACCGGTGGCGGGGCAGGAACACTCACCAAGTCTTTGAAAAACCGGCGGTCGTGCGCGAACCCGGCTGATGCTGTGCCAAGGTCCGCCAATGAAACCGCGCGCAAAGGTTCAGACATAATCATCATCGCCCGCGCCAAACACGATCACGCCTTCTGCCGACAAGCGGCGGGCGGCGGCAACCATCGCCTTTTGCGCCTCGATCACTTCGGCCATCTTCATGCGACCCCGTCCGGCAATTTCATCGCGCACACCATCAGCCGCGCGGCTCGACATGGCGCGCAAGAACACCTCGCGCTGTTCCTCGGCAATGCCCTTCAGCGCTGCGATCAGTGCATCGCTGTCCACTTCGCGCAGCAGCGCACCCATCGATTTGTCATCCAGCACATACAAGTGCTCGAACTTGAACATTTCGTTTTCGATGGCCTTGGCCAACTGGCGGTCCTGCTTGGCAATTTCGGGCATGACACGCTTTTCCACCGTGCGCGCCGATGCGTTGATAATGTCCGCCGCCTCGCGCGGGCCACCCATCGCCAGCGCGGCCTGGCCGTGGCTTTCGCTGATCCTGCGGTTCAGGATTTCCTCCAGCATCGCAATGGCTTCCGCCGCAACCGGCCCCAATGTGGCGATGCGGTGCACCACCTGGCCCTGGATCTCGTCCGGCAAGGCATGCAGCACGGCTGCGGCCACTTCGGGATCAAGCTGCACCAGCAGCACCGCAATCGCCTGCGGATGTTCATCGCGGATCAGCGGCACGATCACTTGCGGGGTCAACCAGCGCGCCAGTTCAATCGTCGGGTTGCGCGAGGTATCATCGGGCAAGATGCGCTGCATCAGGCTGTCGGCTTTCACCTCTCCCACCGCGCGCGTCATCAGCGAGCGCACTTGCCCCACGCGGTCATGCGCGATCAGGCCCAGCCGCTCGGTCTTTTCCACAAATCCCGCAATGGCTTGCGCGATCGCCACCGGACCAATCTCGCCCAGCGCACACATCTTTTCGCCCAGCAGGCGCAGTTCGGCGGGCTCCAGTTGCGCCAGAATTTGCGCGGCTTGGTCATCCTCCAGCAGCATCACCATCACAGCGGCGCGTTCGGGATCGGAAATAATCGGGGCGTCGGCCAGATCGCTCATGCTGCGGCCTCCTCTGCTTCGTCTTCTGGGGTGTTAAGCATCTGTTTCAGCGCGACGAGCGCATTGTCCGGCTTTTCAACGACCAGCCGCTGGGCAAGGCTCACCTGCCGCGCAAGGGCTTCGGGATCGACTTTGCCGGTCTCGGCATTTTGCGCCACTTGCAGCGTTTCGGCCATTTCATCGGCGGTGATCGGCTCGGGCTGTTCCTCGCCCTCACTCTCGCCTTCAGCGGTTTCATCCTCGTCGTCGTCGGCAGCCGCGCCCTTCTTGCGCTTCTTCTTCTCTGCCTTGGCTTCTCCGGCAACCGCAGGCTCTTTCTTCAACGCCTTGATCAGCGGGCGCACGCCCAGCAGCAGCACCAGCAGCACCGCTAACAGCGCCACGGTATTGCGCAGGATCGTGGCAAACCACGGCGTTTCCCAGAACGGCGCAGGTTCGATCACGGCGGGTTTGAACGCGCGCACTTGCACCGCCACCTGATCGCCGCGCGCAGGGTCTGCGCCAACGGCTGCGCTCACCAATTGCTTGATCGCTTCGATATCGGC
>CAZSTP010000394.1:0-2313 GCA_964609325.1 uncultured Novosphingobium sp. | reverse complement strand
TGCACCTGCACATCGGCTGAACGCAAAGCCGAGGCCAGCCGCAGCGACACGTCCCACGGCACATCGGCATCGTTCTGCCCGTGCAGCAGCCGGACGGGGCCATCAAACGCCACGCCGGTTTTGAGCCGCTTGTTGCGTTCGCCATCGGACCAGAACAGCGCGTGGGTGGGCGTCGGTTCCGGCCCGTAAGGATTCTCCTCGAAAATCGTCTGCCCCGCTGCCAGTGCAATGCGCTGGCTTTGCGAAAAGCCCCATTCGGTGAAATCGGGCGCGGGTGCGATGCCGACCAGCGCCTTTGCCCGGTCGCCCAGCGCTTCGGCCACCAACAGCATCAGCCAGCCGCCCATGCTGGAGCCGATGATCTGCACCGCATCCAGCCCGAGGTGATCGACCAGCGCCACGACTTCATCGCGCCACCCGGACAAGCTGCCTTGGGCGAAATCTCCATCGCTTTGTCCGCAGCCGGTATAGTCAAGCAGCAGGCAGGCGCGGCCACGCTTTTGCGCCCAGTCCATCACCGCCTGCGCCTTGCCCCCGTTCATGTCCGATTTGTAACCGGGCAGGAACACGATGGCGGGCGCGCGGCCTGCGGCGAAGCGATAGGCCATCTGCTGGCCCGACGGCAGGATGAAGCGGGAGAGTTCGGTCATACGCCTGTAATGGCCCTCGACATCGGCGCGGGCAAGCCCGTGAATGAGCGCTGTGGCAAAGGGATAGGCAGGGCAGGAATTGCGGCGGCGGCGCTCCTGTGCCAAAGCGCGGATCAACGCTTTAAGGCTTGAGAGAACCCGATGTCCGAGTTGCTGAAAATCACCCTGCCCGATGGTTCCGTGCGCGAAGTTGCGCCCGGCAGCACCCCTGCGGACATCGCCGCCGCCATCGGCCCCGGCCTTGCCAAAGCGGCGCTGGCAGCGCGGGTGGATGGCGAACTGGTCGATCTTTCGCGCCCCTTTACCGCCGATGCGCAACTGGCGCTGGTGACGGCCAAGGACGAGGCCGACGCGCTGGACCTTGCCCGCCATGACTTTGCGCATATTCTGGCCGAGGCGGTGCAGGCGCTGTTTCCGGGCACGCAGATCACCTTTGGTCCCAGCACCGACGATGGCTTCTATTACGATTTCGCGCCTGCCGAACGCGCGTTCACCGAGGAAGACCTGCCCGCCATCGAGGCGCAGATGCGCAAGATCATCGGCGCGAACAAGCCGCTGCGCCGCGAGGAATGGAGCCGCGAACAGCTGATCAGCCGATGGAAGCAGCAGGGCGAGAGCTTCAAGGCCGAATGGGCCGCCGAGCTTCCCGGCGACGAACCGCTTACCGTTTATTGGTCAGGCGATGACTGGCTCGACATGTGCCGGGGGCCGCATCTGCCATCGACCGGCAAGCTGGACCCGACCGCGTTCAAGCTGACGCGCGTTTCGGGGGCCTATTGGCGCGGCGACCAGAACAACGCGATGCTCAGCCGCATTTACGGCACCGGCTGGCTCAACAAGAAGCAGCTTGATGCGCACATGACGCGGCTGGAAGAAGCCGCCAAGCGCGATCACCGCAAGCTGGGCAACGAGATGGACTTGTTCCACCTTCAAGCCGAAGCCCACGGCAGCGTGTTCTGGCATCCCAAGGGCTATATGATCTGGCGCGAGCTGGAGGCCTATATGCGCCGCGCGATTGATGGCGCGGGCTATCGCGAGGTCAAGACCCCGCAAGTGATGGACGCGCGCCAGTGGGAGCAATCGGGCCACTGGGGCAAGTACCGCGAAAACATGTTCGTCATCCCCGACGAAGTGCCCAATGTGGACGATGAAGGTCCGGTGATCTCGGGCGAGGCCGACTGGATGGCGCTGAAGCCGATGAACTGCCCCGCGCACGTTCTGATCTTCCGGCAGGGCCTGAAATCCTATCGCGATCTGCCGCTGCGTTTGTATGAAAACGGCTGCTGCCACCGCAACGAACCGCACGGCGCGCTGCACGGGCTGATGCGCGTGCGCCAGTTCACGCAGGACGACGCGCACATCTTCTGCCGCGAAGACCAGATCGTGGATGAAGTACAGGCCTTCTGCGAACTGGCGGACCGCGTGTATAAGCACTTTGGCTTTACCTATTCGATCAAGCTGGCGCTGCGCCCCGAAAAGCGGTTCGGCACCGAAGAGATGTGGGACATGGCCGAGAGCGAGTTGCGCGCCGCCGTGGTCCGCGCAGGCCTTGCCACCGAACAATATGGCTGGGAAGAATTGCCCGGCGAAGGCGCGTTCTATGCGCCAAAGCTGGAATGGCACCTGACCGACGCGATTGGCCGCACCTGGCAGGTCGGCACGA
>CAZSTP010000393.1:0-2319 GCA_964609325.1 uncultured Novosphingobium sp. | reverse complement strand
TGTACATCGCCTGCGTGATGCGATCGTTCATCGTGCCGCCTGCTTGCGGATGCGGATGCAGGATCATCGCCACGGGCGCGCGGGGCCGCGATGCGGGTTGGAAACGGCCTTCGAGGCGGCCTTCGGGGCCGGGGAAAATGACTGAGGGCATTGGGTGCCTGCGTTCTGGCCGCGACGGCAGACGCTGCCGGGGCTGGGAAATGTGTTGCTGGCTATATAGAAAGCAACGTCCTAAAAGCAACTTTTCCGGGAATAGCCTTGCCGATCTATCTTGACCACGCTGCGACCACGCCGATCCTGCCGCAAGCCCTGGCCGCGATGGAGGAGGGTTTCCGCATCTGGGCCAACCCCTCCAGCCCGCACAAAGCAGGCCGCGCCGCGCGCGCTGCGCTGGAAGATGCCCGCGCGCGGGTGAAGGCGGCGCTCGGCTGGACCGGCGAGGTAATCTTCACCAGCGGGGCGAGCGAGGCGCTGGCGCTTGCCATCAAACACATCCGAAACCACCCCGGCCCCGCGATCACCAGCGCGGTTGAGCATGAAGCCGTGCTGCGCCTCACCCCCGATGCCCTGCGGATCGGCGTCGCCCCCGACGGACAGCTTAACCTTTCCGAACTGGAACAGGCACTTGCCAGCCAAGCCCCGGCGCTGGTGGCGATCCAGCACGTCAACAGCGAAACCGGCGTCGTGCAGGATCTGGCGGCGATTGCCGCACTGGTAAAGGCCCGTAACGCCCGCCTGCTGGTCGATGCCGCACAGGGCGCGGGCAAGCTCCCTTTGCCGCAAGCCGATCTGATCGCGCTATCGGCGCACAAGTTTGGCGGCCCTGTCGGCATCGGCGCGCTGCTGGTGCGCGATTACGCGCTGCTTGCCCCCACCGGCGGGCAGGAGCGCGGCTATCGCGCGGGGACCGAGCCTTTACCGCAAGTTCTCGCCATGGCGGCCGCGCTGGAAGCGGGCCACGATTGGCTCCAGTCCGCTTCAGCGTTGCGGGAATCGCTGGAGGCTCAATTGCTTGATCTGGGTGCTGAAGTGATCGCCGCCCATGCCCCGCGCAGCCCCGCTATCGGTGCCTATCGCATGCCCGGCAAATCGAGCGCGGCGCAATTGATCCGCTTTGATGGCGCGGGCATCGCCGTATCGGCCGGAAGTGCCTGTTCGTCAGGCTCGCTCAAGGCCAGCCACGTGCTCACCGCGATGGGTGTTGAGGGCCTTGGCGAGGTCATCCGCGTATCGATAGGGCGCGAAACAACGGCGGATGAAATCGCCCGTTTCGTGGAAGTGTGGCGGGAGATTCGCGGATGATCTATCTCGATTATCAGGCCACCACTCCGCTTGCCCCCGAAGCCCGCGCGGCCATGCTGCCGTGGTTGGCAGGGCCCGAAGCAACCGGCTTTGCCAATCCGCACAGTCCGCACAAGATGGGCCGCATGGCCGCCGCTGCCGTCGAAGTCGCGCGCGCGCAAGTCGCCGCGCTGTTTCCGGCAGGCGGACGGGTGATCTTCACCTCGGGCGCCACCGAAGCGCTCAATCTGGCGATTATCGGATCGGGGCGAAAGCGGCTGGCCGTCTCGGCCATCGAACATGCCGCCGTGCTTGATACAGCGCGGTTTGTTGATCCAGGCGTAGCGGTGCTGCCGGTCGATGTGGCGGGACTGGTCGATCCCGATGTGGCGATCCCCGATGGCACCGGACTCGTCGCGGTGATGCAGGTGAACAACGAAATCGGCACCGTGCAACCGGTCGATGCGCTGGCGCAGCGGTCCCGCGCGATGGGCGCGCTGTTCGTGTGCGATGCGGTGCAAGGCGCGGGCAAGCTCGCCGCGCCTGCCCATGCCGATATGATCGCGGTATCCTCGCACAAACTCTATGGCCCCAAGGGTATCGGCGCGCTGTGGGTGCGCGATGGCATTACCCTTGCCCCCTTGATCCACGGCGGTGGGCAAGAGGGCGGCTTGCGATCCGGCACGCTCAGCCCCGCGCTTTGCGCCGGCTTCGGTGCGGCGGCGGCCTTGTGCACAAGTGCGGGGACAAGCGACTCAAAGCATGTGGAAAAGCTGTGGGCGCTCGCCCGCGTGCTGTTCGAAGGCTGGACGCTGAATGGCTGCCCCACCCGGCGCTGGCACGGCAATTTGAGTTTGCGGCTGGATTGTCTTGATGTGGGACGGTTGTTGTCAGAATGCCGCACTGTGGCATTTTCTGCAGGGTCTGCCTGCGCCAGCGGCTCTGGCAGGCCAAGCCATGTCTTGCGCGCGCTCGGACTTTCGGACAGGGATAGCAAAACCGCGATCCGGCTCGGCTTCGGACGCTATACACGGGAAG
>CAZSTP010000392.1:0-2339 GCA_964609325.1 uncultured Novosphingobium sp. | reverse complement strand
TTGTCCGGGCAACGAGCCCGGTCTGCGCAACGTTCCTTGCCGGGGAGCTTCCTGTCGCAATCCCGGCGGTGCAATCTAACGTCATCTGGCTCTAAACAGACGGGAACGATGGCCGAAACTTCAACAAACCGGGCCTCGTTCGGGATCGTCTTTGCGATCGTGATGCTCGACATGCTCAGTTTCGGCATCATCACGCCGGTGCTGCCGGGGCTGATCATCGATCTGACGCACGTGGATATCGGCACGGCGGCGGAATATGCGGGCTGGCTGGGCGGCGGCTATGCCGTGATGCAATTCGTGTTCGCGCCGGTGCTGGGCAACCTGTCTGACCGCTATGGCCGCCGCCCGGTGCTGCTGGCCGCCGTGCTGATGCTGGGGCTGAACTATCTGTTGCAAGGCTTGGCGACCGATTTCGGCTGGCTGATTGTCGGGCGTTTGCTGGCGGGTGTGACAGGGGCCAGCTTTTCTGCCGCCTATGCCTATATCGCCGACATCTCGCCGCCGGAAAAGCGCGCGGCCAATTTCGGCATGGTGGGGCTGGCGTTCGGGTTCGGGTTTGTGGTGGGGCCCGCAATGGGCGGGCTGCTGGGATCGGTCAACCCGCGCCTGCCGTTCTATGTGGCAGTCGCGCTGGCATTGGCCAACTTCGTGTTCGGGCTGGTGTTCCTGAAAGAATCGCTCAGCGCGGAAAACCGCCGCCCGTTCGATTGGCGCAAGGCCAACGCCATTTCATCGTTGCAGGCGCTGCGCGGACAAAGCCCGACCGTGCTGTGGTTTGTCGGCGCGCTGGCGACGTGGCAACTGGTCAACGTCGTCTACCCTTCGGTGTGGCCCTATTTCGCGATTGCCGCCTATGGCTTTTCGGTGCGCGAAGTGGGCTTTGCGCTGGCATTGGTGGGCTTTTCCAGCGCGCTGGTGCAGGGCTTCGGCCTGCGACTGATCTTGCCTCTGCTGGGTGAGCGCCGCGCGGTGGTGCTGGGCGTGGCAGGCCTCTGCGCCTCGGCCATTCTTTACACCATCGCCCGCGAATATTGGCAGGTCTATCTGGCGATTGCGGTGGGCGCGGTGCAAGGCTTCGTCCAATCCCCCATCGCCGCGCTGAACAGCCGCGCGGTGGACGCGCGCAGCCAGGGCGAATTGCAAGGCGCGGTGCAATCGATGGGCAGCATCGCCGCGATCATCGGCCCCCCGATGTATTCCCAAGCCCTCGCCCGGTTCAGCGGACCCGATGCGATCATCAACCTGCCGGGCATGCCGATCCTGCTCTCGGCAGGGATATCGCTGATCACGCTGGGGCTGTTCTGGAAGGGCGCAAGTTTGCTGGAGCGGGAGGACTGAGCGGCGTTGGTGGTTGGATTGATGGCGGATATGCGCATTTCGCTAACAAAAGCTGCCGTTCGGGAAGCGACGCCAAAGCGGACCTCAGGTGAACACAGTAAGGGATGATGACTGAGTGCCTGAAGTCTCAGCGGCTTGAAAGGTCACGACGCCTTTTTGTCTTATTAAGTGTTCGAGTTGGTAGTGTTTTGAGACGCCTGCTGCATCGCCTGCATGATCCAACCCATGTATTCATTCACATCGTGCGTGATGCGTTCTTTGCCCCATGCGCCGGTAAAAGTCACATCGCTCTTCACAGACGAGGCAGCAGACAATTCGCCTCGAAGGTAGTCGCCATAGTCTGACAGGTTCTTCAGGTCGCCGCCGGTGAGCTGTCCTTGCGCCGTGACTGCGGCATTGACATCGAGAGCTTTGATCGAGACGGGACCGGCCACCTGAGAATAGTGCGTGCTACGTGCAGCCCGTGCCTGTTGGAGCGTCTCATCGTGTCGCCCGGGGGCGCCCGGGCCTACTGGAGTTCCTTCCCCCCGAAGAAATGCCTCATAGCTTTGCGTAGTCGACATTACAGAACGTTCTTGTGCTTCCAGTTCTGCGGTGGCCTCCTGTAAGGTCTTTGGCTTGACACCCTCTTGACGATTCCAAGATGTGACAACGCGGCTCAAATATGTGTCGCGATCGATATATGGGGCTGAGCCGCTTTTTGCGCCGATCGCTGTCATAGCTGAACTCCGAAGGAAAAAAGTCTTTCCAATGATAACGACCGACAGAACCGGGAATTAAGGATACTCCAACTGATGCTGTGAGTTGTCAGCGCTCGAAGAGTGCTTACTCAGGACAAATTCTGATAAGTCCAGCAGGTCCATACAGTCAGCAAGCCACCCAATTCCCGTCATTCAACACCAACAACCCTTGCCCTAAAAGCAGCCGCCCTTATCGTCGCCCCGGACTTGATTGTACAGACCGGAGTCAAGGCGAACATGTGTTCGGGGACATGGTGGACG
>CAZSTP010000391.1:0-2349 GCA_964609325.1 uncultured Novosphingobium sp. | reverse complement strand
TCGAGCTGGTAGAACTCGCCCGGCAGACGATCGGCGCGCGGGTCTTCATCGCGGAAGCACGGGGCGATCTGGAAGTAGCGGTCAAAGCCCGCCACCATCAGCAATTGCTTATACTGCTGCGGCGCTTGCGGCAGGGCATAGAACTTGCCCGGATGAATGCGGCTTGGCACCAGAAAGTCGCGCGCGCCTTCGGGCGATGATGCCGTCAGGATCGGCGTGGAATATTCTGTAAATCCAGCGCCTTCCATGCGGCGACGCATGTCCGAGATCACCTTGGTGCGCGTCACGATATTGGCGTGCAGCGTTTCGCGGCGCAGATCGAGGAAGCGATAGCGCAGGCGGATATCTTCGGGATATTCCTGCTCGCCCGCCACCGGCATCGGCAGCTCTTCCGCAGCGGAAAGCACCGTCGCGCCGCGCGCGTAAACTTCAATCGCGCCGGTCGGCAGGTTGGTGTTCACCGTACCTTCCGAACGCGCCTTCACTTCGCCGTCAATCGTCACGACAGATTCGACGCGCAGCCCCTCAAGGATCGCAAGCGCGGGGCTATCAACGTCGGCCACGATCTGCGTCATGCCATAATGATCGCGCAGATCGACGAACAGCACGCCGCCGTGATCGCGCTTGCGATGCACCCAGCCCGAAAGGCGGACAGTCTGTCCGACATCACCGCGCGTAAGGGCGCCGCAGGTATGGGAACGATAAAGATGCATCGAAACTCTTTCCAATCGGTCTGCAATCGGGCAGGGGAAACAAGCGCGGCTAACAGGCGATGGCTGCGGATTTGTCAAGCCAAAGCCCCTAAGCAGGCTAACGCGAAGTCTCCGGCAGGGGACACCACCCGGCCCTTTTCACCATCGGGCCATACCAGAAAAGTCCGATGAAGATACATCCGCTCATCACCACGACCGAAGCCCTGACCGAGATTTGCAACCGGTTTGCCCAGGGCGAGTTCATCACGGTCGATACCGAATTCATGCGCGAGAACACTTATTGGCCGGAATTGTGCCTGGTGCAGATCGCCGATGATAAAGAAGCCGCCGCGATTGATCCGCTGGCACCGGGCATCGACCTGAAGCCCCTGCTCGATCTGATGTGCGACAATGAGGACGTACTGAAGATTTTCCACGCAGGCGGGCAGGACGTGGAAATTATCTACAACCTCACCGGCAAGACCCCGCACCCGATTTTCGATACGCAAATCGCGATGATGGCGGTCAGCCAGTCCGAACAGATCGGCTATTCCAATCTTGTCGAATCATGGCTCGGCCTGACCATCGACAAAGGCGCGCGCTTCACCGATTGGTCGCGCCGCCCGCTCACCGAACGCCAGATCGAATATGCGATTGGCGACGTCACACACCTCTCGAAGATTTTCCCCAAGCTGTTGAAGCGCCTGATCAAAACCGGGCGCGGCGCCTGGCTTGATATCGAAATGGAAAAGCTGGCGGACCCGGCCAATTACCGCGCCGATATGGAAACCGTGTGGCAGAAAATCCGTGCCCCCAGCCGCAACCCCGCCGTGCTTGGCCGCCTCAAGGCGCTGGCCGCATGGCGTGAACGCGAAGCGATGGACAAGAACATCCCGCGTGGCCGCATCATGCGCGACGAAACGCTGGCCGATATCGCCAGCCACCCCCCGCGCGATCAGGCAGACCTTGCCAAAGTGCGCGGCCTCTCCACCGGTTGGAAGGAAAACGACATCGGACGCCGCCTGATGCAGACCATTGCCGATGCCAAACCACTGAGCGAAGCCGAAATGCCACCCAAGGCCCCGCGCGGCGCTCCGCTTGGCAAAGAAGGCGCGCTGGTCGCCGACCTGCTCAAATTGCTGCTCAAAATCCGCAGCCGTGAAATCGATATCGCCGCACGCCTGCTCGCCCGCACCGATGATCTTGAACTGCTCGCCGCCGGACAGCGCAAGAATCTCTCGATCCTCGAAGGCTGGCGCTTTGAACAATTCGGTCGCGATGCGCTCGATCTGGTCGAAGGCAAACTCGCCTTTGCGGTCGTCAACGGCAAGCTGAAGATGACTCATGTTGATGACATCAGCGATAGTGACGCAGCGCCCGAGCTTGATGAAGAACCAGAAGTGGTTGCCGAGGTCGAGGATTGAGCAATATCCTTCGACAAGCTCAGGATGAGCGGCTGTTGTGATTTGTCGCGAGTTGGTTAGGTTTCCTCCCATACCCGCTCGTCCTGAGCCTGTCGAAGGACGCTGCACCACACCCGGACCGGACGCGCCATGAGCACATACCTGCCCACCCTCAAGCAGTTGCAATACCTCGTCGCGCTGCACGAACACGGGCATTTCGGGCGCGCGGCAGATGCCTGCTTCGTCTCGCAATC
>CAZSTP010000390.1:0-2372 GCA_964609325.1 uncultured Novosphingobium sp. | reverse complement strand
GCACCCAACCCGTGCGCCACGGCAAGGCCCTCGGCCAGTGTGCGGATCAACTGCAAAAGCTGCGCTGGAGTGGCTTCAATCGTCGAGAGAACATCCGACAGGTTCTGCCCGTCAATATATTCCGTCACGATATAGAACACGCCCAATTGCGGTTCCATCGCCAACGTGCGGTATTGCACCAGCGCTGCATGGCTGAGCCGCGTCAACGTGCGGGCTTCCTTGCGGAACATCGCAAGGACATTGGGATCGCGCGCCAGATGCGGCAGGATCACCTTGATCGCCACGCGCTCTTCATCATTGTTGATGTTCACGCCTTCGAACACCTGCCCCATGCCGCCCCGCGCGATGAAGCGGCGCACCTGGTACAAGTGATTGAGCACGTCCCCTTCGCGCACCTCGCGCGGTTCCCCCGCAGCGACGGCAGCGCTGAACGATGTCGCGTTCGGGAAGGCGGTATCGGCGAATGCCAAAGGCGCAGCAGGCGGCAGTGCGCCACCCGGGACAGCAGTCGGCAAACTGTCGTCGGCATTGGTTGGCTGGGCACTGGCTGGCTGGCCCTGTCCCGGAAGGGGCAGAGGACTGAAAATGGTGCGCGGTTCATCGCCACCATTCGAACCGTTATTGTTGCTCACGCTGGCGCTCCATTCAGGATCAGGAGCGTCGGCTCGCTCAAACCAACCAGGGAAACGGTGACATTATCAGGAGCGCCGCCTGCAAGGCTCGCCTCAACCAAAGCGTCGGCGGCAGCAATGCCGCGCTCGCTTAAAATCCGGGCGATTTCCGCTTCGCCCACCACACCGTAAAGTCCGTCGCTGCAGAGCAGGAACAGATCTTGCGTTTGTGCCCGGTCCCGCACCGCATCAATCTCCAGCGAATCCTGCACGCCAACCGCGCGCGAAAGCACATGCTTCATCGGATGATCTTCGGCATCGGCGGGATCAAGCAGCCCGCGATCAATCATTTCCTGCACTTGCGTGTGATCGCGCGTCAATTGGATCAACTGGCCGTCGCGGTGCAGATAAGCGCGGCTATCGCCTGCCCACAGCACCGCAAATTCATCGCCGCGCACCACCAGCGCCACCACGGTTGCGCCCATACGCACGCCCAGTTCGGTGGCATGGCCATAGATCGCGGTGTTGGCCGAATGGATCGCGTTGGCCACCACGTCACAGGCGCTGTCCATCTGATCGGGCACGCGCACCGCGCCAACCGCGGCCACCAGCGCTTCGGATGCCAGCTTGCCATTGGCATGGCCGCCCATGCCATCTGTCACCAGCCATACGCCCACGCCTGCATCGGCAAAGTGGCTGTCTTCGTTCTCGCTGCGCACGTTGCCCACGTGGCTTAGCGCCTTGTCCTCGATGCGGAACGCAACGGTCATGCAGCCATCTCCAGCATTCGCTCAATCACCCCTACCGGCCGGTTTTCCATAAGTTCAACCAACGGCCCATCTTCACCCACCAGCGCCCATGCGGGACATGCCGGAGCCCAAGGCAGCGCCTCAGCCGCGACATGCGCGCTCGCCAGTTGATCCGCGTCCCAGCCTTGCGCAAAGGCTTCGGCCACCAATGTCAGGCATCCGGCAGACGTCGCCGCCGCGCTTTCACAATCCGGTGCAGCAGCTGCAAACATCAGCGGAAAACGCCGCCCGACCCGGTCTGTCGATGCGCACAGAATGCCGCCGGTCCAGTTCCCCGCCGCATCGGTATCAACAAAGTGCCACACGGGAGCGGCCTCATAGCGCAGTTCAAAGCTTTCGCCCCACACGGCTTGCGCCCGCTCCATCTCTGCCGTCAGCCACAGATCGAGCGCATCGCGCGTGGAGGCATCGATCCCGCGCGACACGAAATCGCCATGTGCGGGCAGCTTGCCGAAAAGCCGGTTGGTCAAAGCGCGGTCGGGCATCGGAAACTCCACAGCCCGCCCCGCCCGAACGGGTTGCGATCATTGGGCAGGCTGATCTTGAAAACGGCGGTCTGCGCGCCTGATCCGAATGTCGCCAGCACTGCCAGCGGCCCCGCGTTTTCCTGCCGCGCTGCATCGAGCAGGCGGAACAGCGCCCAAGGGCCTTCGGTTTCAATCCCGCCCACCTTCTGGCCGCCTGCCATCAGCGCCACCGATGCCACCGGAAGATTGCCCTGCGCCGACCATGCCAGCGGCTTTTGCGCACCCACCGATGCGCGTTCGAAAGTATAGCGCGTGTTGCCGACCACCAGATCCACGGTATCAACGCCGGCACCGAACGATTTGGCTTCGATCTTCACGTTCAGCCCGCCTGCAAGAATATCACGCAATTGCCGCGCTTTCACAAACTTTTCAGGCGTTGACGGGTTCAGCGTGGCCGCTTGCGGGTTCTGCGCATTCCAGCGCCA
>CAZSTP010000389.1:0-2373 GCA_964609325.1 uncultured Novosphingobium sp. | reverse complement strand
TGGAGCGGGTAGCGGGAATCGAACCCGCCTAGCTAGCTTGGAAGGCTAGTGCATTACCACTATGCTATACCCGCTTAGGCTTTTTTTGCCAGATGCGAGGAGGCGCTTGCCATGGGTTGCGGTTGTTCGTCAACCTTGGATGCGACCACTCATGTTGACTTTTCGAATTTAAGATATATCTTTGATGTATCAAAACTGGTCGAAAGAGGTTTTTCATGCCCGCAAGCCGTGCCGTTGTGCCCACTCCCAATGCCAGCCGCTATCTCCAGCAATTGTGCAAACATTGGGGGCACAAGTTTGAAGTGACGTTCGATCCGACTGCCGGTCGCGTCGCCTTGCCGTTCGGACCGGTCGAGATGACCGCGTCTGATCAGGCGCTCGAAGTTCTGTGCCGGATTGACGGTGAGGGCGATCTGGTGCGCATGCAGCAGGTCGTGGCCGAGCACGTCAATCGCTTTGCCCATCGTGAAGGTGAGCTGGTGTTTGATTGGCAGCCGGTTACCTGAGATCGGGATTACCCTTTTGGGCCACTTGTCCTCCTGCCGATAATTGTTATAGGACATAGCGAAATCGGAGGATGCAAATGGCTGTTCACGCGAGTCTGTCCCACGCTGCGCTGGATCGTTTCCTGCGCCCGAAGTCGGTTGCCATCGTCGGCGCATCCGACAAGCCGGGCGCGTTGGGTGCAACGATCCTGACCAATCTTGATCGCAATGGTTATTCTGGCGCGATTTATCCGGTGAACCCGAAGCGTGAAGAGATCATGGGCAAGCGCTGCTACCCATCGGTCGATGCGCTGCCTGAAGGCGTGGACGTGGCCGTTTTGGCGATCCCGCGTGTGGGCGTTTTGGACGCAGTGCGTGGTCTTGCGGCGCGCCAGTGTGGCGGTGTGGTGATTTTCTCGGCCGGTTTTGCCGAAGGCGGCGAAGAAGGCCTTGCCGAACAGCATGAAATCGCGCGGATCGCGAACGAGGCGGGCATGGTGGTCGAGGGGCCGAATTGCCTCGGCCTTGTTAATTATGTTGATCGTATTCCGCTGACCTTTGTGGAGACCAATGCCGTGCCGCCAGCGGGCAGCCGCGCGGTGGGCATTGTTTCGCAATCGGGCGCGATGGCGGCGGTGCTGGGCACGATGCTTTTATCGCGCGAATGCGGCGTGTCCTATTCGGTATCGACCGGCAATGAAGCGGCCAGCGGTGTCGAGGACTATGTCGATTGGCTGGTCGACCAGCCTGACACGCATGTGATTGCGATGATTGTGGAGCAGTTCCGCAAGCCGCAGGCGTTTCTGGCGGCAGCGCGACGGGCCAAGGCGGCGGGCAAGCCGGTGGTGTTGCTGCATCCGGGCAAATCGAGCGCGGCGCGCGAATCGGCTGCGACGCACACCGGCGCGATGGCAGGTGATTACAAGCTGATGCGCGCGATGGTTGCGCGGGCCGGGGTGATCTTTGCCGAAACGCTGCAAGAGCTTGGCGATATTGCTGAAATCGCGGTGCGGTGCGCGGCTTTGCCATCGGGTGCGACCGTGGTGCTGGGTGAATCGGGCGCGTTCAAGGCGCTGACGCTCGATCTGGCCGAAGAGCTGGAACTGCCGCTGGCCGATTTGCATGATGAGGATTCGCCCGCGTTGCGCGCTGCGCTGCCGGTGTTTGTGCCGGTTTCGAACCCGCTGGACATAACCGCACAAGGGCTTTCGGAACCGGCGATCTATACGCGCTGTATCGAAGCCCTGCTCGATGATGATCGTGTGGGTACGGTCTTTGCCGGTATCATCCAGGCCGAGGCGATCACTTGCGCGATCAAGTTCCCGGCAGTGTTGGCGGCGATTGAAGGCAAGACGCTGACCAAGCCGGTGATTTTTGCCGGGCTTGATGAAGGAGCCGAGGTTCCGGCAGAGCGCATCGCGGCGCTGCGGGCAGCGGGTGTCCCGTGGTTTTCATCGACAGAGCGCGCTTTGCGGGCGGTAACGCGGTTGACCCATTGGGCGGCGCAGGATCTTTCCGTTAACGATCTTCCGGCAACGCCACTGGCGGGCCTCGATGTGGTTTCGGGGGTTATCCCGGAATACAAGTCGAAGGAACTGCTGGGTCCGATTGGCCTGTCGTTCCCCAAGGGCGGTTTTGCTGCGAGCGCGGATGCGGCTGTCGCGGCGGCGGACACGGTTGGCTATCCCGTGGCGATGAAGGCTCAGGCCGCCGCGCTTGGGCACAAGAGCGATGCTGGCGGGGTTATCCTGAGCCTTTCCGATGGCGCTGCGGTGCGTGAAGCTTGGGACCGCATCCATAGCAATGTGGCGGCCTATTCTTCTGCCATCACGCTTGATGGCGTGTTGATCGAGGCGATGGGCAAGCGCGGCATGGAAATGATCGTCGG
>CAZSTP010000388.1:0-2377 GCA_964609325.1 uncultured Novosphingobium sp. | reverse complement strand
CTCGTTGGCGGCATGGGCACAAACTTGCTGACCAAGCAGCAGATGATGGCGGGCAATCCGCCGCAACAAGGCCTCCTCACCAACCGTCGGGACCTGACCGCCGATTACGTCAAAACGGTGGTCCGCATGGGCAAGGGCGCAATGCCACAGCAGACCAAGGTCGATATCACCGATGCCGAACTCGATGCGGTATCGAAGTATCTCGGAAAGGCCGGTTGATGCGGGTTTCCCGGCGCACAATGCTCAAAGGCGGGGCACTGGCCACGTCTGCCATCGCGATGCCCGCAGCTGCCATGGAAATGAAGGCCACCCCGCTTGTCATTTTTGATAGCCGCATTCCGGAATCGGTCGCCTTTGCGGCAACGCAAACCGGCCAGCGCACGATCGATCTGGCAAAGGGCACCGAAGCGGCATGGCGCGCGCTGGGCAATCCGTCCCGCGTGGACGGCCTCACCCGGTGGAGTGACTGGAC
The DNA here is from genome assembly GCA_964609325.1 of uncultured Novosphingobium sp. Classification (GTDB taxonomy): domain Bacteria; phylum Pseudomonadota; class Alphaproteobacteria; order Sphingomonadales; family Sphingomonadaceae; genus Novosphingobium. The sequence goes on along the minus strand of CAZSTP010000388.1, from coordinate 1,905 downwards.
TGCGTTGCGCGGTGCCCTCGAAGAACAGGGTTTGCGTGCCAAGGACGATGCGCGCGCACCTGCTCCGCTTTCGGGCCGCGATCATCTGTTCCGCTGGAGCATGGCCAGCCGCTGAACAGGCTGCCCTAAATTCCCTTACTCCACGTTGCACGTGGTGAAATTCTGCACATCCGGCGATGCGCAGACCGCTTCGCTGCGGCTACCCCTATGGGCACGAATTTATCGGCCTCGCGGTATTGACCCCCGCTCCCGCTGATTTAGTATGTGTTACTAACAATTCCGGCAAGACCGGAATCGGGAGAGAGACAAGCGGACCTATGGACGAAGTTACGCTTTATCATTGGGAGCCAAATGCCAATTCGGGCAAGCCCATGCTGGCCCTGATGGAAAAAGGCGTGTCTTTCTCCAGCCATTACATCGATATGCTGCAATTCGATCAGCACAAGCCGGAATACCTCGCGATCAATCCGCAAGGCACGATCCCGGCGATGACGCACAACGGACTGGTGCTGACCGAAAGCACCGCGATCATGGAATATGTGAACGACCGCTTCGCTGGACCGGATCTGATGCCGTCCGATCCGCAGGATTGCTGGCGCGTGCGCTGGTGGATGAAATTCATGGACCAGTGGCTTGGTCCCAGCTTTTCGATGATCGGGTGGAGCGTGTTTGTGGGGCCAATGGTGCGCCAGCGCGATACGCAGGAACTCGCCGCCGCGATTGACCGCATCCCGCTGCCCGAACGCCGCACGGCGTGGCGCAAGGCGATCAACGGTGATTTTTCCGAAGCCGAAATGGCCGAAAGCCGCCGCCGTGTCGGGCTGGGCATCGCCAAGCTGGAAGAGGAACTGGGCAAGCGGCCCTATGTCGGTTCGAACCAGTATTCGCTGGCCGATATCAACATCTTCAACAGCACCTATTCGCTCCCGCTGTCGCAACCGGACCTTGCCGGTAAGGACAAGACGCCAAATATCATGCGCTGGCTCAAACGGGTCTATTCCCGCGATGCGGTGAAAAAGACATGGGCCATGGGCAAGACTGACCTTGCCCATCGCTATGGCCTGATCATGGCGGAGATCGAGGCATGAGCGCGGTGCTCTATCACGGCCAGCCCAATGGCGCGTCGCTGACGGTTCTGGCAGCGCTGGAAGAATCCGGCCTTGCTATTGAATGCCGCCCTATCGATCTGCTGGCGGGCGAACGCCATGCCTTGGCAAGCGTGAACGAGGCCATCGCGCTTGACCTCGGGGTTGAAGGTGAAGGTCCTGTGCTGGTGGTAGACGGCGAGGCGATGACCGAATCCGTCTTCCTCGCGCAGTATTTCGACGAGGCCGCTGGTGGCGCGGGGCTGCAACCGGCAGATGCCTATGCGCGCTGGGAGATGATGATGTGGTGCCGCCAGATCACCGAACGCCTGTCGCCTGCCGCCGCGCTACTCGGCATTCTGGAATCATCGCAAGCGGCGATTGCGGCCATTCCGCAAGATGCCTTCGATGCCCTTGCCGCGCGCATCGTGTCCGATGATCTGCGTGATCGCTGGCAGGCTTTGCATGACGGGGCCAGCGTTCCGGCGCAGGTTGCCGATAGCGAAACCAAGATCGCCGCCGCTGTTGAACGCTGCGAAAAGCAATTGGCCGATGGCCGCGATTGGCTGATGGAAACATTCTCTATCGCCGATCTGGTCACCTACTCGTGGCTCGCAGGCATGCTGTTGTTGCGCTCCTCGGCCTTTGCCGATGCGGCGCGCACCAATGCATGGCTTGATCGCGTTGCCGCGCGTCCGTCCGTTGTCGCTGCGCTTGCACGCGCGACTGTTTCCGAACCACTCCGCGCCTGGGCGCCGGGGCCTGAAATTAACCGTTGGGGATAACCAATGCGCGCTATCGATTACTTTGACCGTGGCCA
>CAZSTP010000387.1:0-2384 GCA_964609325.1 uncultured Novosphingobium sp. | reverse complement strand
TCAAGCGCGCATCAGTTCGGGCAGCCATTCCACCGAAATCTCGTCCTGCCGTTGGCGCACTTCGGCAATGTCATAGGCCGATTGCATGCGCAGCAGTGTATCGGCGTTCAGCCCGAACACTTTTTCAAATCGGATCGCCATTTCGGCAGACAGATCGGCATTGCCGTTCAGCAGATTGCTGAGCGCAGGCCGCGAAACGTGCAGAACCTCGGCCGCGCGCTTTACGGTAAGGCCGTGCGGATCGAGCACTTGGCGGCGCAACCAGCCGCCCGGGTGTACTGCCATCGACGCATGAAGTTTGATCGCCATCAGTGGTAATCCTCCAAATCCAGATCGCCAACCGCATGGTCCCCGATCCGGGTGAACGTCAGTCGCCAGTTCCGCGTCACCGTCATCGCCCAAGTGCCAACACGGTCACCACTTAGCTGGTGGAGGCCGAAATTTGGCGGCAATGCCAAGGTGTCAAACGATGTTGCGGCATCGATGTAGGCCAGCATGTCTCGCAAGCGGTCCGGCTCAATCAGTCCTTTTGCTTTGCCCTCGGTAGCAAAGCGGCGGAGCGACTTATGCCGGATCGATGCGATCTCCATGCTGAAAACCTAGCCTGAAAGCTATCGTGCGTCAAGTGTAGCGTTACGCACTACATCACCCCGCCAGTGCGGCTTTCACCAGTCCGCTGGCCTTGCTCATATCCAGCTGCGTGCCGTGCTTGGCCTTGAGCGCCGCCACAACCTTGCCCATGTCCTTCATGCCTGCAGCGCCTGTTTCGGCGATGAGCGCGGCAATCGCGGTGCGGGTGTCTTCCTCGCTCATTTGCTGGGGCAGGAATTCCTCGATCACGGCAAGCTCGGCCTTTTCCACATCGGCCAGTTCCTGACGGCCGCCTGCTTCATACATCGTGATCGATTCGCGGCGCTGCTTGGCCATTTTTTGCAAAACGTCGGTTACCAGCACATCGTCTTCGGGCACCACGGTGGCGGTGCGCAGTTCGATGTCCTTGTCCTTCAGCTTCGAAAGGATCAGGCGGACGGCGGCGAGGCGGGCTTTGTCGCCTGATTTCATCGAAGAAATCTGCGCGGCCTTGATGGTATCGCGGATCATGGGAAATTGTTTCCTGTGTCGGTCTTTATGTGAACGGGCGCGCCGAGGGGCGGTCATTTCCCCATGTAAGGCAAACTTTCGGTCTTCGCTAGGTTGACGGAATGGGGACAGAGGTCTAACCGCCGCCCCTTAGCAACATCGCCAAAACCCCTGCCAACGGAGCGCCCCCAATCATGGCCGACCCCGCACTTTCGCACGCGTCCAAACCAGAAGGCGCGACGGGAGTCCTTGTGCTTGCGGATGGTTCTGTGGCGTGGGGACGTGGCTTTGGCGCGACCGGTTCTGCCGTGGGCGAGGTGTGCTTTAACACCGCGATGACCGGCTATCAGGAAGTGATGACCGATCCTTCCTATGCTGGGCAGGTGGTGACGTTCACGTTCCCGCACATCGGCAATGTCGGCACCAATGGTGAAGACATGGAAAGCCATGGCGTTCCGGGCGCAGTCGGCTGCTTGGTGCGTGAAGACGTGACCGATCCTGCCAATTTCCGCAGCGCTGGCCCGTTTCAGGCGTGGATGGAAAAGCTCGGCAAAGTCGGTATCGCCGGGCTTGATACCCGGGCGCTGACTCGCCGCATTCGTATATCGGGCGCACCGAACGCGGTGATCGCGCACGATCCCAAGGGCGAATTCGATATCCCTGCGCTGATTGAGCGCGCGCGTGAATGGCCCGGCCTTGAAGGCATGGACCTTGCGCGCGTGGTCAGCCGCGATGCGGAGCAGGAGTGGGAAGGCTCGGTCTGGAAACTGGGCGAAGGCTTTGGCCGATCCCCGCGCGATTCAAGGCCGCATGTCGTCGCCATCGATTACGGCGCGAAGGACAATATCTTCCGCAATCTGGTGAAGGCGGGCGCAAGCGTTACGGTGGTTCCGGCGCAAACCTCGCTCGAAACGATCCTCGGCCTCAAGCCTGATGGCGTGTTCCTGTCCAACGGACCGGGCGATCCGGCGGCAACCGGCGCTTATGCCGTGCCGGTGATCCAGAAGTTGCTGGAGATGGACCTGCCGGTGTTCGGCATCTGCCTCGGCCACCAGATGCTGGCGCTCGCTGCCGGTGCCCGCACCACCAAGATGCACCAAGGCCATCGCGGCGCGAACCATCCGGTCAAGCGCATGGCCGATGGCGTGGTCGAGATCACCTCGATGAACCACGGCTTCGCGGTCGACAACACCGCGCTGCCCGACACCGTCGAGGAAACCCACGTCTCGCTGTTCGACGGCTCGAACTGCGGCATCGCGGTAAAGGGCAAGCGCGCGTTCGGCGTGCAGTATCATCCCGAAGCG
>CAZSTP010000386.1:0-2386 GCA_964609325.1 uncultured Novosphingobium sp. | reverse complement strand
CACGGCAACCGCAACTTGTGGCAACTGGTGGTCAACCGCCTGACCATGCGCGGCTTCATCACTTACGATCACCCCGAAGTGCTGGGCGAGGCGCAAGCCATGCTGGATCGCCTGTTCATCGAAGGAAAGCTCAAGCCGCTCGAAAACGTGCGCGAAGGCCTCGAAAAGCTGCCGGAAGCCTTCATCGATCTGATGAGCGGGCGGACAACAGGGAAGACGCTCGTCCTGATTTAAAACATAGAACATAAGGATAGGGTGATGGGAGTTCTGGAGGGCAAAACCGCTTTTGTCACGGGCGGGGCATCAGGCTTGGGCGAGGCCATCGCCCGCGCTTACGTGGCCGAAGGCGCAGCAGTAATCATCGCCGACATCGATGGCGCCGCAGGCCAGACGCTGGCCGCAGAAACGGGTGCGCGGTTCGTCGCGCTGGACGTGACGCAGGAAGCATCATGGGCCAGTGCCATCGCCACGTGTGATCGCATCGATGTGCTGGTCAACAATGCCGGGATCACCACGCTGGGCTCGATCGAGGACGTCACCCTCGACCAGTTCCGCCACGAACTGGATATCGATGTGCTGGGCGTATTCATGGGCATTCAGGCCGCATTGCCCAAGATGAAGCCGCATGGCGGATCGATCATCAACATGTCGTCGCTCTCGGGCGTCAAAGCCTCGTCCAACCTTGTGGCCTACAATGCGGCCAAGGCGGCGGTGACGCTGATGACCAAATCCTGCGCGCTGCACTTTGCCGAGAAGGGCTACAACATCCGCTGCAACTCGATCCATCCGGGCGCAATCCACACCCCGATCATCGACAAGGTGCTGGCGCAATCGGACAACCCGCAAGCGCTCTATCAGAGCTTCGTCGATGTCCACCCCGTGGGGCGTCTGGGCCGCCCCGCAGAAATCGCCGCCATCGCGGTCTACCTTGCCAGCGATGCCAGCGCCTTTGCCACCGGAGCCGAATTCCGCATCGATGGCGGTGCTTCGATATGATGGCCCCGCTTCCCATCCGGCAGGTCGCATTTTTCGTTGAGGATGTGCGCAGCGCCGCGCGCGCGCATCATGCCACGTTCGGATCAGGGCCGTTCTTCGTGGCCGACAATATCCCGCTCAAACGCGCGGTCCATCGCGGCACCGAACGCCTGCTCGATCACACATCGGCTTATGGCCAATGGGGCGATGTGATGGTGGAATTTGTCAGCCAGAACAATCCCGGGCCCTCGCCGTTCCGCGATCTCTATCCCGAAGGATCGGGCCGCTGGGGCATGCACCATGCCGCCATCTTCGTGGACGATGTCGATGCCGAAATCGCGCGGCTTTCCGCGCAAGGCGCAGCCTGCGCCCTGCGCGCGGAAATGAACGACGGCTTCGTGTTCGCCTTTGCCGATACCACCGCAACGCTCGGCCTGATGACCGAGCTTTACGCCCCCACCCAAGCGCTTATTGATTTCTATGCGATGGTGGCGCAGGCCGCCAAGGACTATCGCGGCACAGACCCGATCCACACCATACGCATGACTTGAGGACATTTCGTGAGCGATACCTGGCACTCCCTGATCCCCGAAACCGAATTCCCCGCAGAGGGCAAAGTCGCCACCAAAGTGGGCGGCTGGCACGTCTTGCTCGCCAAAACGGACGAAGGCCTGTTTGCGGTCAATGATCGCTGCACCCATCAGGCAGCGCTGCTCTCCACCGGACGCATCCGCCGTGGCACGGTGATGTGCCCGCTGCACGGTGCGCGCTTTGAGATGGCCACCGGGCGCTGTGTCGGAGGGGCCTACAAGGACTTGCGCCAATTCCCGGTGCGCATCGAAAACGGCCAGATCGAAGTCTGCGTGCCCGATGCCCAACCCGGCATGGATGAATTGCCCATCCAGATCTAACCAATCCCACAGGTTCGCAAGGGGCGGCACCGCGTTACTCTTGTGCCCAAGCAACAAGAAACCGGAGAGAAACCCATGCCGTTCACTGGCCCTTTCGAAGACCGCCTCGCCATCCGCGAACTGCTTGAGGCCTATGCCGATGCCGTCACGCGGATTGATGCCGATGATTGGGCGGCCACCTGGGCCGAAGACGCCGAATGGTCGCTGCCCGATTACCCCGACCTTGGCACCACGCGTGGCCGCACCGCGATCAAGGCGATGTGGATCGAGGCGATGAAGGGTTATCCCGGCATTATGTTCGAAGCATGGCCCGGCTCGATCGAAGTGACCGGCGATACCGCCGTGATGCGCAGCTACACCTCTGAAGTCTATGACCAGAACGGCGTGACCATGCGTGATCGCGGCCAGTACGAAGATGCCTGCGTCAAGATTGACGGGCAGTGGCTGTTCAAGACCCGCAGCTTCCGCAACATCCACCGCCAGCACGCCCCCAAGGGCTG
>CAZSTP010000385.1:0-2389 GCA_964609325.1 uncultured Novosphingobium sp. | reverse complement strand
CGACAGGACGTTCTGCTGGCTCTGGTTGGCCTGGGCGATCATCGCGGTTGAAGCCTGCGAAAGGATCTGGGCCTTGGCCATTGCCGTGGTTTCCGACGAATAGTCGGTGTCTTCGATACGCGAACGTGCGTCAGACAGGTTGGTGATGTTGTCGTTCAGGTTGTTGACCGCTGATTCCAGACGGTTCTGGCCTGCACCGAGCGTTGCACGGGTTGCGCTGACGTTGGCGAGAGCATCGTCGACGTTGTCGATCGTGGTCGAAGCGGCTGCTGCATCGGTGACATCAAGAGCCTGCGTGGTCGAGGCCGGATCGTAAGCCACGTCGGTGCCACCGAACAGCTTGGTTCCGTCGAATGCCTTGCTGACGATGGTGACCGTGTCGGTGGTGTTGGCACCGGTCTGGATATCAAAGCTGGCATCGTCCGAACCGTCAGTGGCAGGAGCGGCACCAACCACGGCGAAGACGTTGTTGCCGTTGAACTTGGTGTTGGTCAGCACGTCAGAGATCTGCGCGTTGAGGTTGGCAACTTCCGACTGCATCGCATCGCGGTCGGTCTGCTGGTACGTGGCCGACTTCGACTGCACGGCCAGTTCACGAACGCGTTGCAGCATGTTGCTGACTTCGTTCAGGGCGCCTTCTGCGGTCTGCGCAAGGCTGATGCCGTCGTTGGCGTTGCGAACGCCCTGGCTCATGCCCTTGATCTGCGAGGTCATCGTTGTGGTAATGGCAAGGCCCGCAGCGTCATCCTTGGCGCTGTTGATGCGCTTGCCGGTGGACAGGCGTTCCATTGCCTGACCGAGCATTTTGTTAGCCGAGTTCGACGAATTGGTCGCCTTGATCGCGCTGATGTTGGTATTGATTACCGCCATGATTCCAGTCTCCGGTTGGGGTGGTGTGTTTCCCGAAAGGACTGCCGGGCCAATGGATGAACGCGGCTGTCAGGACAAAGACCGGCAAAGGCACGCCGCTTTTAACCCCACCCCCGGCAAAAGACTGCCGCATATAGGTATTGGCCCTAGGGAATTCTCACCCCCTTAAAGTTTCAACCTGTTTGTCGTTTCCGCGCGAAAAGAGCCTCGGTTTTGATGGTTAACAGGGGTTTGGAAATGATTCGCGATTGCGGGGCTCTTCGCTTCACAGATGCGGCGGCAAAGGCACATGCGGCGCTGGTCCAGCGCGCAGCAGCCGTGCTTTCAAGCTATGGCGCAGATGGCGAAGTGATGCTGGCGGACGCTTTCGAGGGCGCTGCCACCGATCCCCGGCGTGCCAGCGTGCTGCTGGAGCGGTCATCCACGCCCGCCATGGTGCGCACGCCCGCCAGCCGCCAGACGGTGCTGCGTTATAGCGATGGTGCGGGCGAAGGGGCACTGGCCGCTTTGCTGGCATCGGCTGCCCGCCCCGGCGCGCCGATTGCCGCCGATCCGGAAAGCCTTTCGATCCTTGCCCTGGCCGAACGCATTGCCGCCAGCGACATCCCCGTGCTGATCAACGGCCCCACCGGCACCGGCAAGGAAGTGCTCAGCCGCTTTATCCATGACCGCTCATCGCGCAAGAACAAGCCGTTTGTGGCGATCAATTGCGCGGCGATGCCCGAAGCGATGCTGGAAGCGCTGCTGTTCGGCCACCAGAAGGGTGCGTTCACCGGGGCCAATGCCGCCAGCGAAGGCTTCTTCCGGGCGGCTGACGGCGGCACATTGCTGCTGGATGAAATCGCCGAGATGCCGCTGACGCTTCAGGCCAAGCTGCTGCGCGCGCTGCAAGAGGGTGAGGTGGTGCCTTTGGGCGCAACCCAGCCGATCAAGGTGGACGTGCGGGTTATCGCCTGCGCCAACCGCGATTTGCCGCTGGAAGTGGAAGAGGGCCGGTTCCGCGCCGACTTGTTCTACCGCCTTAACGTATTCCCCCTGGCGCTGCGGCCTTTGAGCGAGCGGGCAGATGATATCGCACCGCTCGCCTTTGCGATGGTGCTGCGCCACAGTGCGCACAGCCCGTGGATTGCGGACGAGACGCTCGATCTGCTGGCCACGCATTCGTGGCCGGGCAATGTGCGCGAGCTGGAAAACGTGATCCGCCGCGCTTTGGTGCTGGCCGGCAATGCGCCGGTGCTGATGCCCGGGCATATCGCGTTTGACCGCCCTGCCCGCCTGATCTCCGAGCCGGTGCAAACCGTGGCGACAGGCGACAGCAAGCTTTCGAACATCGTGCAGATTTCGGAATCGCGGGCCATTCTGGCAACTCTGGATGCCTGCAACGGCAGCCGCGTCGCCGCCGCCCGCCAGCTTGGCATATCCGAACGCACGCTGCGCTATCGCCTTGCCAGCTTGCGTGAGGCCGGGATCGAAGTGAACGGCCGGGCCGTGGGTGGCCGGCGATGAGCGGCATATCGGG
>CAZSTP010000384.1:0-2408 GCA_964609325.1 uncultured Novosphingobium sp. | reverse complement strand
CGCCATTCCGGCGCCTCGAAGGCGGGATCAACAGGTCCTGACCCTAGGCAAGCGGCTTACGCCCTTCCCGGGTATGCACAGCGCTTCAGCTGATAGCCGCTTTGGCGTTTTTAAAAAAAATGCCCGCCAATGTGATGCGCAATCGCTCAATCGACCGGATCAATCTCCAAGCAGGGATCACTTGATTCTAGCGCGTTGCGTTGGGGGAGGATGCTGTTTGGCCGTCCAGCACCAGCAAAATCATCCGATGATGATAAGAGTCTGGTGTGTCATATTTGATTAAAAATGATAAATGTTTAAAAATTTTTGATGATTTTTATGATTGACACGCGTGTATATGATGGATAATGATGATCTATGAATTGTAAAAGATGATAATTTTGGTGAAACTGATGATAAGGTTTGGGAATTTGAATTCCATCAATAGGCTGTTCTAGCGCATCGCGTTTTAACACCCCCCGAGAGCGTCGAATAAACTTCGAACTATAATTTCGAAGAGCGCGTAGTCGCGCCCAGAATTCTGGGGGTGGATAGTTTCTTACCGATGTATCTAGAAATATTAAAGTGAAAGCCACCATTTTGAACATTTAGAGTCGATCAAGAGAAACTTCGCGGTTTCGGTAAGCCAATTTTGAATTTCCGAAAAATCGATTGATCGATCTCTCAAAGATCCAAGATCCAATCTTGGATATAACTTCGGGGAATATCATGAAACATCATAAAGACGTTTTTATTGGCAGGTTTAGCATATTTTGTGTTTTATCGCATTTATTAATGTCGCAGCAGTTGCTTGCGAACGGGGTTGGAGAAAATGTTGCGTGGCAATTTAATACGTCAATAGACAAAGTTAATCGTGGCTATCTTGAAGATATGCGTCAAAAAAAGGTTAATGATTATTACGCTCCGCCGAATATCACAAACATTATCGACAAGCAGTTCAATTGCAGCGTTTCAGCAAGCGCGAGCGGCAACCTTGGCACAAGCTCGATTGTAACCGCCGGGCCGGCGACCACGGGGAATGGTGCAGTTGCCAAGGCTAATGAAGCGGTTTCGCAGATACAGGATGGTTCGGGCAGTGCCATCGATACATTCGGGTTAATCGGCAACACCGGTTCTGACGGCGTTGCATGGTCGGCCTCCAATCTTGCCAACCGATTGGCGAGCAGCGGTTCGAACGGCGTTGTAGCCGATCTTTCCAATACGGGGCAGGTCGGGGCGACTGCCCAAGGCGATACGTCCAGTGTGGTGGGTAACACTGAAAACTATCAGGCACTTAACTCAGAGCAGACCAATTCCGGTACGCAGAGCGCATCCGTAAATGGAGCGAATGGCTGCAACTTCGCTTCGACGAATTGACGGGGATGATGAACCCCATGCAAACAGCTAAACCCGGCATCAGAACCTCGGCCACGGATCGTTCGAGTGCGCCTTTTCAGGCACGTAAGGCCATTGCCACGCTTGCGCTGATCCCGCTGATTTCGGCGTGCTCGATGGTGAACCTTGGCCGCATTCCCAGCCAGCGCCTGGCCGAGGGTGAGGTGGCCACGCCTATCGGCGCCATGGTGCGCAACAATCGCACTCCAATGGAAGGCGCAATCGCTTGCTTTGCGGATCACCTGACCGCGATGCGCAAGTCCAATGCTGCGGGTTCGCCGGTGATTAGCGTTGGCGACATCAAGGATTTCACCGGCAAGTATTCGATCAACGAGGGCAATGCGGTGACGCAAGGTGGCTCGCTGATGGTCTATTCGGCACTCGGCAAGCTGAACGGCGTTGTCCGGATTGCGGAACGCTTCGATTCCGCCATCGCCGAGCGGGAACTGGGTTACATGGACCGCCGCCAGTTGGGCGATGGCCGGGCACATGATGTGAGCGGCCAGCGGGTGCCATGGGTGCCCTATTTCGGCGGCACCATTGCGCAGACTGATTTTTACATCGTCGGCGGCATCACCGAGGTGAACTATAACATTCGTTCGGGCGGGGCCGAGTTTGGCGTGGACAACATCGGTGCGAAAAGCCGCGTGTTCAACCAAAGCATCGCGGTCGACTTGCGCATCGTCAATGCGCGCACGTTGATGGTGGAAAGAACCGTTAGCCTGACCAAGCAGTTTGCGGGTTATGAAGTGGGCCTCAATGTGTTCCGCTTTTTTGGCAAAAGCCTGTTCGATGTGAACATTGGTGCCAAAGGGCAGGAGCCCTTGCAACTTGGCATTCGTGCGGCGCTGGAAGAGGCTACGTTGAAGTTGGTGGGCGCTGCAACCGGGGTTGATCCGGAACCCTGCCTGGAGTTGGTCACCAGCCGCATTCCCGATCAATCTGCCGAAGAGATGCGCGGCCAGTTCTTGCAGGTGTGGCCGCCAAAGCCGCTTGCCGGACGCCCGTTCACGGTGCGGGGCGGGGTCGAAGTG
>CAZSTP010000383.1:0-2418 GCA_964609325.1 uncultured Novosphingobium sp. | reverse complement strand
TTTGGGCGCAGTCCCATTCGCAGCCGCGTTCGGGATCGCGCAAGGTGGCCATGATGGAAAGGAGTCTGTTGAGGGACGTCAAGCTCACCGCACCGTGCTCCGGTCTTAGATGTGATAATAAGTATTATGTAAAATAAAGGCCCGTCAGCCACCGATAACCGACGCCACCAAGGCCACCGTCACGAATGCGAAAAGCCACAAGGCGCCCATGCGCAAACTGTCGGAAAGCCCGATCTGCCGACCGCGAACACCAGCGCCGACGAGGATCAAGGAGGCTGCGATGCCGATCAGCCGGACGATGTCATCGCCGGTCATAGTTCGATCACCATGCCATCGTAGGCTGGCTCCACATGCGCGGGCGTTTCGCCTGCCAATGTCTGGTAGTCCATCGACTTGTCGAGATGCGTCAACACGCCACGGCCAACGCGTGCGGCTTCGATCAGTTCAAGCGACATATCAAGATGCGCGTGCGTCGGATGCGGTTTGCGGCGCAGGCAATCGACCACGAGCACGTCCACACGGTCAAACAGCGCGACCATCTCGGCGGTAATCTCGCTGAAATCTGTCGCGTAACCAATTGATTTTCCTGCCTGATCGAACCTGAAGGCAGTTGACTGTGCTGGCCCGTGCGGCATCTGGCAATGATTGACGCCGATGCCGCAGATCATGCGGACGCGATCAAGATTGTCCAGCTCGCAGATTGTATGATAGCCGAATTGTCCTGCAAAAACATAGCCGAAGCGCTGCCGCAAGCGGCGCACAGTTTCGGAAGCGGCATAGGCGGGAATGGGACCGGCGCGGCCATAGCGCAGCGGGCGCAGGTCATCGATGCCGTGGCAGTGATCGGCGTGATCGTGGGTCCACAAAACGCCGTCAACGCTATCGATGTTGCAAGCGAGGAACTGCTGGCGCAAATCGGTGGGCGTATCGACCAGTAAACGGCTGCCATCGCTGCCCTCGACCATGATCGAGACACGGGTCCGGCGGTTCCTGGGCTCTGTGGGATCGCAATCGCCCCAATCGTTGCCGATACGCGGAACGCCGGTGGATGTGCCGGAACCGAGGATCGTGACCTTCATAGCGCGGCCTTGCTGAACAGGCGGAAGAAGTTTGCGCCGGTGGTATCGGCCAGAGCTTCCTTGGTGGTGCCGCGCAAGCCGGCAACGAACGCACATGTATCGGCAACGAAGGCCGGCTCGCACGTCTTGCCGCGGTGGGGCACCGGCGCGAGAAAGGGCGCATCTGTTTCGACCAGCAAACGGTCATCAGGAAGTGTGGCAGCAACGGCCTGCAAGTCTTTGGCATTCTTGAATGTTACGATGCCCGAGATCGAGATCGACAAGCCCAGTTCGAGCATCCGCTGGCCAAACGAAGCAGAGGCGGTGAAGCAGTGGATCAGCGCCGGAAAGGCCCCCTTCCCCATTTCATCCTCGATAATCCGGGTCGTATCGTCTTCGGCATCGCGGGTGTGGATGATCAGCGGCAATCCGGTTTCGCGCGCGACGCGGATGTGGACGCGGAACAGGTCTTGCTGCACCTGCCGGTCGGAATGGTCATAGTAATAATCGAGGCCGGTTTCCCCGATCCCGATCACGCGCGGGTGGCTTGCGGCTTCAAGCAGTGCAGCCTCGCCCAGATCGGCGTGAGCATCGGCTTCATGAGGGTGAATGCCGATGCTGGCCCAGACGTCATTTTCCCGCTCTGCCGTGGCGACGATGGCCGCCCATTCGCTTTGCCGGGTCGAGATGTTGAGAAATCCGCGCACACCGGTTTCCCGCGCACGGCCAAGCACCTGGGCCTGATCTTCGATCAAACCCTTGTAATTGAGGTGGCAGTGGGAATCGATCAGCATCATGCGCTTGCCGCATCCTCTGGCAGTTCGAGCCGGGGGAAGGATGGAGCCGGTGCCCCGAGCTTTTCGCCCGTGGCCACGCGCGCCATATACCAATCGGCATTCGTCAACGCGGCATAGCTGCGTTCATCAGCCGGAATTCCCAATTGGTCCAGTACCTTGGAGGCCGATGTGGGCACAACAGGTGCGATGGCTATGGTCAGATCACGGATCGCCATGAATAGCGTGAGCAGGACGGCCCGCATGCGTTCGGGATCGGTCTTGCGCAGCGTCCACGGGGCTTGTTCATCGACATAGGCATTGCAGGCGAACACACCGCGCATCCATGCATCGATACCGCCGGAGAAGTTCATCGCGGCAAATTCGCGCGGCAATTCATCGCGGCATGCGGCAAACACCGTGGCGAGCAGGGCATCATCGGCTTCTGCACTTGCAAACGTCTCAAGTGTCCCGTCCATGTTCTTGAAAATCATGGAAAGAACGCGTTGAACGAGGTTGCCGTAGCTGTTGGCCAATTCGGCGTTGCAGCGTGTGACGATGGCTTCGGGCGAATAGGAGCCGTCCTG
>CAZSTP010000382.1:0-2419 GCA_964609325.1 uncultured Novosphingobium sp. | reverse complement strand
CAACCTCGGAGTTGACCAGAAAATCCGTTCCATTGGGCTCAAATACAACAAACATAACCTGAAAACTCACACAACTTGATGATGGCGATGGGGCAGAATGAGCCAAAGGCTGCGGGGCTATATCATCAAATTTATCAGATAATCAATTATGATAAATGCGACAAAGCGGTAAAAAAATGAGATGAAATCAGCAAGGGTGTTGAGGGAGATTCGGGAAAGGATGGATTTAAAGTGTTGATATAAAATATAATATATCAATGTTGTCGATGTGCCGGGCATGCGGCTTTGATGCCACAATAATCATAAATTAATCCGATCCAGAATGTGTTTGTGCATGATGTCTTGCGCGGTTTGGTTTCTTGCGGCGCGCGCAGGATAAATCCGAAACGGTGCCTTTACGGCCAGATTGGAGCAAGGTAGTTGTCCTTGCATGTCTTCACACGCCAGTCGCGCCCGATTGTTTGCCAGCCTATCGTGCCTCCTGGTGGCGCAGTTTGTTGTGGCGGTGGTGGTGCGCTGGTTGCTTTGGCCCCAGGCAAAACCGGTGGCGGTGCTGCGCACATTCGCGCGGGAAGATATTATCGTGATCGGCGGCTTCGGGGCGGTGACGCTGGTTTTGGCTGCATTGTTTGGCGCAAACCAACGTGGCCGGGCGGTGGTGGCTGTGGTGGCCTGGGCAGCGGCATTGATCCATCTGGTTTTGCTGGCCGTCAATTACACCGCCGTAACGTGGCTGCGCGCGCCGCTGACGCTGCCCTGGTTACAAATGGCGGGTGCCGGCGATGGCGATACGCCTTTGCTGATGGTGCGTTCGGTGACCAGCCCTGGCACGTTTGCGGGTTTGGCGGGGGCGATCGCGCTGCCCTTTGCCTTGCTGGCGGTTGTGCGCAGAACCCGCTTGCAGGCATGGGCGGGCTCACCGTGGCCGTTGGCGTTGTTTACGGCGTTGAGCGGCGGTCTGGCCATCATGGGCGTGCCGGGCAAGGCCAGCCAGTGGCAGGATGCCCTGTCCAACCCTGCCGTGGCCATGTGGCAGAGCTTCCGGCAGATTGACCTGGATTCGTTGCGGCTGGGCAAAGCGGATGGACGGATCGCCGACTATGCCTTGCGCCCGGCTGCGCGAACATCACCTGCGGCGACCCGGCCCGATATCCTTGTGGTTGTGTTGGAATCGGTGAGGGCCAAAGCGGTGAGGGAAAATCTGCAGGATTTGCCGACGCTTGCGCGGTTGATGCGCGAAGGGACGGTGTTCCCGAACGCATCGGTCAATGTTTCCGCCTCGTCGCAAAGCATGTTTTCGTTGATGTATAGCAACCATCCGCGCCTTGCCTTCGGTTTCAAGCCGCGTGACGATTCAGGACATTATCCCGAGGCATTCCTCAAGACATTGCGCCGTGCAGGATACAGCACCAACTTTATCCAGGGTGGCGATTTTGCGTTTCAGAACGCCGATCGCATGCTGGATGGCGGCGATTCCGGCCTGCGCAGCGATTACCGCACGATCCCGTGCAAAATCGATGACCGCAGCACAAACATTTCGGCCAATGATGTCTATATGCCCGACCGTTGCGTGTTCGGGGCCTTCGAAAGCTGGTTTGTGGCGCAAAGCGGGCCGCGCGCGGCGATCATCTGGCCCCACTACACCCACTTCCCGTATGATTTTGACGATCAGCGCAAGGTGGTTTCAGGATCAAAAGCGGCCTATATCGCGGCTTTGCGGGCAGTGGACCGCAACCTTGGGCAATCGCTGGACCGGCTGGCCGCGAGCGGGGCGCGGCCTGTGGTTGCGATCGTTGGCGATCATGGTGACGCATTTGGCGAACACGGCTTTGTCATGCACGGGCAAACGGTGTTTCAGGAAGAAATCGGCATCCCGATGATCCTTGCAGGTCCGGGTGTGCCCGCTGGCAAGTTGGATCAACGTTTGGCGCAGATCGTGGATATCGCGCCGACCCTGGTATCGATTGCCGGAGCCGGACGTCCTTGCGGTTGGCAAGGGCTGTCGTTGTTCGGAACCGAAACGCGCAAACGCGCTTATGCATTTGCGCTGATGCGCGAGCCCATGGTCGGGTTTCGCGAAGGCAATCGCAAATTCACGCTTGGCCTGCGCGACGGGGCAATGGCCCGTTATGATCTTGCAGCAGACCCCGCAGAACAGCACCCGCTTCCCGTAACTGCCGCCGAAGCCAAGGCTGCCAAGGCTGCAATCGCGGGATGGGCCAGCTATAACGAAAGGCTTTACCGCACCACAAAGCGGTGTGGCGACGGGGTTTGAGCCGGGCGCCAACGGGCGTGGCGGTTGTAGCGCTTGCGCTTCACATATCGGTGATCCCGTAAGGCACCAGATCGCGGGTGTGGGGATCGACCACGATGGCGCGGTCGCTGGGCGGGAAGGCGCGCTGGTCGCACCGGTCGCGCG
>CAZSTP010000381.1:0-2420 GCA_964609325.1 uncultured Novosphingobium sp. | reverse complement strand
AGCACTTTTTCCAGCCGCTCGATATCGTCGGCCATGAACAACTGGCCTTCCCACTCGAATGTCGGACGCACGTCGGCAAAATAGAGCGGGACGATCGGCACGTCATTCAGATGGATGTACTGCCAGATGTCCAGCTCGGTCCAGTTCGAGATCGGGAACACGCGGATCGATTCGCCCTTGTTCTTGCGAGCGTTATAAAGGTTCCACAGTTCGGGGCGCTGGTTCTTGGGGTCCCAGCCGTGGCTGGCGGTGCGGAACGAAAAAATGCGCTCCTTGGCGCGGCTCTTTTCCTCGTCGCGCCGTGCGCCGCCAAATGCAGCATCAAAGCCATATTTATCAAGCGCCTGCTTCAGGCCCTCGGTCTTCCACATATCGGTGTGGAGCGCGCCGTGATCGAACGGGTTGATTCCCCGCTCGGCGGCTTCGGGGTTTTGATAGACCAGCAATTCCATGCCGCTCTCTGTCGCCATCTTGTTGCGCAGTTCGTACATGGCCTTGAACTTCCACGTCGTATCGACATGGAGCAGCGGGAACGGCGGGGGCGATGGATAAAATGCCTTGCGTGCAAGGTGCAGCATGACCGCACTATCCTTGCCGACAGAATAGAGCATCACCGGGTTGTCGGCCTCGGCCACAACCTCGCGCATGATGTGAATAGCCTCGGCTTCAAGGCGCTGTAAATGTGTGAGTGTTGAACTGTTCATCGTTCTGCATCCCGCTCCGCTATGGCGTGAAGCCTCAATCGCGCAACCACAGCGACGCTAATGCTCCCATTTGGGACCATCGTGTGCAAAGCAAAACTTTGGGGGTGCCAAGCGGCGCATGTGTTTCATCAACATACTCACCCCTTGCGGCCCACCCGCCGAAGGCCTAAGCGCTATGCATGGCCGTATACTTGCATGAAAATGACCTTCCCGACGGCGCTCTCGCGCCGGGACCCGTCGCTGTCGACACCGAAACCATGGGACTCATCACCCCGCGCGACCGGTTGTGCCTTGTCCAGATTTCCGACGGCCTGGGCGATGAACACCTCGTCCGCTTCGCACCCGGCAGCGATTTCGCCGCACCCAACCTGAAGGCGGTGCTGGCCGATCCCGCCCGGCTGAAGCTCTATCACTTTGCCCGGTTCGATCTTGCCGCGGTCGAACATTACCTCGGCGTTGTCGCCGCCCCGGTATTCTGCACCAAGATCGCCTCAAAGCTTGTGCGCACTTATACGGATCGCCACGGCCTCAAAGACCTTGTGCGCGAACTGCTGGGCAAGGAAATCTCCAAGCAGCAGCAATCGAGCGATTGGGGCGCCCCGACCTTGAGCGATGCGCAGCAGGAATATGCCGCGTCCGATGTGCGCCACCTCCACGCGATGCACAAAATTCTGGTGGAGCGGCTGGAACGCGAAGGCCGCACCGCCATCGCGCAGGCCTGCTTCGATTTCCTGCCGATGCGCGCCCGTCTCGATCTGGCCGGTTGGGCAGAGCGTGACATCTTCAGCCACGAGTAATGTTCAAAGGATAAGGCTGCCACGATGACCGTGCAGGCCGACATCATGCGTACCAAGCGCCGGGGCTTTGCGGCCCCCGGTGGTTTCCATGATCGCCTTGTCCACTTTCTGGCGCGCGCCCTGCCAGCGGCGGTGGGCGCTATGCTGGCAATCATGATTATCTCGCCCTTATCGCCGCGCGGGGAAATCAGCTTTCTGCTCGATCGCCGCAAAGTGGCTATCCTCAATGACCGCATGCAAGTGTCGAGCGCGATGTATCGCGGGCAGGACGATGACGGTCGCAGCTTCTCGATAAGCGCCGGCTCTGCGGTGCACCGCACACAAGCGGTGCCCACCATCGAACTGGATCAACTGACCGCGCGGATCTTGCTCGATGATGGTCCGGCCCTGCTCACGGCGGGCAAGGGCGCTTATGATTTCGGCAAGGAGATTGTCGACATTGTGGGGCCGATCAATTTCCAGACCGCCGATGGTTACCGGATGACCGCAACCAACGTCGATATCGATCTTGGCGCCAAGCTTCTGAAAAGCCGTGGTCCGGTGGAAGGCCGCATTCCTGCTGGCACATTTTCCGCCGACACGATAAGCGCAGACTTGTCGGAACGCTCGGTAACGCTGCAAGGAAACGCCCGCCTCCGTATGGTGCCGGACAGGATGAAAATGCCATGACCAGATTTGAAATCATCCGCGCCGCCCGCCCTTTGCGCATGGCGGCTTTGGGCTTTGCCGGATCGGCCGCACTGGTCGCAGGTGCGCAGCACTTGTCCGCGCAAGGCATCTCCAGCCACAACAGCGATGCCCCGGTCGATTATCAGGCGGACCGGATCGAAGTGCAGGACAAGGCCAAGCGCGTGGTCCTATCAGGCAACGTAGACATTTCGCAAACCGACTTGCGCCTGCAAGCCGCCCGCACAACCGT
>CAZSTP010000380.1:0-2428 GCA_964609325.1 uncultured Novosphingobium sp. | reverse complement strand
TGCCGCCCTATGTCATCTTCCACGATTCGGTCTTGCGCGAAATGGCGGGAACGCGGCCCGCCGATCTTGCCGAACTCGGCCAGATCGGCGGCGTGGGCGGGCGCAAGCTTGAGGCCTATGGCGACCGGTTCCTTGAGGTGATCCGCCAGTTTTGAATCGGCGAGCGTAAGACCAAAATCGCAACTTTTTACCGGTATCGTGCTTTCAGATTTAGATCGGACCATGGATTTCGGGGGTTACATCGATGACGGACATGCATACCGCCAGCAAGGAAACACCTGCCTGGACGACCAGCGGTTACTTTATGCTGATCATCCTCATCGCGCTGTTCGTGATGACAGCGGCGCGTTTCATGGGGGTGGCTGCCGGGAATGTCAGTGAAGACGACATCCTTGGATTTCTGCTCGGCATGATCCTGGGGCCGATTGGCTTCATTTTGATCGCCAAGGGTTTTTACATCATCCAGCCCAATCAGGCCGCCGCTATCACGATGTTCGGTTCCTATCGCGGGACGGATCGCAGCCATGGTTTGCGCTGGGTTTGGCCGTGGATGAGCAAGACCCGCATTTCGGTGCGCGCCAACAACGTCGTTTCGGAAAAGCTCAAGGTCAACGATCTGCGCGGCAACCCGATCGAGATCGCCTGCAACGTGGTGTGGCGCGTTTCGGATACGGCGCAGGCGCTGTTCGATGTGGATGATTACAAGGCGTTCGTCTTCGTCCAGATCGAAAGCGCGGTGCGTTCCATCGGCTCGCGCTATCCCTATGACGATATCGAACACATGGAAGTGACGCTGCGCGGGAACCATGACCAGATCAACGACGAGTTGCGCACCGAACTGAACGCGCGTCTGGTACTGGCGGGCATCACCGTGGACGAATGCGGGCTGACGCACCTTGCCTATGCCCCTGAAATTGCAGGGGCGATGCTCCGCCGCCAGCAGGCCGAAGCGGTGATTTCGGCACGGCGCAAGCTGGTGGAGGGCGCGGTTTCGATGGTGGAACTGGCGCTGAACCAGTTGTCTGAAAAAGGCGTGGTGGAATTGGACGCGACGCAGCGCGCGGTGCTGGTTTCGAACCTGATGGTCGTGCTGTGCGGTGAACGCGATGCGCAGCCGACGCTCAACGCAGGATCGGTTTGACGGGCTGGGGAAACGGCCTGTCAATCATTGCGCGCTATCCTCTCCATCACATAACCGGAGCGGATAGCGCATGATGAACACCCCGAAGGCCTGCAAACCTGCGCTTGCTGTCATTGGCTTGATCGCCGCCATTCCGGCCACCGCGCTATGGGCACAAGGCGCGCGCGCGCCCTATACCGTGGCTGAAACCGGACGCAGCTTTGCCGCATTGCAAGACGCGGTGAACGCGATTGGCGAGGGCACCGGCACGATCCGCATCGAACCCGGCACCTATCGCGATTGCGCGGTGCAGGTGGCGGGTGATGTCGGTTTTGTGGCGCAAATGGCCGGTCAGGTGGTGTTTGATGGCGCAGCTTGCGAAGGCAAGGCGACCATCGTGGCGCGGGGCCGGTCCACCCGCGTTGAAGGGCTTGTTTTCCAGAACATCACCGTTACCGATGCCAACGGTTCGGGCATCCGGCTGGAGCGCGGCAACCTGACCGTGCGCCAATCGTGGTTCCGCGATAGCGAGCAAGGCATCCTTTCCGCCGATGATCCGACCGGCGCGGTGCTGATCGAAAAATCCACCTTCTCGCGGTTGGGCCGGTGTGATCGCGGGCTCTCTTGCGCGCATTCGGTTTACTTCGGCGATTATGGCAGTGTGACAATCCGCCGCAGCCGGTTTGAGGCGGGGCGCGGCGGGCATTATGTGAAGAGCCGCGCGGGCCGCATTGAAGTGAGCGAATCGAGCTTTGATGATTCTGCCGGTTCCACCACCAATTACATGATCGATGTGCCGGCCGGCGCCACAGGCCGCATCACCGACAACATTTTCATGCAAGGGCGCGACAAGGAAAACCACAGCGCGTTCATCGCCGTGGCCGCCGAGGGCAAGCTCCACAGTTCATCCGGCCTTGCCATTTCCGGCAACGACGCGCGCTTTGCCCCCGGCGTCAGCCGCTGGTCGGCGTTTGTGGCGGATTGGTCGGGTGAACCGCTAACCATCGGCGAGAACACGCTGGGTAAGGGGTTGACCCGCTTCGACAAGCGTTAAGCCTAACGCAGCAAATGCCCCGTGCGGTCGCGCTTGGTATCGAGATAGCGCTGGTTGTGAGGATTGGCGGGAAGCTGGTGCGCGACGCGTTCGGTCACCTCCACGCCCAGTTCCTGCAAGGTCGCCACCTTCTGCGGATTGTTGGTGAGCAGGCGCAGGCGGTTTACCCCCAGCAGATCCAGCATCCGCGCCGCCACGGGGAAATCGCGCGCTTCGCTGGGCAGGCCGAGCCGTTCGTTGGCATCGACCGTATC
>CAZSTP010000379.1:0-2434 GCA_964609325.1 uncultured Novosphingobium sp. | reverse complement strand
CGCTGACCAAGCGCATGGCCGAAGACCTCACCGAATTCATGCACGAAGCAGGCCTTCGCGTCCGTTACATGCACTCCGATGTCGAAACGCTGGAACGCATAGAACTGATCCGCGATCTGCGCCTCGGCGTCTATGATGTGCTCGTTGGCATCAACCTCCTGCGCGAAGGCCTCGACATCCCCGAATGCGGCCTCGTCTGCATTCTGGACGCAGACAAAGAAGGCTTCCTCCGCTCGGAAACCTCCCTCATCCAGACCATCGGCCGCGCCGCCCGCAACGTCGATGGCCGCGTGATCCTCTATGCCGATCGCATGACCGGCAGCATGGAACGCGCCATCGCCGAAACCGACCGCCGCCGCACCCGCCAACAGGCGTACAACGAACTCCACGGCATCACGCCCCAATCCATCAAGCGCGACATCCACAACATCGTCGCCGATACCGCCAGCCGCGACGGCGTGCTCGTCGATATCGCTGATGATGGCGTCAACAACCTCGTCGGCCACAACCTGCGCGGCTACATCGAAGACCTCGAAAAACGCATGCGCGCCGCCGCCGCCGACCTCGAATTCGAAGAAGCCGGCCGCCTCCGCGACGAAATCCGCCGCCTGGAAGCCACCGAACTCGGCCTACCAGCAGGCGAACACAAAGCGCCAATTGTAGGCCGGAGCAACGAAGGCAAACCGGGGACAAGGAAGACGAGGTACGGCAAGAGCCAGAAGAAGTGGGGGAATTAAAGGCACTTTTCCCCATGAATCGCATAACCGCTGTACGGTACTCTTGCGGGTCGCGGTTTCGAAGTATCAATAGAGAGCTGCACTTTGGAAACGCAGCCATGACCCAACTCGACAAACTCTTCGCCAGGCTCCTCGCCAACCCGCGACAGTCCATCGCCTTCCGCGAATTCGAGCGGTTGCTGTCGGCCTTCGGGTTCACTCATATTCGCACCAAAGGCAGCCACCAGTCATGGCACCACCCTGCCGCTCCGCGCCCCTTGATCATCCAGCCACGCGGCAAGGAAGCGAAGCCCTATCAAGTTCAGCAGTTTCTTGATATGATCGAGGAATTAGGCTTGAAGCTGGACGAATGAACGCGCACCACTATCATATCAATGTGTTCTGGTCGGCCGACGACGATTGCTGGATCGCCGACGTTCCGGACCTGCGCCCCTGTTCCGCGCATGGCGAAACCCCGTCGGAAGCGCTGGCCGAAGCTGAAGTTGCCATAGAACTCTGGCTGGAAACGGCCCGCGAATGCAAATTGGCGATCCCCGAACCCCGCTATCGCCCTGCGATCTACGCCGCCCGTTGAGGCCCACTATGGCCCGCAGCCGACGCCACACTCCCATTTCCGGAATGACCGGTGCTGAAAGCGATGCTTGGTGGAAAGCGAAAGCTGCCCGCAAGTTGCGTCGTCGCGTCAAGCAGACCCTCCAATCAGGAGAAGGCCTTTTGCGCTTTGCCGGAAAACGCTGGGATCTGGTTGATCCATGGACGTCAAACAAGGACGGCAAATCATGGTGGTGCAATCCCACCCCCCAGTATTGGCGGAAATAGGATGCGCCTGATCACCGCCGCCCTCGCGCTCACCCTCGCCGCATGCTCCAAATCCCCCGCTCCGCCGCTCCGCGAAGGTGCGCCGGAAAACGCTGTGCGCATGGCCATGCCGGAAGGCGAGGCTTTGCCGGGCATTCAGGACAATGCATCCACACCGGTCTGGGCCGAAACGCCTGATGGCATGGCGGCGCGATTTGGCTATCCGGGCGAAACGCCGCTCGTCTCCGTCGCCTGCCGCACCGGCGTGCTGGTCGTCACCCGCCACGCCTTTGCGCCCATCGGCGCGCAGGCACTGTTTGCGCTTGTTGGCAGTGATGGCATCTTGCGCCTGCCGGTCGATGCCACCGCCATTCCCGGCCAGCGCGGCTATTTGTGGCAAGGCAGTCTGGCCGCAGACGATGCCCGCGCAAATGTGCTGGGCGGGGCCTATACCGGCACGCTACCGGGCGCTGGCATGATCAAGGTTTCCGGCGGCGGTGCTGCGCGCGATGTCGTCACACGGTGCAAAAGTGCTGCGCCCACCGTTGCGGCAGAACCGGTAACCCCTGCACAAACCGCTGACTAACCCAACCCCGTTCGTGTCGAGCGAAGTCGAGACACCGTGCCCAAATGTCTCGACTTCGCTCGACACCAACGGAAGTTTGGGCGCAAAAACAAAAAACGGGTGAGAAATCAAATCTTCCCGAACTTCACCTCATAAGCCGCCGCATCGCCGCTCGCCAATAGCCTGGCCTGCTCCACCCAGTTATCACGCACGGCGCGGCCCGCAAACGATCCCAGTTGCGCATCGATCCGCGCAATGTCCTCGTCGTTCCAGGCGGCAATCTGCGCAAAGCTGGTCACGCCCAGCGAGGCCAGCAGAGCCTTCAGCTTCGGCC
>CAZSTP010000378.1:0-2437 GCA_964609325.1 uncultured Novosphingobium sp. | reverse complement strand
CGCTGACCGCGCCAGCGGTTGCATTACGGCCGAACAGGGTGCCCTGCGGACCACGCAGCATTTCAATACGCTCGACATCGGGAAGATCGAAGATCGAACCGCGCGGTGATGAAATGTAGACGCCATCAAGATAAACCGAGACCTGCTTGTCTGAACCCGGAACAACGCCATAGCTGACGACGCCACGCAGTGAGAACGACGGAATCTGTGAGCCGCCAGCAGCAGGACGGACAGTTACGCCCGGCGCAAGGCCGGACAAATCGTTCACTGTGAAAACCCGGTTGGCCAGCAGCGTTTCGCGCGACAAGGCCGTAACGGCGATTGGCACGTCCTGCATGCTTTGCGCACGGCGCTGAGCAGTAACGATGATTTCTTCAAGGCCACCATTCGCGTCATCGGCAGCTGTATCTTGTGCCATCGCTGAAACCGACACAAGGCTGGCCGGTATCATTGCCGTACAAATCAGCATGCGGGTTCGCTTGGTAAAATTCTGTTGCTTCACACTTCTACTCCCATCGATTGTTATTAGGTACACCCTCAAATAATATTCTGTGCAATTGCTGCTGTATTCCAAAAGAAACCGCGCACCGCACAGATCACGCGCAAGTCGACCTTTGGTCGATTTGTGTGAGTTATTATTTTGTGTGAGTTATTTTATTGCCGAATCGGCCCTCTCACTTGTTTTTGTTATTATGTTTGCCCTTTAGGACAAGCCTCCGCACATTAGAATGCAATTGGCGTGTTACAATATGAAAAATGTTCGTGGCAAGCACGATTCCTCCAAAGTGTTGCCGATACGTGTCTGTTTATGCGCTCCGCAGACCTCTACTCGCCACAAAAGGCAAAGCGGGCAGCTTCCAGATCGCAGAATTTTGGCATACACCTACGAACGGGTAAGGCAAGGTGAGGATAAACGGATTGGCAAAGACCACAGAGGGCCCTGGGCAACGCATTCACCAGATGGTTGCCCAGAAAATGGGAACCTCGATCCTTTCTGGCGTGCTGCAACCTGGCGAACATATTCCTGGCGAGATTGAGCAATCAGCCGCAATGGGCGTTTCACGGACTGCCTATCGTGAAGCCATCCGCATACTGACAGCCAAAGGCCTTCTGGAAAGCAGGCCCAAAGCCGGGACGCGGATCACTGCACGCGAAAAGTGGAACCTGCTTGATCCCGAAATGCTGGCGTGGATGTTCATGGGCAAGCCCAACAAGGCTTTCGCACTTGATCTGTTTGAACTGCGCAACTTGCTCGAGCCGGAAGCCGCCCAATTGGCCGCGCACCGCCGGAAGCCCGAACACCTTGATGCCATGGCCCAGGCTCTGGACGACATGCGCGAGTTCGGGCTGGCCACCGCAAAAGGGCAGGCAGGCGATCACCGCTTTCACACCACTCTGCTTGCCGCAGCCGGAAATCTCGCGCTGGCATCGCTGGCCAGTTCGATCGGGGCTGCGGTCAAATGGACGACGTTCTACAAGCAGGCAGCCTATGAAGTGCCAAGAGACCCCCTGCCCGAACATCTTGCCGTCTATCATGCAATCAAGGATCGTGACCCGGCAGGCGCGCGCGCGCGCATGGAAGAGCTGATCGCGCTTGCCGCCAAGGACATGGGCCTGGAACTAGCCTCCGACAGGACGGACGAACTGGCCTAGCGAAACGTTTCAGGCCCGAATGTTACAGGCGCAAACCTTACAGACACTGTCCGTCATCGATGGTGAATGTACCGCCCGTCGTGCTCGCCGATGCGTCGGATGCAAGGTACAGCACGGGTGCATCGAGCGATTCAATGGGCTGAAGACGGCGGCGCGGGAATGTTGCGATCTGGGCCTTGCCGCCATCGCTGTCGAACCAGCTTCCTGCCAGTTCGGTCTGGATATAGCCTGGCTGGATGACGTTGACATTGATGCCCTGGCGCACCCATTCGCGCGCCAGATTGCGGCCCATGTGCGCCACCGCAGCTTTTGAAGCACTGTAGATCGTTTCGCCCTGCCCCGTCATTTCGGCGGTGATCGACCCGATCAGGATGATCCTGCCCCTGCCGGTTTCGCAGCTACCGGCAGCGATCATGCAGTGCGCCGCTTCGGTGGCGGTCAGGAACACACCCAGAATGTTCGTGTTCAAAACCCCGTGCACTGCATCAAGGGTTATTTCGGTCGAGCGCCCCGGCGCCGACACACCGGCATTGGCAATCAGGGTATCAATCGGTCCCAGTGCTGCTTGCGCTGCGGCAAAGCCTGCCGTGACCGATGCCTTGTCGGCCACGTCCATTGCCACGGCAAAAGCCGTACCGCCGCTTGCGTTGATTTCCGCCGCCAGCGCTTCTACCCGTTCAATCCGCCGCGCAGCCACGACAACGCGCGCACCAACGCCCGCGCACAGCTTGGCGAAATGGGCGCCAAGACCCGATGAAGCGCCGGTAATCAGGCAAGTACGACC
>CAZSTP010000377.1:0-2461 GCA_964609325.1 uncultured Novosphingobium sp. | reverse complement strand
GCGCTTAATAATATAGAGGATTAAGCATGGATCTCGGGTTCGGTGCCGAATATGACGACTTCCGCGCGGAAGTCCGTGATTTCATCAAGTCCAACTGGCCGCCGGCCGATGGCAATGTGAAATCGCGCGAGCATGAACGCGCCTTTGTGATGGCCGCGATCGAGCGTGGCTATATGCACCGCTCCATCCCCAAACGCTTCGGCGGCGGGGAGCAGGAGCCCGATATTGCCAAGGCCGAGATCATCCGCGAGGAACTGTCCAAGGCCCGCGCCCCCAGCGCGCGCATTCCCGGCAACGGGCTGGTCGTGCCGACCTTGCTCGAATGGGGCACTGAAGAGCAGAAGCAGAAGTTCATCGCGCCAACGCTGGCGGGCGATATCGTCTGGGCACAGGGCTTTTCCGAACCCAACGCCGGGTCCGATCTCGCCTCGTTGCGCACAAAGGCCGAACTTTCGGAAGACGGGTCCAAGTGGATCGTCAATGGCCAGAAAATCTGGACTACCGGCGGCGACAAGGCCACGCACATGTTCCTCCTGGTGCGGACCGAGCCTGACGCGCCCAAGCATCAGGGCATCTCCTATCTGCTGATCGATATCCGCCAGCCCGGCGTCACCGTGCGCCCGCTGGTGCAGATGACCCGCCAGCGCGAATTCAGCGAAGTGTTCTTCGACAATGCCGAAACGCCTGCCGATATGCTGGTGGGCGAGCGCGGCAAGGGCTGGAATGTCACCCGCTCCACCCTGAAGCACGAGCGTTCGGGCATCGCCACGATGACGTGGAGCCTTTCGATGTTCCGCGATCTGGTAAAGCTCGCCAAAGAAGTGGAACGCGATGGCCAGCCCGCGATCAAGGACCCGCGCATCCGCGAGGAACTGGCCGCGATCCAGGGCGAGTTGATGTCGCTGACCTACTCGACCTATCGCGCCACATCGCACGATGTGCATGATCGTGAAGTGGGCCGGTTCTCCACCATGCCCAAGGTTTACATGACCGATCTGGCAGGCCGCATCTCCAAACTGGCGCGCGATATCATCGAGGATGATTTTGCCGATATGGGCGGCCAGCGCCTCAAGTGGATCGAACGCTTCATGATCTCGCTATCGATGTCGATTGCGGGCGGCACATCCAACATCCAGCGCAACATCATTGCCGAGCGGAGCCTTGGCCTACCGCGCGACAAAACTTCGCAAGATAAGACCGCAGGAGCCGCACAGTGAATTTTCTTCTCTCTGAAGACCAGCTTGCGCTTGTCGATATGGTGCAAAGCCTGCTGCGCGATAAGTGCGAACCCTTGCGCGTGCACAAGATGTTCAACGTCGAAGGCGATGCGCAGTTCGACGCCGAATTGTGGCAGGCGCTTGTCGAAATGGGCCTGCCCGCCATTTTCATCCCCGAAGCGTTCGGCGGTATGGGGCTGGGCGTGCTCGATCTGGCAATCGTCGCCGAAGCGCTGGGCGCGGCTGCCGCGCCTGTGCCCTATTTCGGCAATGCCGTCGCCGGTCTGGCGATTTCGTTGGCAGGCACTGAAGAGCAGAAGGCCAAGTGGTTGCCGCGTCTTGCTGCCGGGGAAATCCTTGGCACTGTGGCCTTTGGCGAAGGCAAGGGCGCTTGGCTGCCCGATCAATGGCAGCTTTCGGCCACGGGCGCGATCACCGGAACCAAGGTGATGGTGCCCAATGCAGCCGAGGCTGATCTGATCGTCGTCGGCGTGCGCGAAGGGCTGGCCGTCGTTGAAAAGGGGGCAGGCTTTACCACGCAGCGCATCGATGGCGCAGATCGCACGCGTCCGCTCGATACGGTAACGTTCGACGGGGCCGCAGCCGAAGTGTTGGGAGAGGGCGCTGCCGTGGTTGATCGTGTGATCGATGCCGCCGCTGTACTGCTCGCTGCCGATTCCTTTGGCGGCGCGGAACACTGTGTCGATATGTGCGTGGAATATGGCAAGCTGCGCGAACAATATGGCCAGCCTATCGCGCAGTTCCAGGGCTATCGCTACCAACTGGTCAAGATGGCGCTGACCACCGAACCTTCACGCGGGCTCTACTGGTTTGCCGCCTATGCGTGGGACGATCAGCCCGATCAGGCATCGCATGCCGCCTCGCAAGCCAAAGCCCATCTGACCGACACCTATCTCCAGATGACCCGCGATACGGTCGAAGCCCACGGCGGCATCGGCTTTACGTGGGAGCATGACACGCACCTCTATATGAAGCGCGCCATGGCAAACTGGGCATGGCTCGGCTCGCCCAGCCGCCACCGCTTGCGCGCGGCGGATCTGGCCGGCTGGTAAGCTTCGGCACGGGAATGCAAAAAGCCGGAATGCCTTGAACGGGCATTCCGGCTTTTTTGTTTTGGAACCACAGTTGTTTGCGAACTTAATGGGTTCGGAAACCCTTCCCGCTGCGACTAGAGCGTCGTGCGGTATATCTGATCCACCGTGATTGCCTCAGGAAGCTTCTCG
>CAZSTP010000376.1:0-2481 GCA_964609325.1 uncultured Novosphingobium sp. | reverse complement strand
GCGCAGCCTCGAATTTTCGTGGGACCGGATCAATCAGGCCGTCGCCGATACCTACTTGCGGCTGGTGCGCCAGAAAGCCCAACGCCACAGGGGTTAGAGCCGCTCGATACGGCGCGCGGCCTCGTCGAGGATATCGGCGATGGCATGTGCGGTTTCGGTGGCAAATCCCTCGGCCATCGCGCGGTTGCGCAATACCGCGTGCAGATTGCCCATCGCGCGGCGCACCGGTGGGCTTTCCGACCGCTCGCGCTGGTCGCCCACCGCTTTCAACCGCGCGATGATCGCGGCCAGATCACCGGCGCGGGCAGCCAGTTCGCTGCGGCCCGCATCGGTCGCGGCAAAGGCCTTGCGCGGCCCGGCGTCCAGCACCTCGGCAATCAGCCCCTCGTCCACCAGCAGCGCCAGCGTGGGATAAACAACACCGGGACTTGGCGCATATTCGCCACCCGCCAGATCGCCCACCGCGCGGATCAGGTCATAGCCATGGCGCGGCTGCTCAGCCACAAGGTGCAGCAGGACCAGCCGCAACTCACCGCCCGCAAACATCCGCGCCCCGCGCCGCCCCCCGCTACCACCGCCGCCACCGAAACGCCCGCCGTGTTCAAATCGCATGTCCGTCCTTCAAAAGTCGATGGCTCTACGATATATCTTGCTGCCCGATGTGCAAGAGCGGGTGCAATTTCCCCGCCACGCCCCTATCATCGCCGCGCCATGTCAGATCTTTTCGCCCCGCCACCCCAAGACCGCCCGCCCCCCAGCGCCAGTGCCGAAGCACCGCTGGCGGATCGGTTGCGTCCGCATGACTTGGCGGAGGTCATCGGGCAGGATCACCTGACCGGGCAGGATGGCGCAATCGGGCGCATGGTGGCGGCGGGTAAACTCAACTCGATGATCCTGTGGGGCCCGCCCGGCACCGGCAAGACCAGCATTGCGCGCCTGCTCGCCGAAGCTGTCGGTATGCGCTATGTCGCGATCAGCGCGGTATTTTCGGGCGTGGCAGACCTCAAGAAGGTATTCGCAGAGGCCGAAGCGATGACGCTGGCCGGACGGCGCACGCTGCTGTTCGTGGACGAAATCCACCGCTTCAACCGCGCGCAGCAGGACGGCTTTCTGCCAGTGGTTGAAAACGGCACGATCACGCTGGTCGGCGCGACGACCGAGAACCCCAGCTTTGCGCTCAACGCCGCGATCCTGTCGCGCGCGCAAGTACTGATCCTTCACCGGCTCGATGCCACGGCGCTCGGCCAACTACTGGCGCGGGCAGAAGAGGCCACGGGGCTGCGGTTGCCGCTCACCCCGCCAGCGCGTGAGGCGCTGATCGCGTCTGCCGATGGCGACGGGCGGTTCCTGCTCAATCAGGCCGAGACGCTGTTCGATGTATCGCTGCCCGCGCCGCTTGATCCCGAGGGCCTCGGCAAGTTCCTGATGCGGCGCGTGGCGGTGTATGACAAGGACCGCGACGGCCATTACAATCTGATTTCAGCGCTGCACAAAAGCGTGCGCGGATCAGACCCGCAGGCGGCGCTTTACTATCTCGCACGGATGCTGGTGGCAGGCGAAGAGCCGCTTTACCTGCTGCGGCGGCTGGTGCGCATGGCGGTGGAGGACATCGGTCTGGCTGATCCGCAAGCGCTGGTGCAATGTCTTGCCGCCAAAGATGCCTACGAGTTTCTGGGCAGCCCCGAGGGTGAACTGGCGATCGTGCAGGCGCTGCTTTACATCGCGACAGCGCCGAAATCGAACGCCGCGTATACCGCGCACAAGGCCGCGTGGAAATCAGCGCGCGAGACCGGCTCGCTCGCCCCGCCCTCCAATATCCTCAACGCGCCGACCAAGCTGATGAAGGACATCGGCTATGGCGAAGGCTATGCCTATGATCACGATGCGCCCGATGGATTTTCAGGCGCAGATTACTGGCCGGAAGGCTTGGCTCCGCAAACCTACTATCGCCCGGTCGAGCGCGGGTTTGAACGCGAAGTGGCGCGGCGGCTCGAATGGTGGGACCGCAAACGGCGCGAACGGGCGGCGACATGATCCCCGACCGGTTCGGGCATTTCGTAGCCATTGACTGGTCGGGCGCTGCGGGGGAACGGCAAAAGGGCATTGCCGTGGCCATGGCCGGGCGTGGCCAGGATGCGCCGCGACTGATCCGCCCCGGCCATCGCTGGTCGCGCTTGGAAGTGCTGCACTGGCTGCGCGATGAATTGCCCGATGATGCGCTGGTCGGCCTGGATCTGGGCATATCGCTGCCTTTTGCCGATAAGGCCGCGTTCTTTCCCGGCTGGGCGAAAAGTCCGCCAGATGCGCGTGCGCTCTGGGACTTGGTGGACCGGATCTGCGCCGACGAGCCGCACTTGTCGGTCAGCGCCTTTGTCGATCATCCCGCAGCCTCTGCGCATTACCGCCGCCACGGCGGGCGCGAGGGAGCGCAGTTCGGTGGCGGTCAGGGGCGTTTTCGTGTGTCGGAAGTGGCGCAAAGGC
>CAZSTP010000375.1:0-2489 GCA_964609325.1 uncultured Novosphingobium sp. | reverse complement strand
GCGGCCAAGGCCCGGTGCTGCTGCTGGTCCATCAAAGCCCGCGAAGCTCGAAAGAATACGAAGCCCTGATGCGCGTTTGGGGTCAACACTTCACCTGCATCGCGCCAGACTCTCCGGGGTTCGGACAGTCTTGCCCGCTAGGCGGAGAGCCGGATATCGCCGATTTTGCGGCAGGCTTGCACCAGTTCCTCGATACACTGGGTGTAAAGCACTGCCACGCTTACG
This sequence comes from uncultured Novosphingobium sp., assembly GCA_964609325.1. Lineage (GTDB taxonomy): Bacteria > Pseudomonadota > Alphaproteobacteria > Sphingomonadales > Sphingomonadaceae > Novosphingobium. The sequence goes on along the minus strand of CAZSTP010000375.1, from coordinate 2,264 downwards.
GTTTCCATTCGGGCGGGATTATTCTGGCCCATGCCCTGAAGCAACAGCCGCTGCGCTTCACCGCGCTGGCAATCGGCGGCTATCCATCATGGACGGCAGATGAAATGGCGATGTTCGGCGCGCGCTATGCCGTGCCGTTCCAGCCTGCCGCCTATGGCGAGCATCTGGCATGGGTGTGGAACCGCGTGCTCGAACAATCGTGGTTCTTCCCGTGGTTCGATGTGCGCGATGAAACGCGGATGCGCGTGGCCCATGCCGATCTGGCGCGGGTGCAGGCCATCGTGATGGAACTGCTCGATGCAGGCGATGCCTATCGCTTCGGCTATAACGCCGCCCTGCAAGCCGCGCCGTGGACACCGCCCGTGGATGCCACCACCGCGCCCGTATTGATCAGCGCCTATAACGGCGATCCGTTGCAGGCGCATATCGACCGGCTTGGTCCCCTGCCCGCCATGTGGCGCACCAACCGCGCAGACAATCCGGCTGCCCATGAGGCCGATTGCCTTGCCTTCCTGCTGACACATCGCGGGGAAGCTTGCCCCGCCTTGGCGCAGGATACGGGCGAGGGCTTTGTGCAGGTGAACGGCGCTCTGCTCCACTGGAAGGGCACACCCGGCGCTGCCGAACTGGTGCTCCACGCCCCCGGTGCTGAACTGGCAGAGCCCGGCCCCAACCAGATCGCACTGGATGTTCCCGGCCATGGCCTGTCCGACCCGGCAGATGATCTGCTGGCAACGCTGGAAGCCGCGCGCGCAGCTTTGGGTGCCGGTCGCATCGTCCTGCCGCCTGTACCCGCAGGCGATGCCGACCAACTCTATCCCGATCTCACACCCCAGCGTTTTGGCGAACACCTCGCCCGCGCTTGGGGCATTTCCCGCGCCGAAGCGCTGTTCCGCCCGTGGTATGCGGCCCAAGCCGACGCCGCGATTCCGATACTCCCCTCCGCCATCACACCCCAAGCTATCGCTCTGCGGACACGCGCGCGGCTGCGGGCTGGCAAGGCCGCGCGGCAATGGCATGATGCGCTGGTGAAAGCCCAAGTATGACACCATCCCCCCGCACCCTCTTCGCCAAGATCTGGGACGCGCACCATGTTGCCGATACGGCAGCCGGTGCCGCGCTGATCGCGATCGACCGCGTGTTCCTGCACGAACGCACCGGCGCTTCGGCGCTCAAATCCATGGCCGCCGCAGGCCGTCCGGTGCGCGATCCGGCGCGCGTCTTTGCGGTGATGGATCACATCGTCGATACCCGCATCGGCCGGGGTGACCAGACGCTGATGCAGGGCGGCCAAGCCTTCATCACCGAAACCCGCGAAGCCGCGCTGGCAGCGGGCATCACGCTGTTCGATGTGACCGATCCCGATCAGGGCATCACCCACGTCATTTCGCCCGAATTGGGCATCGTCCTGCCGGGGCTGACGCTGGTCGCGCCCGATAGCCACACTTGCACCCAAGGCGCTTTGGGCGCGCTGGCATGGGGCATCGGCTCCAGCGAAGCCGAACATGCCATGGCCACCGGCGTGCTGCGCCTGCCCCGCCCCAAAACCATGCGCGTGACCTTCACCGGCCAGCTTGCTGCGGGCGTCACACCCAAGGACATGGCGCTGGCCCTGCTCGCCACCCATGGCGCAGGCGGCGGTTCGGGCTTTGTCGTGGAGTTTGCAGGTAATGCGGTGCAGGCGCTCGATATCGAAGGCCGCATGACCTTGTGCAACATGGCCACCGAATTTGCCGCGATGACCGCGATCATCGCGCCCGATACCAAAACCTATGAATATCTCGGCGGGCGTCGCTATGCTCCCGCCGATTTCAGCGCAGGCTATTGGCACATGCTGCACAGCGATGACGGCGCAGTATTTGACCGCGAAATTGTGATTGATGCCAGCACCATCGCCCCGATGGTCACGTGGGGCACCAGCCCCGAACACAGTGTGGGCATCGATGGCACCGTGCCCCAAGGCCCCGCCCGCGCGCATGAATACATCGGCCTTTCCGCAGGCACGCCGATCCTTGGCACACCGATTGACGCCGCCTTTCTCGGCAGTTGCACCAACAGCCGCCTGTCCGATCTGCGCCGCGCCGCCGCGCTGATCCAAGGCAGGCGCATCTCGCCCGCGATCCGCAAGGCGCTGGTCGTTCCCGGCAGCTCGGCGGTAAAGCGCGCGGCAGAGGTTGAGGGCTTGGATAAAATCTTCACCGATGCCGGTTTCGAATGGCGGATGAGCGGGTGTTCGCTGTGCTTTTATGCAGGGGGCGAAGGGT
>CAZSTP010000374.1:0-2495 GCA_964609325.1 uncultured Novosphingobium sp. | reverse complement strand
GACCGCTTTGCCGGACCGCGCCCGCGCTGGGAAGCGGTGGGGGCGGAACTGGTGGCGGAAGTGGCCCCTTATGAGACCGCCAAGTTGCGCATGCTCAACGGCGCGCATTCGGCGCTGGCCTATTGCGGACTGGCGGCGGGGCACACCTATGTTCACGAAGCCGTGGCAGACCCTACCTTGCGTGCGCTGGCCGAACGGCTGATGCGCGAAGAGGCCGCGCCCACCATTACTGCTGCGCCGGGGCAAGATCTACAGGCCTACGCGACGCTTTTGCTGGATCGCTTTGCCAACCCCGCGCTCAATCATCGGCTGATCCAGATTGCGATGGATGGCAGCCAGAAGATTCCGCAGCGCTGGCTGGAGACGCTGGCCGCGCAGGCCACCAAGGGTGGCAAGCCGTGCAAGGCGATTTTGACCGCTATCGGCGCGTGGATTGCCCATCTGCGCGGCGCGAATGGCGCGGTTGATGATCCACGCTCGGCGGAACTGGCGCGGGCGGCGGCATCGCCTGATCCGGTTGGCGCGTTGTTCGGGCAGGGCGGCTTGCTGGCAAGCGAATGGAGCCCTGTCGCGTCCGATATCGCCATTATTACCGGCGCGGACTGAAAGAATCCCGGCCCGCCTTAGCGCGTGGCCGGGATCGAGCGGTTATTTCAGCGCAAGCATTTCATTGCTGCCGATGCGGGCCATCGCCAGATTGGCGGCGCGGCGCGAATCGACCCAGCGGCCATTGGCCATTTCCACGTCATAGCGTTCATCGCTGCTGGCCGCGGCGCGATAGAGGCGGGCGGCTTCATCCTTGCGGCCCAGCATCTTGTATGCGGTACCAAGGTTGATCAGCGCCAGCGGATCGCCTGCCTGCGCAAGGCCATTGCGTTCAATCCGCGCAATCGCGGCTTCGGGCCTGCCAGTCATCAATTCATGATAGCCAACGTCTGTTGCAGGCGTGGCCGGAGCGGGCACGGTGAGTGTCGCGGGGGCTTGCGCCATCAGGGCGGCGGCGAGGAAAAGGCTCATGCTCATGTCCGACTCTCCGTTTCAATCTTTTGTCTGAAACAGAAATTATGTGATTCTCGGCCAAGTGCAATCAAACTGTAACATTGTCACAAATCTGCAATCATTAAACCCGCAGGTTTCCGTCGCTTCGTCACAATAGTCACATAACCGTCAGATAATATGACATATAACTGTCAAGAAACCGCAAACAGGCTGTCACTTTAGACCCGTAGAGCACCCCTCGACCCGGCGGGAATTGATCCTGCCATCATCCATGGGGGATACCACGTGAAGAATTTCCACGGCCTGTTCCTGGTTGGTTGCAGCGCCATCGCGCTCGCCGGCTGCGGCCCTACCGACATTGCCTCGCCCGGCACTGGCGGTAACGTAACGATCAACCAGCCAACGCCTGCACCAACGCCGACGCCGACGGCAACTGCTGCTCCTACGGTTACCGCTGCTGCGGGTTGCCCGACCATCTCGGACCCGCAAGGCCTGACCGACGCGCAGACGATCACGACCGGCCAGGGCTCATGGCGCGTTTGCCGCCTGCCTTCGCGTATCAACGTCTCGACCACGTTGCCGAAGGTTCCGGGCGTGCTCTACCAGCTCAACGGCCGCGTTGATGTTGGCACCGACGCTGGCTTCAGCAGCACGAGCAACACCGTAACGCTCACCATCGAGCCCGGCGTGATCGTGTTCGGTAACACCGGTACGTCATGGCTTGCCGTGAACCGTGGTAACCGCATCAACGCCACCGGCACCGCATCTGCGCCGATCATCTTCACCAGCCGCGATAACGTGCTCGGTCTGAACACCGAGACCTCGCAAGGCCAGTGGGGCGGCGTTGTGCTGATGGGCCGTGCGCCGATCACCGATTGCACCACCGGCGCTGTTGCCAGCACCGGCGTTGCCAGCACTTGCGAGCGCCAGACCGAAGGCGCGGCTGATCCGGCAATCTACGGCGGCACCAACGACGCGGATAACAGCGGCACGATGAAGTACGTGCAGATCCGTTATTCGGGCTTCGTGCTGGGTTCGAACAGCGAACTTCAGGCATTGACGCTGGAAGGCACCGGTTCGGGCACGCAGCTTGACTATATCCAGAGCTATAACAGCTCGGACGATGGCGCGGAATTCTTCGGCGGCACGGTCAACATGAAGCACTACATCTCGGTCGGTGCCGATGATGACAGCCTCGACATGGACACCGGCGTTCAGGCGAACCTGCAATACCTGCTGCTGATCCAGCGTTCGGGCGCAGGCGATGCCCTGATGGAACTGGACAGCAACAACAACGAAGCCCAGACCCCGCGTCAGGTTTCGCGCATTGCCAACTTCACGGCGATCCAGCCTGTGACCAGCAGCAACAACGAAGCCAACGGTCAGGCAGCGCTGTTCTTCCGTGGCAATTCGGACATCACGCTGGCCAACGGCGTTGTGAACACCCCTGCCAACCAGTGCATCCGCATGAACGGTTCGGGCGGCGCCAACTCGGC
>CAZSTP010000373.1:0-2503 GCA_964609325.1 uncultured Novosphingobium sp. | reverse complement strand
GCTTCCTCGATGGCATCAACGATCAGGGGGCGCTCTTCACGCAGCGCCTTCAGCTCGGCGGTCAGGCGTTCATAGCCCGCAGCAAGCATCGGCAGCTTTTCCACACTCGCCATCGCTTCAATCTCTCTCTTATTCTGCCCCCTGCTTGCCGTTACGGCTTGCAGGGAAAAACTATCCTCGCCGACCCTCGCCGTATGCGCCGGGCCAGACCTTCAGTACCACGATGCCGGGGAACCTCTGAGATTTAGCTATAATAGTCCTGCAATGACCGCACTTCAAGTTCGGCCGCACGCATTGCCTCAATCGCTTCCACCGCAGCCACCGAACCGGCGGCCGTGGTGAACGATGGAACCCGCGCGCCCAGTGCCGAAGCACGGATCGATGCGGAATCCTTGTGGCTCTGCCAGCCTTCGGTGGTGTTGAAAATCAATGCGATATCGTCGTCGCTGATCCGGTCAACAATATGCGGACGCCCTTCGGCCACCTTGTTGACCCGCTCCACATTCACGCCCGCATCCGAAAGATACCGCGCCGTGCCGCCCGTCGCCACGATCTTGAAGCCAAGCTGCGTCAGCTTGACGACCGCGGGCAGGATCATCGCCTTGTCCGAATCCTTGACCGAGACAAACACCGTGCCGCTTTGTGGCAGCTTCACGCCCGCACCCAGTTGCGATTTGGCGAACGCCACCGCAAAGCTGCTGTCGATGCCCATCACTTCGCCGGTCGATTTCATCTCGGGCGAAAGCACCGGATCGATGCCGGGGAAGCGTCCGAACGGGAACACGGCTTCCTTGACCGCCATGTAATCAATCTCGCGCTTGATCGCGGGCAAATCGGCAAGCTTTTCGCCCGCCATGATGCGCGCGGCAAACTTGGCAATCGGCTGACCGATCGCCTTGGCGACAAACGGCACCGTGCGGCTGGCGCGCGGATTCACCTCGATCAGGTAAACCTCGCCATCCTTGATCGCGAACTGGATGTTCATCAACCCGCGCACGTTCAGGCCGCGCGCCAGCAGAATAGCCTGACGCTCCATCTCGGCGATGATATCGGCGGGCAGGCTGTAGGGCGGCAGGGTGCAGGCGCTGTCTCCCGAATGGATGCCTGCTTCCTCGATGTGCTGCATCACGCCTGCCACGGTAACATCGTCACCATCGGCCAGCGCATCAACGTCGCATTCAATCGCATCGCGCAGATACTGGTCGATCAGCACGGGACTATCGCCCGAAACCTTCACGGCTGTGGCGATGTAATCATCAAGCTGCGCAAGGCTATCGACGATTTCCATTGCGCGGCCACCCAGCACATAGCTCGGGCGGATCAGCACGGGGTAACCGATGCGGCTGGCGACCGCCACGGCTTCATCGCGGCTGCGCGCGATGCCGTTCATCGGCTGCTTCAGGCCCAGCTTGTTGACCAGCGCGGCAAAACGCTCACGGTCTTCGGCAAGGTCAATCGAATCCGGCGATGTGCCAAGGATCGGAATGCCCGCATCTTGCAGCGCTTGCGCCAGTTTCAGCGGCGTCTGGCCACCAAACTGCACGATTACGCCCACCAGCTCGCCCTTGGACTGTTCCAGCTCCAGAATTTCGAGCACGTCTTCGGCCGTCAGCGGCTCAAAGTACAGCCGATCCGAAGTGTCATAGTCGGTCGAAACCGTTTCGGGGTTGCAATTGACCATGATCGTTTCGAACCCGGCATCGCCCAGCGCAAAGCACGCGTGGCAGCAGCAATAGTCGAACTCGATACCCTGCCCGATCCGGTTCGGACCACCACCAAGGATGACAATCTTTTTCCGGTCGGTCGGCGCGGATTCATTTTCCGGCTCGCCGAACAACCCGCTCTCATATGTCGAATACATATAAGGCGTTACCGCCTCGAACTCGGCGGCGCAGCTATCAATGCGTTTGAACACCGGACGCACGCCCAGCTTGTGGCGAAGCGCGCGGACTTCGGCTTCGCTGGTGGCACCGGCCATCGCGTTCAGCACATCATGCAGCAGGCCCGAACGCTTGGCTTGCGTCTCGCCAAGGCCGCCCGCAACGCCCACAGAACGCACTGCCAGCGTGGCAAGACGCTTGTCGGAAAAGCCCATCGCCTTCAACCGGCGCAAACCGGCAGCATCATTAGGCAAGCCATTGCTTTGAATGGCTTTTTCTTCATCGATAATCTCGGCGATCTGGCGCAGGAACCAAGGTTCATACTTTGTTACCGCATGTACTTCATCAACTTTGAAGCCCTCGCGGAAGGCCTGCGCAATCGCCAGAATGCGATCCGGCGTCGCCTTGCTCAGCGCCGCCACGATCTGGTCGCGGCTCGCACCCTCCAGTTCGACTACGCGGTTGAAGCCATCCAAGCCGGTCTCAAGGCCCCGCAGCGCCTTCTGCATCGATTCCTTGAAGTTGCGGCCAATCGCCATCACTTCGCCAACCGATTTCATCGCGGTGCCAAGGTTGTTGTCCGCGCCCTTGAACTTTTCAAAGGCAAAGCGCGGGATCTTGGT
>CAZSTP010000372.1:0-2525 GCA_964609325.1 uncultured Novosphingobium sp. | reverse complement strand
CCAGCCGCAGCCCGAGGGATTATCTCGGCGGCTCGCGGGTCGGCGTTTCCTGCGAGCGCGCGCTCCAGTTCGAGTTCACCGCCACGCCCAAGGATGAAGGCACAGATTTCTCAGGACGAACGCTGCGCATCTTTGCCATCGGCCACGCGCTGGAAGATCTGGCCATCGCCTGGCTGCGCAATGCCGGGATCGAAATCTACACGCGCAAGGGCCACCGGCCAGACGGTGAGCAATTTGGCTTCTCTGCTGCTGGCGGGCGTTTGCGTGGCCATGTTGATGGCATCATCGCGCGGGCTCCGGAATCGCTCGGTCTTGGATCACCTGCGCTGTGGGAATGCAAGACCATGAACGCGAAGAACTGGCGCGCATGCGTCAAGGACGGCGTTGTCAAATCCAAGCCCGTCTATGCAGCGCAAATTGCGCTCTATCAGGCCTATATGGAGCCGGTCGTTCCCGGCATCTCGGCTTCCCCTGCGCTGTTTACCGCAATCAATAAGGATACGTCCGAGCTCCACCATGAGCTTGTGCCGTTCAATGCCGAACTTGCCCAGACCATGAGTGACAAGGCGGTGCGGATCTTGCAGGCGACTAAGGCTGGCGAACTGCTGCCGCGCATGACCACCAATCCCGACTTCTTCGAGTGCCGTTTTTGCGCATGGGCAACACGTTGCTGGGAGATGCCGCGGTGAGCGACGACACCATCATCCACTTCAATCCGTGGCGCGATTTTAACGACGCCCAGTCACTCGAGGAGCTCTACCTCGAGCCTGACCGCGCACAGATTGAAGCATTCCTTGATGTGGTCTTCGACTATTGTGACGGTCTGATACCCGTCCGCAGCTTCGTCGAGAAGGGCCAGGGGATCGAGGGCAAACCGAACAATATCTGGATCGATGCCGACGGCTCGGCAGCCGACAAGCTTGTGACCTTCGCCAATTGGGCCGGGCGAGAGGGCGCTGCGGTCTATGTGATCCCTGGCACGGTTGCAAAGAGCGGTCAGGCAAAGTCAGTCGATGTGACCGCCATGCAGGCGCTTGTGGTCGACATAGACACAGGTGACGTCGGGGGTAAGCTGGCTCACCTGACCCGGCATCTGGGCGAGCCCAGCCTTGTAGTCGAAAGCGGCGGGCGCACGGCTGAAGGCGCACAGAAGCTCCATGTCTGGTGGAAACTGTCCGAGCCCGCCACCGGGAGCGATGTCGAGCAGGTCTGCGCACTTCGCGGAACCATCGCGGCCAAGGTTGCCGGCGACACGCATTTTCGCTCGGCCCACCAGCCGATCCGGGTGCCGGGCACCATCTACCACAAGGGCGGCAATCAGCGACTGGTTCAGATCCTGCGGCACAACGCAGGCCGTGAGGTTGATCTGTCTGATATGGCCGAGGCGGTTGCTGCAATGCCGGCCATGCCCGGGATCGGCAGCGATACGGCGGCACACGAGGAGAAGCTGTCGATCAGCGATGTCCTGACCACGCCGGTGCACGAAGGTGGAGCCGATCGCTGGTCCCGCTTCGAGGGCGCCAGTGCCGCCATTGGCCACTTCATCCGCCTGGTCCATGAGGGGCGGATCAGCCCGGACGAAGGCTGGGAGGCGATCAGCCAGTACAATGCCGCTATGCTGCGCCCCTGCTGGCCGCTGGATCGACTGAAGGCGGAATCCGATCGGCTGTGGCGCCTCCATGTCGAACGCAATGGCCCTGCGCTCGTGCGGTTGGTGAGCGCGGTGCCTGCTTCAAGTGAGATGCCAGCCTTTACGCTTGGGGCGTTGCTGGATGACACAAGTCCCATGCCAGCTGACATTATAGCGCCGCGGGTGCTGACGCCGGGCGGCATGTTGGTGCTGGGCGGTGCCCCCAAAGTCGGCAAGAGTGATCTTCAGATCACCTGGCTGGTTCACATGGCGGCCGGGCAGCCCTTTCTCGGATTTACGCCCCCGCGCCCCTTGCGGATTTTCTATCTCCAGGCCGAGATCCAGTATCACTACCTTCGCGAACGCATGCAGCACACCGCGCTGCCGGTGGAACTGATGCGGGCTGCGCGCGATAATCTGGTCGCCACTCCCAAGCTCAGCATGTTGCTTGATGCTGAAGGCAGTGCCCGGGTGGCTGAAGCCATCAAGCGCGCTTTTCCGATCGACCCGGTCGATATCATCTGCATCGATCCGATCCGCAACCTGTTTGATGGCGGGCCTGATGGCGGCGGCGAAAACGACAATGCCGCAATGATGTTTTTCCTGAAAAACCGGGTCGAGGCCCTGCGCGATCACATCAACCCGGACTGCGGCGTAATCCTGGTCCATCACACCAAGAAGCTGACCAAGCAGCAGGTCAAGGACGATCCGTTCCTGGCATTATCTGGTGCCAGCGCCTTACGCGGCTTTTACACAACCGGTTTGCTCCTGCACCGACCGGATGAAGAAGCTCCAGAACGGCGCCTGGAGATCGAACTGCGCAACGGACCTGCACTGCGGGCCAAGCTGATCGACAAGGTCAAGGGGCAATGGGTCGAGCTCAATCCGATGAACG
>CAZSTP010000371.1:0-2526 GCA_964609325.1 uncultured Novosphingobium sp. | reverse complement strand
GCGCCCAGCATGATCGAGCGGTGGCTGATCGATTTGTCACCCGGCACGCGAATCCGGCCCTTGAGCGGACCGGTGGCGGAAAAGCGGCGGGGGCGCATCGATGAAGGATCGGCAGAGGACACGGGATTGGTAAACTTTCGCACAAAGAAGGCTGTATAAAGCGCGCGGCTTTTGACAGCGTGCCGCGCCTATGGCAAGGCGCGCGCTCGCTTGATTCCGCTTGTAAGGCGGACTGATCGAGCGTGCAGTTTTTCCGCCCGGTGCAAATCGATGTGATCGGGCCAGATTTGAGGAAGTTTCATGGTCAAGCCGGAATGGGGCGCAAAGCACACCTGTCCGAAGTGTGGCACCCGCTTTTACGATCTGGGCAAAGATGACCCGATCGTATGCGTGGAATGCAAGTACGCTTGGACGTCCGAGCCTGTGCTGAAATCCAAGCAGCCGATTCCTTATGAAGAAATCCAGAAGGAAAAGGCTGACGTCGCACCGGACGTCGATCTGGCCGACGAAGATCTCGACATTGATGAAGACGGCGATTCGCCCGACAATGACGTTGACCTTGGCGGCGATGACGATCTTGGCGTGCCCGGCCACGATGTGAACGACGACGAAGTTTAAGGGTATTGTGGCCTGCCTGATTGCGGGCGGGCCACAAAAAACAGCGGTCATTGAAAAATGATCTTGCCAGTGAGGAATGCTTCTCTTAGAGGCGCGGCTCCCGGCAAGAATGATCGCCGGTCCGGTTCGCCTCCCAGGGCAAACCTGATGGATATATGGGGCCTTAGCTCAGCTGGGAGAGCGCCTGCATGGCATGCAGGAGGTCAGCGGTTCGATCCCGCTAGGCTCCACCATCCACCCCGAAAAAGCCGCCCTGATCGGGCGGCTTTTTGCGTTTGGGGCGCGCTACTTCTTCAAGCCGATCTCGCGCAGGCGTTCTTGCAGATATGCATCGGCGGTGATCGAGACGGGATAGCGATCCGGATTTTCGGGCGTGATGCACTGCGGCAGGGTGTGGAACGCGAAATCACTGCGCAAGTGCAGGAAAAACGGCATCGAATAGCGGCTGTGCTGCGCGCGTTCGCCATCGGGATTGCGCACGCGGTGCGTGGTGGAGGGCAGGACGTGGTTGGTCAGCCGTTGCAGCATATCGCCGATGTTGACCACCAGCGCGCCTTCAGGCGGGGATACGCCGATCCAGCGGCCGTTCTTGGCCAGCAGCTCAAGCCCTGCCTCTTCGGCGCCCAGCAGCAGCGTGATCAGGTTGATGTCCTCATGTGCCCCTGCGCGAATCGCACCGCTTTGCGCATCGGGGACGGGCGGATAGTGTAACAGACGCATGACCGAGTTGCCTTCGTCGATGACGGGATCGAACCAGTGCTCGTCCAGCCCCAGCCACACCGCAATGCGCGACAGGATGCGCGCGCCGACCGCGTCGAATGCGGCGTAGAGCTCCTCGAAAGTTTCGCGGAAGCCGGCGGGGCTGTGGGGCCAGATGTTGGGCGGCATCGAATCGGACAGGACGTGGCCTGCGGGCAGATCACGGCCCACATGCCAGAACTCTTTAAGATCGTGCAGCTTTGCCCCTTTGGCGATTTCGGTGCCGAACGGGGTATAGCCGCGCGCGCCGCCTTGGCCGGTGAGGTGGTATTGGCGCTTGTCCTGTTCGGGCAGGGCAAAGAATGCGGCGGTGAGCGCCCAGGCGCGGGCAATCAGCGCCGGATCAATGCCGTGATCCTTGACCATGGCAAAACCGAAGGTCTGGAAGCTGTCACCCAGTTCGCGGGACAAGGACGCCGGATCGCGCGCAAGCGAGATAACCGGCAGAGTTTCGGGTTGCATGGTGTTCCAGTTCGCAAAAGAGGCGCTATGAAAACGCCTTAACGGGATTCACGCGGGGTTTCATGACCAAAATCAACATCGCCGATACCGCTGGACGCAATTTGTGGCTGATGAAGTCCGAGCCGGACGCCTATGGCTGGGACGATCTGGTGGCCGAGGGCGAGGGCACTTGGGACGGGGTGCGCAATCATCTGGCGGCGCGCAATTTGCGGACCATGAAGGCGGGCGATCTGGCGTTCTTCTATCACTCCAACATCGGCATCGAGATTGTTGGTGTGGCCGAAATCAGTGTTGGCGGGCTGGTTGATCCGACGGACCCCGAGGGCAAGTGGGCGTCGGTGAAAGTGAAGCCGGTGGAAAAGCTGCCGAAACCCGTGACGCTGAAACAAATGAAGGCGACGCCCGAATTGGCGCAGATGGACCTGATCCGCCTATCGCGTTTGTCGGTGGGAGCGGTGCGGCCTGACGAATGGGCGCTGATCCTGAAGATGGCGGGTGTTACGGCATAGGGCGGGAACCCGGCATCGCTTCAAGCGTAGTATATCCGACGGAACAGTGCAGCAATGTGCCAGTTTTACAAGGAGATACGCTATGGGTGAAATGACTGACAAAGCCAAAGGCCTTGCCAATGAAGCCGCCGGGAACGTGAAGCAGGCGGTCGGCAAGGCGACGGACAATGACCGTCTT
>CAZSTP010000370.1:0-2527 GCA_964609325.1 uncultured Novosphingobium sp. | reverse complement strand
GCAGCGCCTTTTCGCGATCATCGAACACCGGATCGCCAAAACGGTCATCGGCAATTGCCTCGACCTTGGCGTCGGGAATGCCCATCATCTTGGAAACCTGCATGTGCTGCGCCCATTCATAGGCCCCGCGATCAAGATGCAGCACCGCAAGCACGCAAATCTGGCGTTCCAGCGGCGGCACTTCGATCCCGCCCATCATGCCTTGCACAGCGGCTGAAATGCCCGGCTGCATCGTCACCGCATGCGCCAGCAAACGCGAGAGATTCAGCTTTCCGCCGGGACGGTTGTCATAGGCATCGCGCTGTTCGGCGTTCAGATCTTCAACGGCCACCAAGGGAATGCGGTTCATATCAAGACATCCTGCTATTAACGTTTAGATGAATACTATCATCTTCTGCGATCATGCGCCAGAAGGGCGCGAAGTGCCCCCACCAGCGCCACCGGTTGATCGATCATGATGTGGTGTTCGGAAGCCGGGATCATGACCGGATGGCCCAGATCGCTGGTGATCCGCGCAAGTTCGGCCAGATTGGGCGGCATCATGATACTGGTCTGTTCGCCAAGGATCACGTCAACGGGGATGTGAACCGGCGGCAGGTTGGCGCGTTGCGGATCTTCGTTGAGCGACCGGCTTTGATCCGGATCGAACTTCCATGTCCAGCCGTCACGCTCCTCACGGATTGAATGCTGTCCGATATAGTCGCGGACCTGTGGCACAGGGCATGGCCCTTCGGGCTGGAGCCGGAAACGCCCCAACGCCGCATCCCGCGAGGGATAGACCCTTCGCGGGCTTATCGACATTTCATGGGGAGGTTCGTTTTCCGGTTTAAGCCCGCAATCGATCACGATCAGCCGCGACAGGCTTTCAGGTTGCGCACTTGCCGCCAAAAGCGCGGCGACCGCCCCGAAACTGTGCGCGATCACAATAGCCGGATCGAAACCGCAAGCCTGCGCCACGCCTGTAATCTCGCGACCGAACTGGCCCCGGCTGTATTCACTGCGCCTGCCGCTGTCGCCCATGCCGGAAAAACTCAAAGCCACCACGCGGAACCTTTCGGCAAGCGATGGCGCGATGTGATCCCACCAATGGGCGTGGGCACGGTAGCCATGGACCAGTACAATACCGGGAAGATCGCCAGCCCCCAGATTCCATCCCCGACAAGCGATCGCGGCACCTTCAACCGTGACCGTGAAAACTTCGGGAGCGATCGCCCACTGCCGTTCAAGCCAATCCTATAGCGCATTCATTTGCCCGTCCATCCGGTCACCGGAGGCAGCGTTAAAGCCGGTACCAGCCGAGTGCAATGATATATATGCTTTGACCGACCCCCGGTATCGCTGCAAGAATGTGCGTGGCAAAATATTTCCCGGCGGAGAGAGCCATGGCATTCAATCAGACAACAACCACCGATCAGGTGCTGGAAGGCATCGACCTTTCCGGCAAACGCATCCTTGTCACCGGCGTCAGCGCCGGACTGGGAGTCGAAACGGCACGCGCCCTGGTGGCCCACGGTGCAGACGTGGTCGGCACCGCGCGCAACCGCGCAAAAGCCGAGAACGCGACCGCCCATGTGAACAAGGCTGCGCGCCGGTCAGGCGGCAGCTTCTCCATCATCGATATGGAACTGGCCTCGCTTGCCAGTGTGCGCCAGGCCGCTGATGGACTGGTTGCCGATGGTCGCCTGTTCGATGTGGTGATCAACAATGCAGGCGTGATGATGACACCGTTTGGCCGTACGGAAGATGGTTTCGAAACGCAGTTCGGCATCAACCACCTTGGCCACTTCGTGTTTGCCAACCGTATCGCCAGCCTGATCAGGTCCGGCGGGCGGCTGGTCGTGCTCTCGTCTTCCGGTCACCGCTTTGGCGAACTGAACCTTGATGACCCGAATTTTGAACGGACACCTTATGACAGCCATGCCGCATATGGCGCGGCCAAAACCGCCAATGCCCTGTTCGCGATAGAATTTGACCGCCGATATCGGGACAGGGGCATCCGTGCCCTTTCCGTCCACCCGGGCGGCATCCAAACCGAATTGGGCCGCTACTTCACACCCGAATTGCGCGAACGCCAAGCGCAAAGGGTCAAGGACATTATGGCGCGCGAGGCTGAACTCGGGCGCGAAGGGTTTCGTTTCAAAACGCTGGAAGAAGGAGCCGCCACTTCGGTCTGGGCAGCAATTGTTGCGCCTGCATCAGACATCGGCGGGCGCTATTGCGAGGATTGCCACGTCTCTGAAATCATTGACGATCCGGCAGAACTGCGGCTTGGCGTGCGCTCCTATGCGCAAGATCCGGAACTGGCCCGGGCGCTGTGGACGCTCAGCGAAAAGCTGGTTGGCGAGGTCTTCGGGGGATAAGGCCGGCGTCCGCCATCGAAAGCGTCCCGATCTTGAGCCTTATGGCACAATGGCAGAAGCGCGCATCACAGCGCGGCCATCGCTGGCAAAGGCACCAAGCTCCACCCCTCCGTCGCTTTGCCGCATGGCAAGATGCAACGCCTCGCCGCAGATTGCCGGTGAAACGC
>CAZSTP010000369.1:0-2533 GCA_964609325.1 uncultured Novosphingobium sp. | reverse complement strand
TCAGAACAATCCCTGCCAGCAAAAAGGCCCAGCGGCTGGTGATCGGAACGCCCGACGACACGACACCGCAGAGCAGCGCCCACATCGGGGGGAACCATGTGATTGGCTTGAGGAGTTCCACGATATCGCGAACCGCCGGAGGCGGGCTTACCGTAGTCGAGACTGCCGATTGTGCCATGGTGACAGGCTACGCCTGACAGGCAAAAGCGTCAAATTAATTTGACACTCAAAGTGTCAATCAATCGCGTCAGCCAGATTGCCAAGGCCATAGCGATGCAATTTGGAATAGAGGCTTTGGCGGCTTAACCCAAGGATTTCAGCGGCAGAGGCGCGATTATTGGTCGTGTAATCAAGCGCTGCTTCGATGCAAAGCCGCTCGATCAGATCCGTACTTTCGCGCACGATGTCTTTCAGTGACATGCGCCCGACAAGCTCGGTCAACTGTTCGACCGAACGCGGGGTATCATTGGGCGCAGGCAAATCGCGCAAACGGCGACCAATCGGGCGAATCACAAAACCATGGGCGGGGTAATCGCCATTGGTGCGCACAGCGGAAAGCTCCACCGGCTCACCCTCAAAACCATCGGTTGCGCCGACCACTGTGGTTACATTGCGGGCGATATCGTGCTT
Source organism: uncultured Novosphingobium sp. (assembly GCA_964609325.1). Taxonomy (GTDB): domain Bacteria; phylum Pseudomonadota; class Alphaproteobacteria; order Sphingomonadales; family Sphingomonadaceae; genus Novosphingobium. Next base: position 1,903 of record CAZSTP010000369.1, on the reverse strand, counting down.
GGCCAACTGGCCATCGATCATATCGAGGCCAATGCCGGGCCGACCGACAAATTCACCCAATGGCCGCCCTCGGATTTGATCGACGGTTGCGGCTCCGACAAGCTCGACAAAGGCGGCGTTGGCCACCTGGATGATCATGTTGGCGTCTGTCAGCACGAAGGCATCGGGCATCGATTCAATGACACCAAGCGTTGCCGAAGATGCCTCGCCCGCAATCCTGTTGGCGCTGGCTAACCGGATCAGCAGGAAATGCCCGCCGCGCTGGCGAAAGCCGCTGGCCGACATCAGCACTTTTGATCCGCCATCAACCGGTTCGGCATCAATGGGTTGCACACTGCTCGACACCATGACCGAGCCGAGAAAAGCGATCAACGGCTCTCGTGCCGGTTTTGCAAAGAGCGACGTAAATTTGCCGCCTTGCAACGTGCCCGGCTTCGCACCGAACAGCTTATGCGCTGCAGGATTGGCTTCGCGGACGCGGTAGGTATCCGCGTCAATAATCAGGACCGGTTCGGCGGATTGATCGAACAACAGGCGATAACGCGATTCCAGCTGGCGCAATTGCAGGTAATCACGCTCAAGCGATTGTTGGGCCTGCAAAAGGCGCTGCTGAAGGCCTGCCGCATCGCGCATATCGCGTCCGAACGCGATGCATCCCGCCCCTTCGCCAAGGCTGACGACAGCATAGCGCACAGGCACGTTGCCTTCTGCGGTATTGTGATTGACCTGCCGCCAGTGCTGCGTGATGCCTTTGTGGGCGCTGGCCAGCATTTCGGCAATTTTGGGCCGACTTTCAATAGTAACCGTGTCAATCCAGGCACGCCCGACCCAAGTCGTGAAATCAGCGAATTCGGCAGGGTCTGCCGTGACGTCAATAATCGTGCCAGCTTCATCAATTACGAACGCAACGTCGCCGGCAAGCATGGCGAACTTCGCCACGGCTTCGCTGGCAAGCGATTTGAAATGCCGGTCGAGACTGGCAAATGGCCGTTTGCCCTCAATGCTGTTTTTTTGTGCTGGCATATTCTTTGGCGGACTATGCGACTGAAAGATCGAGTCGGCCCGATCCTGTGATTTTCAATTCAGCCAGAGCAAAAAACGCGCAGGCATCTGGCGCAGTACCATCGGCGCCCACCGCAGCAACAATTCCGGGATTGTCGTCGACCATTCGTCCACCGATAAAAATTTGGGTCTTGGGTGACCGGGAAACGCTTCGAATAGCCGAAACCAATTCTTTCAACACGGCGGTAGGACAATCGTTACTGACGGTCAATCCTACAAGATCGAAATGTCTCTCGGCCACTATTTGGAGCAATTCCTTGCGTCTAGGCTCAACCAGAACATCGGTTTGCCAGCCTCCACGCGCGAAGACCTCTTCAATCATTAAAGCGCCAAAACTGTGGCAATCACCCGGCATTGGCAAAAATAGAGCAGATCGCGGCGGGTCTTTCAGACCCGAAGCTGATGGATAACAAATGGCGATTTCGCGCATGACCTCCTGAAGACGCCACAACCCCATTGTAACATCCAGAAAATCGCAACCGTCTTCTTCCCAGTGCTGCCCCAACTTGCGCGCGGACGGGGCGAGCAAATCGACAAAGATCGATTCCACCGCGACGCCGCGCGCCAGATAGCCTTCAACAACCGCCAGAAGTTCATCTGCCTCAAGTTCAAGAGGCAACGATGCAAAGTTGGCCGCATCTTCGGGGTCAATGGTTTGGGCGCCTTCTGACGAATGGCGTGGCCCGTTATGTGAATGTGCCATTAGCAAGCGGGGTATGATCTGTTCCTGGATCAGATTATCCAGCGGCACTGTGGACGGCGCGCGCCCGGATTGATTTTGGCCAGCTTGATTTGGGCCCGATTGATTTGGGCCCGATTGATTTGGGCCCGATTGATTTGG
>CAZSTP010000368.1:0-2547 GCA_964609325.1 uncultured Novosphingobium sp. | reverse complement strand
TCCGTCACGGTGGGTCAGATATACCGCACGACGCTCTAACTACATTGCGCAGCAAAAAGGGGCGGTGGCCGCGTGGCCCCGCCCCTTTTCAATGCTTTGCGTTAAGATCAGGCAGCGACGATGGCCGCCTTGCTGATCACGCCGGGCTTTGCCGGCGGCTCACCCTTGGGCAGGGCATCGACGTGTTCCATGCCGCTGATGACCTGGCCCCAGACAGTGTACTGCTTGTCAAGGAAGCGGGCATCATCAAAGCAGATGAAGAACTGGCTGTTGGCCGAGTGCGGTGCGCTGGTGCGCGCCATCGAGCATACGCCGCGCACGTGCGGTTCGGCGTTGAATTCGGCCTTGAGATCAGGCTTGCTGGAGCCGCCCATGCCGGTGCCCTGCGGACAGCCGCCCTGCGCCATGAAGCCGGGGATCACGCGGTGGAACTTTACGCCATCGTAAAAGCCTTCGCCGACCAGTTCCTTGATCCGCTCAACGTGACCGGGCGCAAGGTCCGGACGCAGCTTGATTACTACATCGCCTGAATCGAGCGAAAGTACGAGATTTTCGTCAGCCATTTGTCGCAATTCCTTCCTGTTTGACGCCGATATAGGGCGTTGGAAAAGAAAGTCACGCTTGGCGAGTCAAGGCGGTTTGCTTTTGTCGGTCAGGAGGCTAACCCCGCCACAATGCAGCGCGACGATGACCTTGCCGAAACCCTGCTTCCCGACGCGGACGATCATGTTCCGGCGGCGGAACCCGCGCGCAATGCCGAAAGCCTTGATGCCGAGGACAATACCCTGCGCCCCGGCTTTGTCCGCAAGGTGCAGGACGCGCTGGAAAGCGGCGATCATGAGCGGGTTTACAACCTTGTAGAGCCGCTGCACCCCGCCGACATCGCCGATTTGTTCGAGCTGATTGACCGTGACGAGCGTGTAGTCCTTGCCCGCGCGATCAACGATCTGATGGGCGGCGAGGTTTTCGCCGAACTGAACGACCACGTCCGCGAACTGCTGGTTGACGAGCTTGATCCCGATGAGGTCGCCGAGCTGGCCGAGCAGATGGAGACGGATGACGCCGTCGCCCTGATCGAAGACCTCGACGAGGAAGACCAGCAGGCGGTTCTGGCCGAGATGGAGCCGGAAGACCGCGCGGCCATCGAATCGGCGCTATCCTACCCCGAGGAAACCGCAGGCCGCCTGATGAGCCGCGATCTGATCGCGGTGCCCGAGGCGATGACCGTGGGCGATCTGATCGATTTCCTTCGCCGCAACGATGATCTGCCCACCGAATTCTGGGAAGTGTTCATCGTCGACCCCAAGCACCACCCCGTGGGCACCTGCCAGCTATCGTGGATCTTGCGCGCGCCCCGCAATGTGCCGCTGGCCGATGTGATGAAGCGCGACCAGACGCTGATCCCCGTCACGATGGATCAGGAAGAAGTCGCGCTGCGCTTCCAGAAATACGCGCTGATCTCCGCCGCCGTGGTCGATGAAAGCGGGCGGCTCGTCGGGCAGATCACCGTCGACGATATCGTGCACATCATTCAGGAAGAGGCGAGCGAGGATATCCTGCGCCTGTCGGGTGCCGGTGATGGTGACATTAACGAGCCGATCCTGCTCACGGTGCGCACCCGCCTCACCTGGCTGGTGGTGAACCTTGGCACCGCGCTGCTCGCGGCATCGGTCGTGGGCATGTTCCAGGGCGCAATTGCCAAATTTGCGCTGCTCGCCGTGCTGATGCCCATCGTATCGGGCATGGGCGGCAATGCAGGCACACAGACGCTGGCGGTGATCGTGCGCGCCATTGCCACCAATCAGCTCACCAGTTCGAACACGCTGCGCATGATTTCGCGCGAATTGCGCATCGCCACCGCCAACGGGCTGACGCTGGGCGTGTTGATCGGCGGCGGCACCGCACTGCTGTTCGGCAATCCGCTGCTCGGCGCGGTGATCGGCACCGCCATGGTGATCAACAATCTGGTGGCGGGCCTTGCCGGGATCATGGTTCCCGTCACGCTTGACCGGCTGCGCGTGGACCCGGCTGTATCATCTGCCGTATTTGTGACGATGGCCACCGATGTCATGGGCTTCTTCTCGTTCCTCGGCCTGGCCGTGTTGAGCGGGCTTGCCGCCTGATCTGGATAATTCCGAAATGCCACTGCACATGACCAAAGTCGCCTATGGCGCGCAATCGCTGGCCGAACTGCACGAGTGGTTTGCCGCAGGCGGAAGGCGCGGCGATGCTAGCGCAGCACGGCTGACCACCAAGAACCGCCCCAAGCGCGCCGATGAAATGATCGGCAGCTCGCTGTTCTGGATTCACAAGCACCAGCTGGTCGCGCGCTCCGAAATCCTCGGCTTTGAAGAGGCCGAAGGCGGGCGCACCAATATCGTCATCTCCACCAGGCTGATCGACGTCCACCCCCGCCCCAAACGCGCCCACCAAGGCTGGCGCTACCTCGAAGACGCCGACGCCCCCCGCGATCTGGCCGATGGCGAAACCGGCGAAGTCCTGCCCGCACAGATTGCGGCAGACTTGGCGAAGTTGGGGTTGGTTTAG
>CAZSTP010000367.1:0-2553 GCA_964609325.1 uncultured Novosphingobium sp. | reverse complement strand
AGACGCTCGGTGCGTCCGAAATTGAAAAGCCAACGGCGCTCACCAAACGGGACAAAAGTTCAGATTTTTTTCATCGACCCGAGCGCGAAGCCGCTTCAGCGCGCGCTGGAACCGCTTGCGCGCGGCCGGTTCCGACAGGCCCAGTTGCTGGCCAGCCTCAGTCTGGGTGTAACCATCAACGACCACACGAATGACGAGATCGGCATCGATGCCGATCAGACAGGTCAGTTCGGCAAGCAGTTGCTGAGGGTCCAGTTCCGGGTCTTCGACCAAGAAACTACCGCCGTGCAGATCAGCGTCGAACTCGTCTTGCACGCTTTGGCGACAGGTTTCGCGATTGTGCGCACGCAGCACGTCGCGCTCGACGTTCTTCAGGATTGTCGCGGCGATCCAGTTCACGCAATCGAGATCAAGTTCGCGGATCGCGGCGGTCGCGCGGGCCAGGATTTCAGACGCGATCTCGTCGGTATGCCCAAGGCGTCGGGCCCGTGACCGACGAAAGACGCCGTCAAGCCCGGGCCACAGTGCCAGAAGCATCAGCGTGAGAGCACAGTCCCCCGCGCGGTCATTGGCCTTGGCGCTCCGGATCAGACCGCCAAGGAGCAGGTTCTTATGGTCGGGCGAGCCATCGCTGCGATGCAGGTAGTCCAGCAACGCTGCAGGGTCTGCAAAACCAGTCAATCCGCTGTGGCGGTTGCCCGCCGTGGAGAAACCGCGCTGAAAGTTGAGGGTAGAGGACGATTGAACAAGATGTTCGTGGAATTCGTGCCACGAGGAGGACATTTGACGCCAGCCTGACGGCCGGGCGTCGAGCGCCTCTTGGTGGCCAAGTCAGGGCGTCAAGCGCCTCTCGTTTTGGGGGATTCTTGGTGAGTGAAGCCGCCAGCCTGCTAGCGGGCAGCCTTCCTGTTTAGGGTTCCGCAGCCGTGACAGTTCGCGGTGACGGGGTAGCCAACCAGGTACTCGCGGTTCTTCTGGACCCGGATGTGCAACTGGTTTCCGTTAGCGACACCGAGGAGCTTTCCGCAATCAGTGCAGCGCCATTCGGGCTTTGCGGCAAAGCTGCCACCTGCAGACATCACTTGGGGCACGTCAGATTGGTCAGCACTGATAATAGGTAAGGACATGGATATGCGTTCCGTGTGGCTGGGGGTTGGGATCAGGCCGCTGCGGCCAGATCGATGCAGGCAAGCGGGCTTGGCGCGGTTGGCGCGCGCGGCCGGGCTATCAGGAGGTAGCTGAACTGTTCGGGCGCAATCCGGCGCTGGACGAGATGGGCAAAGCCGCGCTCGGCTGCCCAGCGGGTCCGGCTGGCGAGGCGATCGAGCACGAGCCGCTCGCCTTCCTTCATGCGCTGGCCGGGGCCCTTCCAGACATCCTTAGCGAGGAAGCCACGGTAATATTCGAGTGTGTCGCCAGGCGCGGCACCGTCCAGCCACTTGCACAGCTGAAGTTCTTTCAGCACTGGTTTTCGTGACGGGCGGATGGGAGAAATCTTGGCCATATTTACCTCTACTGTTGGTGGGAGAAAACCGTCTCACGCGGATGGAAAGAAGATTGATATGAAGATTTGTTCACTTTATGTTCCATCCTGCATTTGCATGGATGAACTGGCGCATCGATGCGAACGACGGCCGCGTGCCGGTTTCTCATAGGAAGCCATGAAAGCGCGGATGCGAGCTTCGGTATCGGGCCACAGCCGGCGCCCGGCGCGCAGTTGGCGCACGAGCTTCCAGTCGTTGGCGGCTTTCCGGCCGAAGTAGCTTTCGGCTATCTGGTGGGCTTTGAGGAAGGAATCAATCTCGCGGATAATTGGATGCGTCATACACCCTTTATTCCGATATCGATCCAACACTGCAAGTAGGGCAGTATCCCACAATTAAGATTGCGGGAAACATCCCACAATGTTACCCACAACCCATGATCCAATCTTCAGCCTTCAACATCGCCTATCTCCGCAAGATCCTGGAAGAAGCGACCGCACCTGAGGCCAAGTGGAATTCTCGCTCGCTGGCCCTAGCGGCAACCTCAGGCAAGAACCCGTACCTCGTGCGCGACATCGTGAAGGGCAAAAGCACCAACCCGACTCTCGATACATTGGTAGGCCTGGCCAAGGCGCTCGAGATGGACATATCTCAGATGATCCCTGCTGCTGCGACCATAACTCACCGTGCAGGCAGCGCGCAGCCCTTCGAGACACTCGTAGTGGTGGGCGCTGTGGCCGCAGGCGTCTGGCGCGAGGAGACCACTTGGGGCGCAGAAGACCGTTACGCCATTGAGGTTGGTCCCAACCCCTTCCCCGGCAGCGAGCGCTTTGGCCTTCGCATGGAGGGTTATTCGATGGACCGGACAATACCGCCGGGCTCAGATCTTGAATGCCTGCGCGTGGCTTATGGCTATGTCGAACCACAACCCGGCGACATCGTTATCGTCCAGCGCGACCGCCACGATCTGCATGAGTTGACCTGCAAGCGCCTCGACCACGACGGGCAGAACTACGTTCTTCGCGGGGAATCGAGCCGGGCCGAATTCCAGGAGCCAATTATCATCGGC
>CAZSTP010000366.1:0-2560 GCA_964609325.1 uncultured Novosphingobium sp. | reverse complement strand
GGCCAAATCGGAAGCTTTTGCGCTGTCCTACAAGGCACGATCAGCGCCACCAAAAGCCCATGAAACGCCCGGAAAACCTCAATTTTTCCAAAGACAGCCAGACCCGTTGCGGGGGGCTCGCATTTCTCTCTCTGAACAGTGTAAACTGTGTAAACCTGTTCAGCCTCGACACTGCGAACCTGAACGGCTAGGCGGCATCGAAACGGCATAGGGTAATCACGATGAAGCTAGTCATCGGCAACAAAAACTACTCAAGCTGGTCGTTGCGCGGCTGGCTGGCCGTCAAGCAATCGGGCCTCGCCTGCGAAGAAGTGGTCGTCCCGCTCTATGGCAAGGGTTGGGTTGAAGCACGCCGCGCCGAAAGCCTCGCCCCGTCAGGCGGCAAAGTGCCGGTCTTGTGGGATGGCGAAACGGTGGTGTGGGACAGCCTCGCGATCCTCGATCACCTTGCCGACAAAGTGGGGCGGGACCGCTTCTGGCCCAAGGACGAAGCCGCCCGCGCCATGGCGCGCTCGATGGTCGCCGAAATGCATTCGGGCTACCTTGCCCTGCGCAGCGCCATGCCGATGAACATCCGCAAGCGCGTGGCAGGGTTCGAGGTTGCGCCGCAAGTGCGCGCCGATATCGTCCGCATCCTTGGCCTCTGGGCCGAAGCCCGCGCGCGCTTCGGCCACGGCGGCCCGTTCCTGTTCGGCGCATTCGGCGCGGCAGACATCGTCTACGCGCCTGTCGTCGCGCGGTTCATCACCTATGGCGTCACCGTGCCCGGCTTCGCCCAGGCCTATATGGATGCGGTGTGGACACACGATTGGATGCAGGCGTGGGTCCGGGCTGCCTTGGCCGAAGACTGGGTGATTGAACAATTCGAAGAGGTTGCCGCCTGATGCTTGATCCCGTCGTCCTTGCCGAACGTCTGATCGATTGCGAAAGCGTGACGCCTGCCACCGGTGCGGTGTTCGATTGCCTTGCCGCGATGCTCGAACCGCTGGGTTTTGCGATCCACCGCTTCGTCGCGGGCGAAGCGCCCGATGGTCCGGTCGAGAACCTCTTCGCCATCCGCCAAGGCCCTGAAGGCTCGCGCCACTTCGCCTTTGCCGGTCACCTCGACGTTGTCCCCCCGGGGGAGGGCTGGACATCCGGCCCGTTCAAGGCAGAGCGGCGCGGCGAATTGCTCTACGGGCGCGGCGCGGTCGACATGAAGGGCTCGATCGCCTCGATGGTCGCGGCGGTCGCCGATATTCCGGCAGAGGCAGGCACGCTCAGCTTCATCATCACCGGCGACGAAGAAGGGCCCGCGCGATTTGGCACAGTGCCCCTGATCGAACTGATCCGCCAATTGCAGGCAGAGCCGGACCTGTGTCTGGTGGGAGAGCCGACTTCGGTTCACCGGCTGGGCGATATGGTCAAGATCGGGCGACGCGGTTCGGTCAACATGTGGATCACGTGCAAGGGCGCGCAAGGCCATGTCGCCTATCCCCACCTTGCCGATAACCCGATCCCGCGCCTGATTGCGCTGCTGGCAGAACTCGATGCGCTGGTGCTCGATGGCGGAACCGACTGGTTCCAGCCTTCGAACCTTGAGGTGACCGATCTTGAGGTTGGCAACAAGGCCACCAACGTCATCCCGGCCGAGGCCCGCGCGCGCATTTCGATCCGCTTCAACGACCGGCATTCGGGCGCAACGCTCGTCGCCATGGTCGAAGAGATCGCCCGCCGCCACAAGGGCGAGGTCCGCGCGGTGATATCGGGCGAAAGCTTCATCACCCTGCCCGGCACGTTCTCTACGATCATCGCCGATGCCGTAAAAGCCGAAACCGGCCTCGATCCGGAACTGTCGACCAGCGGCGGCACATCAGACGCGCGGTTCCTGCGCGCCGTCTGCCCCGTCGTCGAATTCGGCCTGTGCAACGCCACCATGCACAAGAAAGACGAGGCCGTGGCGATGGAAGATTTGCACGTCCTGCAAAGGATTTACACGCGGATCGCGATCAGCGCGCTTTCCTGAGCACAATGTAGACCGCGCCCGATCCGCCATGGCGTGGCTGTGCGTTGCGGACGGCGGCAATGCTGCGGGCGTGGGGGCTATGCGCCAGCCAGTCGAGCAGCTTGGCGCGGATCACCCCGCGCTGCGATCCGCGGGCATCGCGCTCATCATGCGGGCGCGGCTTGCCGGCAATCAGCAGGATCACCCGCGATCCCATCGCCAGGGCTTGCGCGATCCCGCCATTCAGGCGGCCATGCGCGGCATCAAGGTTCATGCCGTGCAGATCGATCGTCACATCGGGCACAATCGCCCCACGCGCCAGCTTGCGATCCCACGAAGCATCAAGCCCGTGGCTTTGCAGCGGCCGCGCAACCGGCGAAGGTGGTGGCGGTGCGGGCAAGGGCGCGGGCACGCGGCCTTTGATGGCTTTGGGCTTGGCAGGCGTATGGACCACCGCCGGTTCAGCCAGCACCGGCTTGGCCTTGCGCACCGGATTGAGCGGGACGACAGTCGCCGCGACGCGTTCCCACAGCGCTGCCTCATCGGGCGAGAGGCCGCGTGGCGCGCGCATCAGCG
>CAZSTP010000365.1:0-2561 GCA_964609325.1 uncultured Novosphingobium sp. | reverse complement strand
AAGCCGACCGACACGCTGACAGGGGGCCTGCGCGCCTCTTATGCCAACGAAGCCACGGTTGAAGCCACCGCGCACATCGCAGGGCCTCTGGGCGAAAACGTCGGCTTTGTGCTGTCGGGCTATTACTTCACCACCGATGGCTGGTGGCGCAATTCGTTCCTCGGCAATTCCAAGACCGTGGACGACAAGGAAAGCTGGGCGGTTGATGGCCGCGTGATGCTGGGCCAGGGCACGGCTACGCAGCTTGACGTAAAGGCCCGCTATTCCAAGTTCAGCGGCGCATCACTGCCGTTCAACGCTGCGTTCCACCTGCCGCTGTTCGGCGCGGTGAACCCTGCGTTTTACGAAGACATCAACAAGCACCCGTTCGCGTTCTCGAACAACATCCGCGCGACGAACGACCAGAAAAGCTTCGACGTTTCGGCCAAGCTTGATCACGAATTCGGCAATGGCATGAAGCTGGTCGCCTGGGGCCTCTATTCGGACGTCAAGCAGGACCTTGTCGCCGATGGCACCTCGGCTGACTTTGCGCGCTATATCAGCAACGCCGATCCGGCGGTGAACAGCTCGGTTGCAAGCTGCTTTGCCAGCACGGCGGCGCTCACCGGCTTCCCGGTCAACCAGCCCGGCGCGATTGGCGCGATCCCGGTTCCGTTCATCTTCGCACCGGCCAACGGTTCGACCTTCGGACCGTACAGCCCGACGACGTGCGACGGCACGCAGTACCAATTGCGTGAACAGACCGATTACAGCGCCGAAGTGCGCTTGCTGTCGAACGACGATGGTCCGTTGACATGGCAGCTGGGTGCCTATTATCTGCACATCGATCGCAAGACCGGCGTCAGCCTTGGTGCCGACACCGGCCAAGGCGTGATCAAGCAGTTGTACAACGCGCCAAACAGCGCCAACCCCACATCGCTGCTGCTGGCTGATGAATTCAACACGAACGTCTATGCCGCATTCGGCGCGGCGGAATGGAAGCCTTCGGACGTGTTCACCGCCGGCCTTGCGCTGCGTTACGACATTGAAGACCGTGCTGCCAATTCGCTGGTGCCCAATGTGCTTGATCCGTTCACCGGCGGGCCGATCAATCCGGGCTTGGCGTTCGGGGCATTCACGCCGCAAAACGCCACGTTCAAGCAGCTTCAGCCCAAGATCACGGCAAGCTTCCACCCGACACCAGAGCTGAACATCTATGCCAACTGGGGCATCGGCTTCAAATCGGGCGGGTTCAACAATCAGGGCTCGGCAGCCGTGGTCAACGCCAACTTCAACCAGTTCATCAACGCTGGCGTGACGATCAACGACTTGTACCGCAAGGAAAAGTCGAGCGCGTTTGAAGCGGGCATCAAGGGCGAAGTGTTCAATGGCCGGATCACCTATGATCTTGCCGGGTACTACACCCAGGTCAACGACATGCAGTTCTTCGAATTCTTCGTCGGCAGCTTCGGCCTGCTGCGCGTGGTTTCGAACATTGACCGCGTGGACGTGAAGGGTGCGGAACTCAACCTCAATGCCAAGGTCGTCGATGGCTGGAAGGTGTTTGGTTCGTTCAACGTGACCGACAGCGAAATCAAGCGCAACGCATCGCGTCCTTACACGGTGGGCAACAAGTCGCCCTATACCGCCGATTGGACGATCAACCTTGGCAGTGAAATCACTGCGCCGCTTTCAGACAGCGCAAAGCTGCTGTTCCGCGCCGATTATCGCATCACCGGGCCAACGTGGTTCCATTCGGTGCAGGATCAGGAACGCCCGACGCTGTTCTCGGGGCTCTTGCCGATCTCGGCACTGGCATTGCCCGGCGTGGTCGGCAATGCGCGCTATGATGTGGCCAAGCGCGATGCGTTCGGCGTGATGAACGTGCGCGCCGGTATCACCACGGACCGCTACCGGATTTCGGTGTTTGCAGACAACCTGTTCGACCGCAAGTTCGTGGCCGAGGCCATCCCGGCGATCGAATTTGGCGGATCTTTCATCACGCCGGGCGCGCGTCGCCTGATCGGGGTGGAAGTGGGCGCTTCGTTCTAAGGTAAAGGGCATGGGAAGAGGGGCGCCTGCGCCGCTCTTCCCACGGCTTCGGGAGGTTACGTGTCAAAGGCCTCACAAGAAGCTTATCGCAAGATCAGGGCCGGGGTTCTGTCCGGCCATTTTCCGCCCGGGCAATTTGTACCGGAAGATGAATTTGCCCAGTTCTGCGGGCTTTCGCGCACCCCCGTGCGTGAAGCGATTGCCGAACTGGTGGCAGAAATGCTGCTCCAGCGATCCGAAACCAACCGCGTCTTCGTGCCTGTGTGGTCTGACGAGGACGAGGAGGAAATGTTCACCTTGCGCGCGATGCTGGAAAGCCGCTGCGCGCAGCGCGCGGCGCGGCTGATCACGGATGAACAGATCGCTGCGCTTACATCCCATTGCGATTTTATCGATGCCGCGATCCAGCGGGCAGAGGCCCCTGACGTATCGGGCTTTGTCGAAGGCAATCGCCGGTTTCACGCGGTGATTCTAGCTGCTGCACAGTCGGAACGACTGGGGCAATTGCTGCGTTTCGTCGTGAGCCAGGT
>CAZSTP010000364.1:0-2579 GCA_964609325.1 uncultured Novosphingobium sp. | reverse complement strand
GCGGCATCCGGATTGACCGGATCGATGCGACTGGCGGAGTACAGGTCACGCGCGGCACCGAAAGCGCGCGCGGCGATGTGGCGGTCTATGATTTTGGTCGCAATATCATCACGATGACCGGCAACGTCGCGCTCCGCCGTGGTGGCGATACGCTCAACGGCGGGCGGCTGGTGATTGACCTTGATTCCGGACTGTCGAGCGTGGACGGGCGCTCGGGCGCAGCCGGTGGTGCAGGCAGCAATCGGGTTTCAGGCACCTTCAAAGTGCGCGAGCGCGATTGACGCCCCCCCGGCTGTCAGTTAAACCGGCGCAGGCAGGTTTTGCGCGCTTCCGCTATCAGTCCGGCTTCAGCATCCAGCTTCCGCAACGTGTAAGCGGTTTCGATCCGCTGCAATGGCGCGCATTCGAACCGCGCGCCCTGGCGGGCTGCCATTACCAGCGTTTCGGCCAGATGCTGCGGAGCCACTGCATCGCTCTGGGCAAGGAAGGCACTGGTCCAGCGCCCGTTGCTGGCCATCGTCGCAGCCATGGCTTTGCGGCCATCGGCGCTGGCCAATAGCTTGGCCGTGGTCTCCGCAAGCGGCATCTGGCTTTCGCGAATGCCCCAAAGCGCGGCAAGCCGCCGTGTCGCTTCGGGCAAGTCACCGGCCTTGATGGCGATATCCAGCATCGTTTGCTGGGCAATCGAATCACGCCAACCGCGCTGGGCCGCTTTTTGCAGCAGCAGATAGGCCTTCTCGTTGTCGCCACTGCGCACCGTTGCGATGGCCAGCAGCGACAAATGTTCGGCAGGTATGGGCCGGCGTTGGACCAGAAGCTGCGCTGCCGCCAATGCCTCGGCAGGCTCTGCCGAGCGGACGGTGGAGAGCACCTGTCGCGCTTGCGAAAAGCTTCTGAACATCTGCGGGACAACCGGTGCCAACATCGGAGTGCGCCGCGATTGGCGATCCAGCTGTGCGCCAGTGGCGAGAAAGGCGAGCACCACCATGAGGCCAATCCACACATAGCGGATCATGACGTTGGCTCCCCGGCAATGACGGGCTGAGGTTTGCGCGGGGGAGCGATCAGCAGAATCGCAAATGCGGCAAGGCAAAGCATCGTCTGGTTTCGCAACGGGAAATCGAGCGTTGATTGCAGCGCTATGGCCACAAGCATTCCGGTCCCCGCCAGAGCGGTCCAGCGCTGCGGCGTCAACACGGCGCGCCAAGCGGCAAAAGCGATCCATGCTGCCCAGCCCAGCACCACGGCAAGACCGAACCATCCGGCTTCGATAGCGAGTTCGATATAATCATTGTGCGCGCGCCCGGCCCGGCGGGGGGAGATGTATTCCAGTGATTCGTCGACCTGAAAAACCTCGTCAAAAGTGCCCATGCCCGAACCGACCGGCCAATATCGCTGCGCTGCGAACCGGGCATCTTCCCAGATCAAGGAGCGCTGCCCGTCCCCTTGTTCGAAACGGTCAGCAATGGTGCCGAGACGCGTTTCGCCCAGCATCGGGATCAGACCGATCAGGACAACGGCGGCCAGGCCTGCTGCCAAAAAGGCGCGCGAAATGGCTGCGAACCTGATCGACGATGCCGTGGCATATCCGGCCAGAGCTTTGGCAGCGGCAAGGCTGGCCGGTAGAACCAGCAACGCGATGCTGCTTCTGGACTGGGTCAGGAAGACACCCAAAGTCAGCAGGGTTCCGATCAAAACTTTGCCCAGCGTCGCAAGCGCGGTCCGCTTGGCGACAGGCATGGCAACGAGCAGCAGCAGGCAACAATCGAGGAAAAGCCCCGTCGAATTGCGGTTCGCAAACAGGCCGAACATGACGCCTTGCATTTCATTGGCAGGATACAACAGACTTTGCCCGTCTGTGCCCAGCGCTTCGGCAATGCCGGGAACAAGGTTGAGCAGCCCCAGGCCGATCAGGATCGCCATCAGGCGATGGCGCGCTTCGCCATCGAGCGACCAGCCAAGGACGATGACCGTGAACGGCGCGATCAAGCCGATGAACGCCACAAATGTCCGCGCCTGGCTGACGGTAAGCGCTGACCACGTGGGGCCACCGGCAAAACCGTAGGCCTCGGCAACCAGTTGCCTGCCTGGAAGTGCTGACCAGATCGCTGCCGGGAGCGGGATAAGCTGGACCAGTGGCAAGGCCAATGCTGCAACTGTCAGCACCATGATCGGGCGCGGTGCCGTGGCAAAGAAACCGCGCACGGATTCAAAGGACATTGCGAGCATAGCCAGCGCGGCAAGCTGTACGACAAGGTTGGACAAGCCGTATCCAGACCCCCCGCCGCCGAACAAACCGGCCAATATCAACAATATAGATATTTGTCCAAGAGGCGTTTTGAGCATGCCTTGTGATGACAGTTATTTGGTGCGATCACAAGATACGTTTAAATCCGGCGAACGCTTGATTGACTTTTATTGGCACAATCACCAACCGAAACGGCCTGTTATCAGTCAGATACCAAAAACCCGGCCACTTGAGGAAGTGACCGGGTCCGGTATTTCCAAAAAACCTTGAACGATCAATCGCCAGGTGTTTTTGCGATTTCGTTGACGACCACAGCCGTTGCTGCAACCGA
>CAZSTP010000363.1:0-2600 GCA_964609325.1 uncultured Novosphingobium sp. | reverse complement strand
TGGTCTTCAAACTTGGCCATGTAGGCCTCGCACGAACCGCGCGCGAGATCGCGGACGCGGCCCATATAGCTGGCGCGTTCCTGCACCGAGATGACGCCGCGTGCCTGCAACAGGTTGAACAGGTGGCTGGCTTCGATGGCCTGTTCATAGGCGGCGATGGGCACATCGTTCGTCAGCGAAAGCTGGCATTCGGCCTCGGCGCGGCGGAAGCCTTCGAACAGGCTTTCGGTATCGGCCACTTCAAAGTTCCATTTGGACATCTGCTTCTCGTTTTCGAGAAAGACATCGCCATAGGAAACGCCGTGGTTGTTGAACGCAAGGTCATAGACGTTATCAACGCCCTGAATATACATCGCCAGACGTTCCAGACCGTACGTCAATTCGCCTGCCACCGGTTTGCAATCAAACCCGCCCATCTGCTGGAAATAGGTGAACTGGGTGACTTCCATGCCATCGCACCACACCTCCCAGCCAAGGCCCCATGCGCCCAGCGTCGGCGATTCCCAGTCATCTTCGACAAAGCGGATATCGTGGACCAGCGGATCGATGCCGATCACGCCCAGGGATTGCAGATAGAGCTCCTGCAAATTGGCGGGGCTTGGCTTCAGGATCACCTGATATTGGTAATAGTGCTGCAACCGGTTGGGGTTTTCGCCATAGCGGCCATCGGTGGGACGGCGGCACGGCTGCACAAAAGCGGCGTTCCACGGCTCCGGCCCCAGCGCGCGCAAGGTGGTAGCGGGGTGGAACGTCCCTGCGCCCATGCGCATGTCATAAGGCTGGAGGATCAGGCAGCCCTGCTCGCTCCAGAAAGTGTGCAGACGCAAGATCATGTCTTGCAGGCAAAGGGGCTGTTTTGTGCTGTCGGCCATAATCGCGCGGCTTTGGCCGATGGGGCTGCGCAAATCAACCTTTTCAGGTGGAGCGGTGATGATGGATCAAGCACTGTTGCAACATGAAAACGGTTCGTTCATTCCCGCAGCGTTAGGATGGACCCATGACAATCAGACGCACTCTCGCCCTGGCTTTTGCCATCGCCACCGCAGCAATTACAGGCATCGCCCAAGCGCAAGGGCCAGCGCCCGCAGCTCCGACCCCACCTGCCCAAATCCGCCAGATGAAGCCCGCTCTGTGGAAAGTGGCGGATGAGGACACGACGATCTATCTGTTCGGTACGATCCACGTTTTGCCCAAGAACCTTGTGTGGTTCGAAGGGCCGGTGGCCAAGGCGCTCGATGAATCAGAGCAGTTCATCACCGAAATTCCCGATGCTCCGGCGGCAGAACAGCAAAAAGCGGTGCAGGCGGTGGGCCTGTTGTCCGAAGGAACTTTGCGGTCGCTGATGGGCAAGGCGGATCGCGCCGCTTATGAAAAGCTGCTCACGCGGTTGAAGATCCCGCACGATGCCTTTGATAAATTCGAACCCTGGTTGGCGGGTATATCGCTCGGCACGATGCCCTATGCGATGGCAGGGTATGGCGAGGCTGACGGTGCCGAAAGCATCTTGCGCAAGGCCGCGCTGGCCAAGGGTAAGAAGGAAGGCGCGCTGGAAACCATGGGATTCCAGCTCGGGCTGTTCGACGGTCTTTCCCGCGAGGCGCAAATGCGGTTTCTGAACGAGGCTGTGCGCGATTTCGACAAGGCCTTTCCGCTGATCGATACCATGGTCAAGCATTGGGGCGCGGGCGAACCGGAAGAGCTCGCCCGTGTGCTGAATAGCGAGATGGATGATCCGGCGCTGGCCGAAGCGCTGCTGTTCCAGCGCAATCGCGATTGGGCCGTGTGGATCGCGGCAAGAATGCGGCAACCCGGGCGGGTGTTTGTGGCAGTCGGCGCAGGGCATCTGGCGGGTGAGCGCAGCGTGCAGCACGTGCTCAAGATAAAAGGCCTGACCGCAGAGCGGGTGCAGTGAAGTTTCCGGTGAAGTTTTTGCTGCGCCTTGCCCTGTTTGCGGCTCTGGGCGTGGCAGTGGCGTGGTTCCGCCGCGATCCTCCACCGCAAATCGATGCCAAAGTGGCACTGTGGCAAATTGCCGACAAGACCGGCACGGTGCGCGGCTATCTGTTCGGCACCGTCCACGCGCTGCCTCCGGGCACGCAATGGCTGCGCCCTGCGATTAACGAGGCGCTCGGCAGTTCAGACCGGCTGGTGCTGGAAATCGCCGAACCGCTCGATCAGGACGTGGCGGGCGAGGCCTTGGCGCGGCTGGCGGGCACGAAAGGCCTGCCCCCGCCCTCGCAACGCTTGGCCGCGCCCTACCGTGAAAAGCTGGCGCGCGTTTACCGCAAGCTGGACCTTTCGGACGCAGACTTTGTCGATACCGAAAGCTGGGCGGTGGCGCTGCAACTGGCCGCCATTGCGGGCCAAGCGGCGGGGGCCGATCCGCAAAGCGGGGCCGAGCCGCAATTGCGCAAGCTGGCAGGGGCAAAGCCGATTGCGGGGTTTGAGACGATCGACAGCCAGTTCGGCATCTTCGACGCTTTGCCCCCGCGCGCGCAGCAAGTGCTGTTGCAGGAAGTGGCGGTAGAGGCGGCCAGCGACAAGAATGAAGAAGCCGATATGGTAACGCTATGGCTGCGCGGTGATGATCTGGGCATTGC
>CAZSTP010000362.1:0-2608 GCA_964609325.1 uncultured Novosphingobium sp. | reverse complement strand
TCGTCATACTGGCGATCACGTTCGGCATCGCGGACCTTCTGGAAGATCACCTGCTTTGCCGATTGCGCATCGATACGGCCAAGATCGACCGGCGGCAGCGGATCGACGATGAAATCGCCAATCTGCGCGCCCGGTTGCAGCTTTTCAGCCTGCTTGAGATCAACCTGCTTGAAGTAATCCTCAACCAGTTCGACCACTTCGACCACACGCCACAAACGCAGATCGCCGGTGCGGGGATCAAGCTTTGCGCGGATATCGTTTTCGGCGCCGTAACGGTTGCGCGCAGACTTTTGAATTGCTTCTTCCATCGCCTCGATGACGATCGACTTGTCGATCATCTTCTCGGTGGCAACCGCGTTGGCGATTGCAAGCAGTTCTGCACGATTGGCGGAAATCGCACTGGCCATGGCTCAGTCTTCCTGTTCTTCTGGGATTTCGCCCGGCTCGTCATCGAAGCCGAGAATTTCTTCGTCAATGCCGCTGGTATCCAGCGGGCGGGATGCGGCGATCAGCTTGTCGGTCAGGACAAGCTTGGCATATTGCACATCGGCCAACGGAAAGCTCACGCGGCCCGATTTGCGCTCATCCAGCGTGATCACATCGTCTTCAAGGCCGACCAGTTCGCCGTTGAGCGACTTGCGGTTGCCTTCGATCGGATTGAGCAGCGTAATGCGCACGTCGTGCCCCGCCCACGCGAGATAGTCCTTCACGCGCGTTAGCGGGCGATCAATACCGGGTGATGACACTTCGAGGCGATAGGCCTCGACAATCAGGTTTTCGCCGGCATCTTCGAGTTCATCGAAACGGTCCGAAATGCGGCGCGAGAGCGCTGCGCAATCTTCGATCACCAACTGGCCGGTTTCAGGGCGCTCTGCCATGATCTGGAGCGTATGCTCCTCATCACCGATCTCGCCGCCCTTGAACAAGCGCACGCGCACGAGATCAAAGCCGAGTGCCTTGACCTCGGGTTCGATAACCTCGGTAATTCGCGCGATATCCGCCATGCAATCTCCAGTGGCCGATCAAATGCAAAAGCGGTGCCGAGCCGGGACCGTCTGGTTCCAGCCTGACCTTGCTTTCACAATGTCGGGATGAGCGGCAACTACGCGTGATTCCGGCAATTTGCAAGCCGCAATCGACGGGGCTGCCGACAAGCATATTCGGCAAACCAACTATTGGTGAATTGCGCCAAAAATCAGGATTTGTTTTCCTGTACTTTTCGATCCGAAAAACCGGAAACGGCCAATTTCCGCCATTTTCACAGTTTGGCACGGGCCGTGCAATGAACGTGGCATGAGCCAAACGGCCTCAAAACATATTCAGACCAATCCAGACACGAGGACATTTCCCATGACGACCATCGCCCAACGCATCACCGCTGCCGCCACTGCCTTCGCACTCAGCCTCGCGCTGATCGCCGGCACCATTCACACCCCGGCCCCAACCGCCACCCCCGCCGCCATGCAGGAGATGATCTGATGTCGCAGCTTCGCTTTGATGATTCGGCTGTCCGCCCCGTGGAAAAAGCACGCGGTTTCCGGCTCGATAAAAGCCGTGGCAAGATCATGGGCGTTTGCGCCGGGATCGCCAACTATTTCGGCATCGACACGACGCTGGTGCGGGTCGCCTTCGGCCTTGCCGCGATCCTCGGCTTCGGTTCGGCGATTATCGTTTACCTGCTGATCGGCCTGATCGCGGATTGAGGTATCGGCCCGCCCCGCCCCATAACGGCGGGGCTTCGGCAATTTGTTCAAGCCGCCTTGGCAAAGGGCGAAAAGTCTGTGCCGGTGTCAAACACATCGGTGCCTTCCCGCTTTTTCAGCCAGCCGACAACGGCATAAGTGATCGGCGTAAGCGCGGCTTCCCACACCACTTTCATCAGCCAGTTCGTGACCATGACGGTCAGGACCTGATCGACCGTCCAGATGCCGAGAAAGGCGACGGGATAGAAGATCACGCTATCAATTGCCTGCCCGAACACGGTTGAACCGATGGTGCGCGACCACAAGTGCTTGCCCGCCGTCAGGATTTTCATTTTCGCCAGAACGAACGAATTGACGAACTCGCCCGCCCAGAACGCGGTGACCGAGGCCAGCACGATCCGCCAGGTCGATCCGAACACGCTTTCATAAGCGCCCTGCCCTTCCCAGCCGGGCGCGGGTGGCATGGCAACCACGACAAAGCTCATGAACGCCATGAAGATCAGCGCAAAAAAGCCCATCCACACACAGCGGCGCGCGTTGGAATAACCGTAAACCTCGGTCAACACATCGCCGATCACATAGGAAACGGGGAAAAACAGGATGCCCGCCCCGAACGTGAACCCGCCGACTTGCGCCAGCTTGGCCGCGCCGATCAGGTTCGACAGCAACAGGATCGCCACAAATGCGGCCATCACATAATCGAAATAGCGGAAATGGCGGCGGGCGCTGTCGACTCCGTCGATACGCGAAATTTGGGGATCGTTCATGACTCGCTTGCTAACGTGGTTTGCAGCCGACGAAAAGCATGCTTAAGGGAAATCCGCGTGCGCCCGTAGCTCATCTGGATAGAGCGCGAGACTTCTAATCTTGAGGCAGCAGGTTCGAGTCCTGCCGGGCGCGCCATT
>CAZSTP010000361.1:0-2615 GCA_964609325.1 uncultured Novosphingobium sp. | reverse complement strand
AAACACTTATCGCCGCAATGTCACCCGTGTCAAAACCATGATCAAGTGGTGGGTTCGCTATGGGGCCAATTCCGCGTTGCAAGTAGCCCTACAGCGTTCAAACGCGGTGTTGCGCCACTCACTTAAAGGCCAAAGCTCGCTGCGTTGAATTCGAAGTGCTCACTTGACGGAAACGCGGACAAGGCCAGCAATCGGCCATCCTGATACCGCAAGTGCCAAGTGTGCTTGATGTGCGGTGTTCGCTCAGCAAATGCGCCGGGTTCCAAAATCACGACATTGCAACCGCGGTTGGGATCGCGCACGGAAATGGTGCGGATCAGATCAGTCTGCACTGATCGTGCGGCAGTGGCCAATTCCTGACATGCTGAATAATCTTCGGGATCGATCCAGCTTGCCTGCATCGCAGCAAAAGGTTGCGTTGTCAGATCAAGTGCCCGGTCAGATTCCACCTGCACATAGAAGCTGGTGTGCTCAACGGTTGTTGTGGGAGGCGCAAATCCCGGAGATCTGCTGTAAAAACGAAGACGCCAGTAAGCCGCTTCGGCAATGGCGGTTGCCTCGGTTTCAGCGGAATAGAATATGCCGGGGCGTTCATGTGCTTGCCGAAAACGACTGGCTTGCTTGTGGCCATAGCGGAATGGCGCTGCCAGCAGGAAATCAAGATGCAGGGCACTCTCTGGTAGTGCAGGCTTCACCTCGTCTGCTAACTGTTCAAGCACAGCTTGCGTGTCTGGATCTGTGGCCAGACGATTGGTCGATATGCGGTGCTGCGCTTCGACAACCCGCCACACTACGCCTGTATATCGCCGATGCTCACACGCGAGCGCGGTAGAAGTCCACATAATCACAAACCGTAATGAGGCCACGCATCGTGTCGATCTCGTCAATCGGCTTTCCGCCCAAGTCGAGATTAGGTGTTGTAAGCCATCGCTTGGCTGCGGCATCGTCACTGCCCAGCATGGCATCGAGACTGCGGAACAGGCGCAACAGGAACTGACCTGCCTCGAAAGACTTGGTGGCTGGATCTAAGGCCGCCGTTCCTCGCTTTAGCCGTGTTACGGTAGGAGCAGAGACGCCCAGAATGGTCCCCAGCTTTGCATTGCTCAACCCCCAAAATTCAGCAATGCGAGCGATGGCAGCGGTCAGCGTTGAACCTCGATTGGGTGTGGTGTTTGCTAGAGCAGACATTTCGCGCTCCTTTCATTTGAACGATATATGGTAAACTGCATCAAATGAACAAGGGCAAATTGGTCGTATCGCACGACTATTCGCTGTGGGGTCAAATTCACGCTGCAACCGCCCCTACAGCGTCCAAACTGCTCATGTAGCGGCCAGCATGGTCTGCTGCGCTCGCGCACTGTTTTCCGGCTGAACTCAACGGTGGCGCACGGTGCGAAACGGCATAAACAAACGGGCTGAAAAACTGCCCGGAAAAACAGGTACTTGAGCGCGAGCATTGTCGTGAAAAAGTATGCCCCTTTGACGTCAATGCAACAAACCAAGAACTTAGAACCACGTTACCTGGACGTGCCCTAAGCACAGGTTTGAGCCATCAAAGGGCATGTTCAGAACCATCTGCTACAAGCGGGTTAAAACCCGTCGACTTTGAGTTTCTAAAGGTACGCATTGCGAGCCTTCTCCCGCAGTCGCGCGCAGATGAGCAAGATCGGAGCTTGCCTTGGGCGGGCGACGGGTTTTGGAGAAATATTGCATGACTGTTTTGGACCGCAGCGTTTCGGAAGCTGCACAACCGATGTTCAACGCCGTAGCTGCTGCCAGTGGACTGCCCCTGGACCCGCCCTTTGCCACAGCGTCGGCCCGGGAAGTGGAGCGCGCGCTGGCGGCGGCTGCGGCTGCTGCCAATGTGCTGGCGACGAGTTCGCCGATGGTGCGCGCGGATTTGCTGGAAGCAATCGCGGACGAAATTCTCGCCATTGGCGACGACCTGATCGTTCGGGCCATGGCTGAAACGGGATTGCCCCGTCCGCGTCGGGAAGGGGAACGGATGCGCACTGTGAACCAGTTGCGCATGTTCGCATGCTTCCTGAGTGACGGCGATCATGCGCGGGTCCGGATCGACCGGGCCGATCCCGGCAGAGCCGCCGGACCAAAGCCCGACTTGCGGCTGGCGCTGGTTCCGCTGGGGCCGGTTGCGGTGTTCGGTGCGTCCAACTTCCCGCTGGCCTTCTCGGTGGCCGGGGGCGATACCGCCTCGGCGCTGGCGGCGGGATGTCCGGTGGTGGTCAGGGGCCATCCGGCACATCCGGGAACGGCGGCGCTGAGTTCGCGCGCAATCAGCATGTCGATGGTGCGGGCCAGTTCGGGGCGCAGCCCGGAAAAGCCTTCCATGCCCGGAAACATTTTGGCCGGGCGCAAGTTGGCAAACAGGCCCAGCGCCTTGCGCAGGCCGAGGATCGACTGTTCGGGGCGCAAGTGCCGTTCCAGATTGTCGCACTCGAAATCGCCCACCGGGCCGAACAGGATCGCATCGCATTCGCGGGCGGTTTGCAGCGTGGCTTCGGGCAGCGGATGGCCATGCTTGCGCCAGGCGGTTGCACCGACATCGCCCTCGACCAGTTCCATTCCTTCAAGCTTCAGCGCTTCGAGTACCTGCC
>CAZSTP010000360.1:0-2622 GCA_964609325.1 uncultured Novosphingobium sp. | reverse complement strand
GCCCACCCCCTATTCGCAATGGTCGCATGCCGCCGCTGCCGTCTTCGCAGGGCTGGCGCTCGGCTTGTATCGCTCCTCGATCAGGTTCGCATGGGGCGGCATTGCCATCATGGCCATCGCCCTTGCGGTCTGCGCCAGCTACGATCTCATCGGGATGAGCCTGACTTACCCCATCGGGTTGATAGCCGTGGCCATCGCCATGTTCGCACCGGAGCGATTTGCCGCCCATGAGCATACGATCCGCGCCCTATCCCAATGCATGTTCGGCGTTTATCTCGTCCACATCCTTGCCATAGCCGTGGTCAACAAGCTCATGCCGGTGAACAGCTATCCCGTCGCGTTCGCTATCTTCGCCGCCTGTTTCATCGGTGTTTTTGCTGTCCGCAAAGTCCTGCCGCAAACGAAACTGATCCTGGGTTAGCCGGTTGGTCGCCGCGTTGATCTGGTGCCCGTTCGGCGATGCACAAAGCGCCGAAGCCGTGGCCGATACGCTGCTCGAAGAACGCCTGATCGCCTGCGCCAATATCCTCCCCGCCATCCGCTCGCTCTACCGCTGGAAGGGGGAACGCGGCGAAGGCGCAGAAGTCGCCGTCCTGTTCAAAACCCGCGCCGACTTGCTGGATGCCGCCGTGGCCCGGCTTGAAGCGCTGCACCCTTACGAGGCGCCCGCGATTTCGGGCTGGCGCTGCGATGCTGCTGGCGCGGCCACGCTTGCGTGGCTGGAGGAGGATTGCGGGGTTATGGAAGGTTAAGCATTTGTCAAGTGTCGCGCGACACTTGACGAAACTTCCAATTCCTTGTATCCACAAACCATGGAAATCGAGACCATCCGGCACAAGGGTCTGCGCCGTTTCTTCGAAACCGGCAATCAAAAGGGCTTGGTGGGGGATGTGCAACGGCTCCGTAGAATACTTGCATTTGTAAATGCAGCCAGAAGTCTGGATGAATTGGCAACGCCGCCAAACTACGGGCTGCATGAATTGACGGGAGACCGGAAGGGGACATGGTCGATGACTGTGACACGCAACTGGCGCATGACCTTCGGCGTCAACGCAGAAGGTGCGCTCACCGAAATGGATCTGGAGGACTATCATGGCGCTTAAGATGCACCCATCACTGGCCGTCCATGTCGGGGATTGGCTGAAAAGCGAAATTGTCCAGCCTGCTGGCGTGAGCGTGACGGCTCTGGCCGAACACTTCGGCGTCTCGCGGCAAGCGCTCAGTACTTTGCTCAACGGCAACGCCAGCCTCTCGGCAGATATGGCCATCCGCTTCGAAAAAGCCTTCGGCACCAGCGCAGATACCCTGCTGCGGATGCAAACTGCCTATGAACTCGCCCAAGCGCGCGAACATGAGGCCGATATCAAGGTTGAGAGATTTGCCAGGGCTGCTTGAAGTTTTTCCCTTACCAATTGGGCTGTGCAAGTCGGATCGAGCGGACATTTTTGATGAAGGTATTATTTTACCTCTCTCAAAACACCCCGATTTGCTTGACTCTGCAGGCCATATGCAACAAAGGCGCGCTTCCTCGCCGTGATGCACAGGTATTCGCCTGCCGTGTCCGGTGTATTGAAATTCAGGGAACCGAAGCGCCATGAAGGCACTGAGCAAGGTCACCCGGTCGATTAAACCGGCCGAGGTGGAAAAGAACTGGCATCTGATCGATGCCGAAGGTCTGGTGGTTGGCCGTCTGGCTGTCATCATCGCCAACCGTCTGCGCGGCAAGCACAAGGCCAGCTACACACCTCACGTCGATTGCGGCGATCACGTTGTGGTGATCAACGCTGACAAGGTGCGTCTGACCGGCAACAAGCTGAAGAACAAGATCTACTACAAGCACACCGGCTATGCCGGCGGCATCAAGGAAGTGACTGCGGACAAGGTCCTGAGCGGTCGTTTCCCTGAGCGTGTGATTGAAAAGGCGGTCGAACGCATGATCCCGCGTGGTCCTCTGGGCCGTGCGCAGATGCGCGCTCTTCACCTCTATGCCGGTGCCGAACACCCGCATGCAGGCACTCAGCCAGTGGCGCTCGACGTCGCTTCGATGAACCGCAAGAACAAGGTGGGTGCATAATCATGGCCGACACCGAAAACACTGTATCCAGCCTGGCTGATCTCAAGGATCTGACCGCTGCTGCACCTGCCGCTCCGGTTTCGGCCGAAGCTGGTGAAGTTGCCGCTCCTGTCATCCGTACAGGTCCAGCAGCACCGATCCGCGATCGCGAAGTCGATGCACAGGGCCGTTCGTATGCAACCGGTCGCCGCAAGGACGCCGTTGCCCGCGTATGGCTCAAGCCCGGCTCGGGCAAGGTCACCGTCAATGGCCGTGACCAGACCGTCTATTTCGCCCGCCCAACCTTGCGTCTGGTGATCAACCAGCCGTTCCAGGTCGCCGGTCGCGAAGAGCAGTACGACATCGTCTGCACCGTCAAAGGTGGTGGTCTTTCGGGCCAGGCCGGCGCGGTAAAGCACGGCATCGCCCAGGCTCTGTCAAAGTTCGAACCCGAACTGCGCAGCGCCGTCAAGGCCGCCGGCTTCCTGACCCGCGATCCGCGCGTCGTTGAACGTAAGAAGTACGGCAAGGCCAAGGCCCGCAAGAGCTTCCAGTTCTCGAAGCGTTAA
>CAZSTP010000359.1:0-2639 GCA_964609325.1 uncultured Novosphingobium sp. | reverse complement strand
TGGGAACTGCGCACCGAGCCGCGATGGGTCGAGCCTGACGGATGGAAGGGTACGACCATCTCGCTGATGCAGAAAGATACGCGGCGCGGTGCCGTGATCGAATTCCCCCCGCCCAAGCGGTTGATGAAAGGCCTGCCGCCGGGCCGCCTGCAATTGAGCGATGCGATTGTGGGCAGAAGCATTCGCGCCGCTTTGCTGGCCGGATGGGAACCGGCATCACGCGGCAAGCCGGTGGTGTTTATGGTTGATGCCGAAGGCAACTGACGCCAACATGGGCTGATGCACATGAAGGCATCCCCTTTCCAGCTTATGGCGGCCGCTGCTCTGCTGGCATCCATGCCCGCAACGTCTGCTGTCGCAGCGCCGCCTACAGCCTTTCCGGCCATGTCGGAAGAAGCCCTTGCGCCCAAGACGGTGGCCAAAACCTATGACGTGACCGTGATCGTCTTTTCCGATTACGGCTGCCCCTATTGCAAGAAGCTGCACGGCACGCTGGCGCAATTGCTGGCGCGTGATCCCAAAGTGCGGATTGTCTGGCGCGATTGGCCGATCTTTGGCGGGGCATCGCTGCTGGCCGCGCGGGCAGCCATCGCCAGCCAATGGCAGGGCAAGCACGCCGCGTTCAACGCCGCGCTGTTTGCCCAATCCGGACGGATGACCGAGGCATCGGTCAAGGCTGCCGCCGATGTCGCCAAAGTGGATTGGGCGCGGCTCCAGCAGGATATGCAGGCCAACGCCAAGGCAATCGATACAGTGATCGGCCGCAGCAATGCAGGCGCGCAAGCCTTGAAGTTTGAAGGAACGCCGGGAATCCTGATCGGCAATGCCCGCTTCGGCGGTGCGGCATCACTGCCCCAATTGCTGGAAGCGGTGGCAGCAGCGCGCAAGGACAAGGTGGGTTAGATATCGAAGCGCATTTCAGCCGTGAAGCGTCTGCCCGCGGAATACTGGAACGCGCCATTGGACGCCACTTGCCAGCCATAGTCATCCAGCGCATTGGCCACTTGCAGCCTCAGCAAGGCCCGCGCCGGCCCCACCGCAAAGCGATAGCGCATACCCAGATCAACCGTTTCGCGCGGCGGTGCCAGCAAACCGTTGCTGGGATTGCCAATGCGCGAAGACAAACCTTCGAAGCTCAGATCAAACGACAGCGGGCTTTGGCCATGATCCAGACGCCAATCGATATTGGCGATGCTGCGGCGACGCACCGTGCCCACAGGGCGCGGGCCGATCACGCCGCTATCGACCAGTTCGCCACTGATCAGCGCATCGATAAACACGTTGCCCAAAACAACAGTGACCCCGGGCCGCACCGTGCCCGCCACCGAAACCTCTACACCGCGATTGGATGATGCCCCCAGATCGCGATAGAGCAATGCGTTATCGAGGTTGTAATAAGGCTTGGTAATCTCGAACACGCCACCCACAAGGGTAAGCGTCGGGCTCAAGGCATAGCGCAGCCCGAGATCGATCTGGCGCGTCCGGATGGCGGGCGGCACCGCGCCGCGATTGGTGGCGATGGCCGGTGCGACCGCCACTTCCTCAAACCCGCGCACATAACCGCCATAGACCGAAAAATCGGGCGAAAAATTGAACGAGGCATTGATGCTGCCGGTCACCGGTTGATCGCGCACGGCGGTGGTCAACCCTGCCGAAACGAAACGGATGGTCTTGTGATAGCGCGATTTTGACACGGCCAGATCGACCAGAAACCGCCCCTGCCGCGAAAGCGTATAGGCCAGCCCGAAAGTGGCCTGCCCGGAATCGTCGGTATCATCAGGCCCGAACGCGAAAGTGGGCCGGGGCCGTTCATCGGCAAAGTTCAAACTGCTGGGGCCAAGCGATATGCGCTGCACGCCCCCGAACCGCCGCTCCCCGGTCCTCCCGCGAAAACTCAGCGTCACGCGGTGGGCCAGCGCCGCATCGCCAAACGTGCGCACCACACGCGCCTCGCCCGAAAGCGTGCGGTCAAGATTGTTGGCATCGGCCACGATCACCCGGTTGGCCACCGTGCCATCGGGGCGCAGGCCTGCAAACACATCGGTAAAGCCCGCATCACCACGGCGCTCGGCGCGGAACAGCCCCGCCTCGATCCGCCACGCCCCCAAGGGAAGTTTGGCCACTGCTCCATAAATTTGCTGTGTG
Source organism: uncultured Novosphingobium sp. (assembly GCA_964609325.1). Taxonomy (GTDB): domain Bacteria; phylum Pseudomonadota; class Alphaproteobacteria; order Sphingomonadales; family Sphingomonadaceae; genus Novosphingobium. The sequence goes on along the minus strand of CAZSTP010000359.1, from coordinate 494 downwards.
TTGTCGCGGTCGCTCCAGCTTTGGCCAATCATGGCGCGGCGCTTGATTTGCGGCGGCAGGTAATCGCCACCGGGGAAGATCGAAGGCGGCGTTTCATCATCAAAGATGTGGTTCATGCCATAGAACAGGAACACTCTGGCGCCGTCATAGGGCGTCCAACCAAGACCGGCCGAGGCGACATCGCCTTTGAAATTGCCGCCCTCGTGGCGGTTCTGCCGCCGGATCGTGCCGCCAAGATAGGCACGCAGATCCGGCGCAATCGCAAACTGGCTATCCAGAGTGGCAACTTTTGATCCGAACTGCCCCCGCTCCAGCCCCAGCGTGAACTGATCGGAATCGCTGCTGACAGACAATTCGTAATCGACGATGCCGGTGGGTGCAGGAAACGGATAGCCCAGCGCGGCAATGCCGACCCGCACGCGGTTGCCCCGGATCAAACGGTTGGGCGGGCGATCCACCGGCGCGAAATAGAGCCCCTCGATCCGGGCATTGCC
>CAZSTP010000358.1:0-2643 GCA_964609325.1 uncultured Novosphingobium sp. | reverse complement strand
CCGGGCAGGGCCTTGCCATGTTCGATCACGGTCAGCAGATCGGCCATGATCTGGCAGGGGTGCGATAGATCCGTCAGGCCATTGATCACCGGAACCGTGGCAAAGTGCGCCAGCTCTTCCACTTTGGCGTGATCATCGGTGCGCAGCATGATGACATCGGCCATGCGGCTAAGCACGCGCGCGGTATCGGCAATCGTTTCGCCCCGGCCCAGTTGGGTTGTGTTTGAATCCAGCGTGATCGCCGCGCCGCCCAACTGCCGCATCGCAATATCGAACGACACACGCGTGCGGGTTGAGCTTTTCTCGAACACCATCGCCAGAACATGGCCCGCCAAGGGTGCATCGGCGTCCGGCGTGCCCTTGGGCACACCGGCGCGCGCGGCCTTGCGATCCAGCGCATCATTGATCATTGCGGCAACGGCATCGCCGCCCGCATCGCCAAGGTTGAGGAAATGCCGGGTCATGTTACGGGTACCTCGTAGCTGGCGGCCGCAGCCGAGAGCCGCTCCATGAATTCATCAATGTGGCTGTCGTCGATCACCAGCGGCGGGATCACGCGCACGGTGTTGTCGCCTGCCGTCACCGTCAGCAACTGGTGATTGTCGCGCATGTGCGCCACGAACGGCCGGGGCTCTACCTTCAGCATCAGCCCGATCATCAACCCGCGCCCGCGCACGCCAAGGAACAAGTCCGGGTAGTTGCCGATGAACTGCTCGATCCGTCCGCGCAGCCGCTCGCCCTTGGCGCGCACTTCGGACAGGAATTCCTCGTTGGCCACCACATCAAGGATGGCCTCGCCCGCCGCCATTGCCAGCGGATTGCCGCCATACGTGCTGCCGTGCGTGCCGGCCACCATGCCGCGCGCTGCCTTTTCGGTGGCAAGGCAAGCGCCCATCGGGAAGCCGCCGCCAATGCCCTTGGCGGTCGCCAGAATGTCGGGCGTCAGGCCATATTGTTCATAGGCATAGAACGTGCCGGAGCGCGCAACGCCGCACTGCACTTCGTCCAGAATCAGCATCAGGTCATGCTCGTCACACAGATCGCGCAGGCCCTGCATGAATTCGTCCGAGGCATCGCGGATGCCGCCTTCGCCCTGGATCGGTTCCACCATGAAGCCTGCCGTGTTCGGGCCGATAGCCGCGTTGGCCGCTTCAAGATCGTCGAACTCGACATACTTGAAGCCATCGAGCATGGGCAGAAAGCCCTTGTGCATCTTTTCCTGATTGGACGCGCTGATCGTTGCGATCGTGCGGCCATGGAACGCGTTCTTGAACGTGATCAGCTCGTACTTGTGGTCGTTGCCCACCGAGGAATGATAGGCGCGCGCCGTCTTGATCGCGCATTCCACCGCTTCTGCGCCCGAATTGGTGAAAAACACCGTGTCGGCAAAAGTCAGGTCCACCAGCCGTTGCGCAAGATGCTCACCCTGCGGGCTGCCATAGAGGTTCGAGACGTGCATCAGCGTGGCAGCCTGACGCTGGATCGCGCCGATCAGATGCTCGTGCGAATGGCCAAGGATGTTCACCGCAATGCCGCTGGCAAAATCGAGATAGCGGGTGCCATCTTCGGAAATCAGGTGGCAGTTTTCGCCGCGCACCGGACGCACGCCGCACCGGGGATATACGGGCATCAGCGGGGTGATCGACATTGGCATCTCCTGTTTAATCGCGAACGGTCCGGATGGCGCATCGGGCGCCTGTTGTCCGGATGGGAAAAGGGGAATCAGAAACGACAAATGGCGGCCCCAAAAGGACCGCCATCTGTGCACGTATGCTATTTGCAAGCTGCCGGTGCAATCACCGGAGGCTATGCAATCGGGATCAACCCTGAATCGGCACCAGGTTGACCGCCGAGTGCTTGCCTCGTCGATCGACTTCAAGGTCGAATTCAAGCTTGTCGCCCTCGTTCAGCTCACGCAGACCCGAACGCTCAACCGCGCTGATGTGCACGAATGCGTCAGGCTGGCCATCGTCACGCGTGATAAAGCCGAAGCCCTTCATCGCGTTGAAGAACTTGACCGTGCCGGTCGCGCGCTCACCCGTCAGCTCGCGCTGGGGTGCAGCAGGCTTTGCCGCCACTTCGATTACGTCACCAACAACCTGAAGATCCGCTGCCGAAACCTTGCCGCCACGATCGACGAGGTTGAATTCCAGCTGCTGGCCTTCTGCCAGGCCTTCAAGGCCCGCACGTTCGACCGCGCTGATGTGTACGAACACATCTTCGCCGCCATCTTCGCGCTGGATGAAGCCGAAGCCCTTCTGGCTGTTAAAGAACTTTACGACGCCTTTGCCGGTGCCGACAACCTGGGCAGGCATACCGCCGCCACCACCACCGCCGCGCGGGCCGCCGAAGCCGCCACCGCCGCCGCGTGGACCGCCGCCACCGAAGCCGCCACGGTCACCACCGCCGAAGCCGCCGCGATCACCGCCGCCGAAGCCACCACGGTTTCCACCGCCGAAGCCACCGCGATCACCACCGCCGAAGCCGCCACGATCGCCGCCAAAGCCGCCGCCGAAACCGCCACCACCACCGCCGTAGGGATCGAAACCACCTTCGTCGCCGAATCCGTCGCGCTTATCCTTACCGCGACCGCGCCGCCCTCTGTCAAAACCCATAGAAATCAATAGACCTTCAATCCGCCCC
>CAZSTP010000357.1:0-2650 GCA_964609325.1 uncultured Novosphingobium sp. | reverse complement strand
TGGTTTCAACATAACTTGTCAATGTTGAATAGCCCGTATCGCAATCAGTCGTGTCGCACGATCGTTCGTGATGACGTCAAATCCGCGCTGCAAAAGCCCCTACAGCGTCCAAACACCTTGTTGAGCTACTCACGTAGCGGCCAGCATGGTCTGCTGCGCTCGCGCACTGTTTTCAGGCTAAACTGCGCGGTGGCGCACGGTGCTCGACGGCATAACCAAATGGCGGAAAAACATCGCGGGAAAACAGGCACTTGGGGCGCTGCGGATAAGCGGATCATAAACAACCGGAAAAATGGGGCGATTTTTCTCAACCCTTTCAACAGCTTGCAAGAGCGTTTTGCCCTCCGAAGGCAGGGGTCACAGGTTCGAATCCTGTCGGGTGCGCCATAGCTTCGCCTTGCATTTCATGGGATTACGCCCGGAAGTGTTGCTGCTTGCAAGCGCGTTTTAGCATAGACGGATCATAAGCGGGTTTTGGGGCTGCTGGCACGGTGTTTGGAACACGGTGCATTTGGCGGTGTCGTAAATGGTCGTGTGACACGACTGATTGTGAGGTGCTCAGGAGATTGGATTTTAAAACATTTATGGCAAAGAGTTGAAGGGGCGGTTCTATTTGGTAGTCATGTGCCAGATCCCATCCCAATTTTCCGGCGGGGCTTGGCGAAAGCTTTCGATACGTGCCAGCAAGGTCACGCTGGGGCCATCGTCGGGTTCAAGATCCAGTGCCGCTCGCAACGCAGATTCCGCTGTGTTCCAGTTTGCCTTTCGATATTGCTCAAGCCCGTTTCGGTAGTGTTCAAACATTTGGTGTCTTTCCGCTGGCAGATCACCAGACATTGCGGCCAATTCATAAATGCGGAACGGCTCTAGGCGGCCCATAACGGTAATGGTGTCAATTTCACGAACCGCGATGGATGCGCCTGCAAGGCTGAATGTATCATGATCTATGAGAAGGTGGGTGCCATATACCTTGTTCACTGCTTCAAGTCGTGATGCTTGATTAACGGTATCGCCCATAACTGTGAAACTCTTGGCTGTGTTAGAGCCAATACTACCAACAACGACTTCTCCTGTTGAAAGACCAACTCTGAAATCAATCAAGGGAATATCTCTGCGCAAGCCGATCACATCGGGCACCCGCGCTCTAAAGGCATCAAGCAGCGCATATTGTTCAAGGGCAGCTTTGCACGCGAGAACCGCCTGCTGTGCTGGATCGACAAAGGGCGGAACCCAAAATGCCATGATGGCATCCCCGATGTATTTATCGATAATGCCTGAATGATCGCGGATCGGCTGTGACATTTCTGCAAAATATGCGTTCACCAAGTCGACGAGCGTGCTGGGCGCAAGACGTTCGGCGACGGCAGAAAACCCGATGATATCGGAGAAAAACAGTGTTGCGATCTGCTTTTCTCCCCCCGAAGATCGCTGAGCGCCATTGAGCAAATCTGCCACCACACGTGGGTCGACGTACTGACCGAAGGTCTCTTTGATACGTTCTTTGTCACGTAACTCCACGATCATAGCGTTGAAGGCGTGTGTTACATCCCCAATTTCATCTCTTGATGTGACGGGCACATGAGCTTGGTCTAACAATCCGGCTCCCACTGCACGTGCGCCAACGAGCAATCTTAGAATTGGCCGAGTTAGCCCTCGCGAAACGAGCCATGCTAACATCATTCCAACCATAGCTGCAGTGCAAATCATGATAATGTTTGCCCGTTCAGCTCTCTGCTGATTTTCGGCAATTAGGCGCGAACTTGTTTCTACAAAACTACTTATTTCGTCATCAAGGACAGTGGACAAACGTTCAAGCTCGGCAGCCTGTTCACGAGCTTCACTCATGCGAACGTCGTCAGCATCAAGCGGGCACGCAGCAAGTGTCATTTTCGCAAGTCGCTTTGATTGGTAGTCGATGTTGCCAATGAGCACTTCGAAACGTGCCATTGCCAATCTCACCCGTTCAGTGGAGGCTATTGAAGAACCGATAGCTCTGTATTGATTCGCTTTATCAATTAGGTTTTGAAGACTTGTGGCCTGCAAAGTTGCCTGTGTCGTGCATCGCTTCACAGCCTTGGCATCAGGGGTTACGGTCAGATAATCTGACGTGGTTTTTTGTGCCTGGACTATCAGATTAATTCTCGCCACTGTGGTTGTCAGTGGGAACATTGATAATTCAAGGGTTTGCAAAGAGCGATGGACTTCCTTGTTAGCGCTGGCTGACCACACGGAAGTGCCAACCATCAATATCAGCAAGACAACTGAAAACCCAAATATCTTAGAGCTGATAGATGTGAAAACGTGAGCCATTTTGATTACGTGCATTTTTTGATGCATAAAAACAAGGCTTTTGCATTCTTTATCAGATGGATCAATCAGCGGTGTTACAGGCGTGAAATGCGTTCGAGATACGGGTAAATCCGATGATGGAATTGATGGCCGTTAGCGGCCTCAAACTTGAATGACGGTATGGCATTTGAAATGCGCTCCCTTTTACATCTTACTGATAAATAAGGTAAATTCTGGTCGACTTCATACCCAAGCCGACATTAGCGCTGGGACATGGCCCGAGCGCGAGCAAGCAAAGCTGAACTGGATAACCGCACGTTCCTCGATGGTGCCATCTACCTCTACCGCCGCAAGAACTCCA
>CAZSTP010000356.1:0-2675 GCA_964609325.1 uncultured Novosphingobium sp. | reverse complement strand
GCCCCGGACGCACGGCGGCCTTGCCATACAAGTGCAGATGGTTGGCGCTGTCTGACAGGATCGCGGGCCAATCGTGCGCATCATCGCCGATCAGATTGTCCATCACCACGCCCTTGGCCGCCAGTTGGGTGGAGCCCAAAGGCAGCCCGCAAATCGCGCGGACATGGTTTTCGAACTGGCTGGTCAGCGCGCCCTCGATGCTCCAGTGACCCGAATTATGCACGCGCGGGGCCATTTCGTTGAACACCGGACCTTGTGCCGTGGCGAAGAATTCGAGCGTGAGGACGCCGACATAATCGAGCGCATCGGCGACTTTCGCCGCCAGCGCCCGCGCCGCGTCCACCTGATCAAGGATCACTTGCGATGCAGGCACGGTCGAGCGGTCCAGAATGCCATTCTTGTGAACGTTTTCCGCGCTGTCCCAGAACCGCACTTCGCCCGCCGAGGTGCGCACGAGGATCACCGAGAACTCCGCCGCAAACGTAACGAAGCCTTCGTAAATCAGCGGCACATCGGCCAGATCGAGCGTATCGGCATCGGCGGGCGTCATGATCCGCCACTGGCCTTTGCCATCATAACCATCACGCCGCGTCTTGAGGATACCGGGCGCACCGATTGTGGCGACAGCAGCCTTCAGATCCTCCAGCGAATCGACTTGCGCCCACGGTGCGGGCCGGCCGCCCAGCGCCTCGACAAAGGTCTTTTCGTTCACCCGGTCCTGCGCCACTTCGAGCGCGCGGGCGGGCGGATGGAGGCGGGCGTGGGGGGCAATCGCGCCCAGTGGCCCTGCGGCGACATTCTCGAACTCGTAGGTGACGACGGCGCACTGTTCGGCAAAGGCCGAGAGCGCGGCTTCATCGTCAAACGCGCCTTGGGTGAAGGCAGCGCAAACATCGGCGGCAATCGGATCGGCTTCAGGCGCGTAAACGTGGCAGCGATAGCCGAGGTTGGCTGCGGCCAGCGCAATCATGCGGCCCAGTTGCCCGCCACCCAGAATGCCGATGGTCTCGCCCGGAGCAATCATCCGACTGGCTTCTCCGCAACCGAATCGGTCTGCGCGGTACGGAACGCGATCAACCGCTGCGCCAGTGCCTCGTCCGACGTGGCGAGGATCGAGGCCGCCAGAATTCCGGCGTTGGTTGCCCCCGGAACGCCGATGGCCAGCGTGGCCACGGGAATGCCGCCGGGCATCTGCACGATGGACAGCAGCGAATCCATGCCCTTGAGCGCCTTGGATTCCACCGGCACGCCGAGCACCGGCAAGTGCGTCATCGATGCGACCATGCCCGGCAAATGCGCCGCGCCGCCAGCGCCTGCGATAATCACGCGGAAGCCTTCAAGGTGCGCGCCCTTGGCAAAAGCCACCAGCCGGTCCGGCGTGCGGTGCGCCGAAACGATGCGGCAATCGTGCGCCACACCCAGCTTTTCCAGCACGGCGGCGGCATTCTTCATCGTTTCCCAGTCAGACTGGCTGCCCATGACGATAGCAACTGTCGGCTTTTGCATCATCCCCGCCCCTCAAAAGCGTGCCTTAGCGCTCAACGCTCCGACAGGTAATAGCGTTCGATTTCGGCCAGATTGTCATCCAGTTCATAGATGATCGGCTGGCCGGTCGGGATTTCAAGGCCGGTGATGTCCTCGTCCGAAATGCCCGACAAGTGCTTTACCAAGGCGCGCAAGCTGTTGCCATGGGCCGAAACGATCACCGTTTCCCCCGCTTTCAGCGCAGGCGCGATCTTCTCTTCCCAGCACGGCAAAACGCGGGCGATGGTGTCTTTCAGACTTTCGGTGGCGGGCACCGTGATCCCGGCATAGCGCGGATCAGACGCCAGATCGAATTCGCTGCCCGCTTCCAATGGCGGCGGCGGAATATCGAAGCTGCGACGCCAGACCTTCACCTGATCATCGCCATGCTTGGCGGCGGTTTCGGCCTTGTCCAGACCCGTCAGCCCGCCATAGTGACGCTCGTTCAAGCGCCAGTCCTTGTCTTCTTGCACCCACAGACGGCCCGCAGCCTCAAGCGCCAGATGCAGCGTCTTGATCGCGCGGCTTTGCAGCGAGGTGAAGGCCAGCGTCGGCAGCATGCCTTTGTCTTTCAACAGCTTGCCCGCAGCAAATGCTTCAGCCGCGCCCTTTTCGGTCACGTCCACGTCCCACCATCCGGTGAAGCGGTTTTCAAGGTTCCATTGCGATTGGCCGTGACGGATCAGGATCAGGCGGGGCATCGAGGCATCCTGTTACTGTGAAACAATTGAGCAGCGCCCTAGCGTTACCCTGCTGTTTTGGGAAGGCCAGTTTCCTGCGATTCGGCGTCGTTTTGTCCGTCATCGCCCAAAGCGCGGGCCTGTGCCTTGCGCCGCTTGAGGTTTTCACGAAGCCGCGCGGCCAGTCGTTCCTCGCGGGTAACAGGGCGTTCCTCGCGGGTTGAAGGGGATTTGGTGTCAGTCATCGCGCGCTTTAGTGCCCGCCTTGGCACTATCCTGCAAGTTCTGCCAAACCCGCTGCTTGACAAAGCATCCCCCCACCGTCATTAGCCCGCCCCTGCCCACCCCGTCCGTTCGCGGATACACGGTCAGGCAGCTATGGAAATGGTGTGCTGCTGTAGCTCAGTGGTAGAGCGCATCCTTGGTAAGGCTGAGGTCGGGAGTTCAATCCTCCCCAGCAGCACCATTTCC
>CAZSTP010000355.1:0-2683 GCA_964609325.1 uncultured Novosphingobium sp. | reverse complement strand
ATTCGCGGCGAAGGCACCGATTTCGAGGCGCTGGCCGAATACGAACCCGGCATGGATCGCCGCCGGATCGACTGGAAAAGCTCCGCCCGCCACGCCCGCCTCTATGCCAAGGAATATGAGGTCGAGCGCAACAACCAGATCGTCTTCGCGTTCGATTGCGGGCAGGCGATGTGCGAACCCATCGACGGCCTGCCGCGCATCGATCGCGCCGTCACCGCCGCGCTGACCACCGCCTATGTCGCGTTGAAGGCGCAAGACCGCGTCGCCTTGTTCGGCTTTGCCGCAAGGCCCGAAGTCGCCACGCCCTTCGTCACCTCCAGCCGCGATTTCGCGCGGTTGCAACGCGCGGCGGCAGGGCTTGAATACCACCATGGCGAGGCGAACTTTACGCTGGCCCTCTCAACACTCGCCGCCCGCCTGCAACGCCGCTCGCTGATTGTGCTGTTTTCCGATTTCGCCGATCCCACCAGCGCCGAACTGATGGTCGAAAATGTCGGGCGGCTGGTGGAACGCCATGTCGTGCTTTTCGTGGTGATGTCCGATGCCGATCTGGCGCGGATCGTGTCGGCCCCGGTTGCAGATATGGACGGCGTGGCCCAAGCCGTCACCGCCACATCGCTGATCCGCCAGCGCGCCCTGGTGCTGCAACGCCTGCGCCAGCTTGGCGTGCGCGTGATCGAAGCCCCGCATGACAAGATCGGCACGCGGCTGCTCGATGCCTATCTTGCCGTAAAGCGCGAAGGGCGGATCGGATGACGCCAGCTACCGCAACCCCCACCATCGCACAAAAGATCGGCGGCTGGTTCTCCAAAGCCCCCGAACAGGCCGTTGCCGCAGAGCAAGCCGCGCTGCGTTCTGACCGGTTCCGACTGGAGCGGGAAGGCGAATGGAAGCGGCTGGAAGCTGTGGTCACGCAGATGGAAGCGGGCCGGATGCGCCGCGTTTCGGACGAGGATCTGCTCGCCCTGCCCGCGCTCTACCGCACCGCCGCTTCCAGCCTTTCGATTGCGCGCGAAACCTCGCTCGATGCCGCGCTGATCGCCTATCTGGAAACGCTGACCCAGCGCGCGTGGTTCCTCGTCTATGGTCCGCGCGCCTCGCTCTGGTCGTGGTTCAGGCGCTTCCTTGGCGGGGAATGGAGCGCGTCGGTGCGCGCTATGGGCAGTGACATCCTGATCGCACTGGCGCTGATGGTGGCAGGCACCGTGGTCGGCTGGCTGCTCGTCGAGGCCAACCCCGATTGGTACTATTCGCTCGTCTCTGCTGGCTTTGCGGATGAACGCGTGCCGGGAGCCAGCCAGGAAGTGCTGCGCGGCACCCTGTTCGGCCATCAGGACAAGGACGGGTTGAGCCTGTTCGCCGCCGCGCTGTTCAGCAACAATGCCCAAGTTTCGATCCTGTGCTTTGCGCTTGGCTTTGCCTTCGGCCTGCCCACGATGCTTCTGCTGATCCACAACACAGCGCTGCTCGGGGCGATGCTGTGGCTTTACCACGGCAAAGGCCTGACGCTCGATTTCGTCGGCTGGCTTTCAATCCACGGCACGACCGAACTGTTCGCGATCCTGCTGGCGGGCGCGGCGGGCCTGCATATCGGGCGCGCCATGGCCTTTCCCGGCAATGCTTCGGTGCTTGATGCCGCCGCTGCTGCCGGACGGCGCGCGGCGCAAGTGATGACCGGCGTGGTCCTGATGCTGGTCGTGGCTGCCGTGCTTGAAGGCTTTGCCCGCCAACTGGTGGACAACACGCCTGCGCGCCTCACCGTGGGCGGGTTTATGCTGGTGTTCTGGATCGGCTACTTTTTTGCCTTCCGGCGCGGAGTGCGCGTGTAATGGCGCTCTCATGGTCCAAACGCCGTCAGCCGGTGACCGGCACCCCGCTCGATTACGATGAGAAGCGGCGGCGGATCGTTACCACGCCCGAAGGCGTGCCGCTGCCGTTCCTGCTCGCCTCGCGCGGGGCGCGGGCGGGTGCGCTGATGATTGACCTGACGATGATTGTCGGCGCGATGATCGGGATGACGCTGATCCTGTTCAAGATCGCGCAATCCATTGGCATCAATCTGGAAGACGGCAAAGACCCGGCCGCCCGCGCGGTGCAGGCACTGGCCGTAATGTGGATCATCGCGCTGTTCCTGTTCCGCAACGCATGGTTCCTGTTCTTTGAACTGGGCCCGCGCGGGGCAACCCCGGGCAAACGCATTGTCGGCATTCGCGTGGCGGCGCGCGGCAGTGGTGGCGCAAGTGCTGGCGCGCGGCTGACCACCGAGGCCGTGATCGCGCGCAATCTGGTGCGCGATATCGAACTGTTCATGCCGGTCATCTTCATCGTGTCTGCCATGGCCGATGATGGTGATGCCGGTCTTGCCAGTTGGGCCGGAGTCATCTGGTTCCTGATCTTCGTGCTGTTCCCGTTCTTCAACCGTGACCGTTTGCGCTGCGGTGATCTGATCGCGGGCACATGGGTCGTCGAAGCGCCCAAGCGCAAGCTGGAGCAGGCGCTATCGGTCAGCGATGCCGCGCGCGGCCAATCGCAAACAACCGGCGCGGCATATCGCTTCAGCGACGCAGACCTTGCCGTCTATGGCGAATTCGAACTGCAAACGCTCGAACGCGTGTTGCGCGAAAATCGCGAAGAAGCACTGGTCGACGTGGCGCAAACGATCTGCCGCAAGATCGGCTGGAGC
>CAZSTP010000354.1:0-2691 GCA_964609325.1 uncultured Novosphingobium sp. | reverse complement strand
GGCATTGGCGAGGCGGTGGCTCCGCTCGGCACCGCGCTTACCGAACACCAGATCGAACGGCTGTGGCGTCTGGTGGAAACGCCGACGCTCTGCTTTGATGGCGATGCGGCGGGCCAGCGTGCCGCCATGCGCGCGATCACCCGCGCCCTGCCGATGCTGCGCCCCGGCCACAGCTTGCGCATCACCACCCTGCCCAAAGGCATGGACCCTGATGATGTGGTAAAGCGCGACGGGCCACGGGCGATGGAAGCGCTGCTCGATGATGCGCGCAGCCTTGTCGACGTGTTGTGGCAAGTGGAGCGCGATGCCCTGCCCCTCGCCACGCCCGAGGACAAGGCAGGGTTGAAGGCGCGCCTGCTCGCCCATTGCGAAACAATCCAGCACCCGGATATCAAATCGCTCTACCGCCGCGAATTGACCGAGCGCTTTGGCGAGCTGGCCTTTGCCCGCAAGGAGCGCCCGCCCTTCCAGCCGCGCCAGAGCGCAGGAGCGCGCGGCAATCAAGGCAAAGGGCCGTGGAAGCCCGCCCCCCTGCCCTTGGGCGCGGATGACAAGGCCAGGATGCTCAAGATCGGCAACGGACCGAGCACGACTTTGCTCGCCGCCGTATTGGCCGGGCTGATTCGCCATCCTGACCAGATTGCGCGTCACGCCGAATCACTTGTCCGGCTTCAGCCCGAAGATAACGCAAGGGCAGCGTTGCTCGATGCGCTTCTGACAATGGCCGATAGCGGCCAAATGCTTGAAACATCGGGCATAGAACCCATATTGATCGAACGGGGACTTCGGTCTCCGTCGGCACAGGACTATGCCGGAATGCGATTCGGCTTTTTGACCGGCGATAGCGATAAAGCGGCGGAGGAATTGGCCGAGGCTGTATCGTTGCTGGTCGAACTTCCGGCAGTGGAAGAAGCGCTGCTTGAAGCTACAAAACGCGCTGAATCAGAGCTTTCCGACGATAGTTTTGCAGAGCAGCAACGATTGTTGCAGCGAAGGCTGGCATTGCTTGCCCATTTGGGGCAGATGGGCCGTGCTCGTGCTGCGTTATAATTATAGACACACGCACATCGGGTCATTCAGGCCCGGCTTAATATGGTGGTACCGGGGTTAAATGGCTTCGAACGAAAAGACCGATAACGGCGATGCGCCGCTGATCGACCTCAACGACGCTTCAATCCGCAAGCTGATTGCCCGCGCCAAGCGCCGTGGCATCATTACGGTGGACGAGCTGAACGAGGCGCTTCCGCAAGACCAGATGTCTGCCGACCAGATCGAAGACATCATGGCCGCAATCTCGGAAATGGGCGTCAACATCGTGGAAAGCGATGAAGACAACGCCGATCCCGAGGACAAGGAAGCGGATGAGGTCGAAGACGCCGAAACCGGTATGGACGACCGTCCGGTCGTCGAAAAGCGCAAGGAAACGATCGAGCGCACCGACGATCCCGTGCGCATGTACTTGCGCGAAATGGGCGCGGTCGAACTGCTCAGCCGCGAAGGCGAAATCGCCATCGCCAAGCGTATCGAAGCCGGTCGCGACACCATGATCATGGGCCTGTGCGAAAGCCCGATCACCTTCCACGCCATTATCCAGTGGTCCGAAGCGCTGAACGCTGGCGAAATGCAACTGCGCGAGATCCTTGATCTTGACGCAATGCTTTCCAAGGAACCCGCGCCTGAAGCCCTTACCGAAGACGGTGAGGAAGCGGGCGAGCCGGAAATCAGCGAGGCCACCGCTGGCCCCACCTTCAAGGAAGAAGAAGAGCCCGAGGAAGAGCCCGCCGAGGACGAGGACGACGAGCTGCGCGAACGCCGCGCCCGTCCTGCCGAGGAAGAGGAAGAGGACAACACCCTCAGCCTCGCCCAGATGGAAGCGCAGCTCAAGCCTGCCGCGCTTGAGCGTTTTGCCGAAATCACCGCGCTGTTTCGCGCCTTTGAAAAGATCCAGGGCGAACGCCTTGATGCGCTCGGCCTTGGCAACGATTTCCCCGCCAACCGCGAAGCGCAATACCACAAGCTGCGCGAAGACCTTACGGCGCAAGTGGAATCGGTTCAGTTCCACGCATCGAAAATCGAATACCTTGTCGACAATCTCTATGCCTTCAACCGTCGTCTGACCACGCTGGGTGGCCAGATGCTGCGCTTGGCAGAACGTCACAAGGTGCCGCGCAAAGACTTCCTCGACATGTATGTCGGGCGCGAGCTGGACGATGGCTGGCTGCAAAGCCTTGCGACGCGCGACAAGAAGTGGGCGGCCTTTGCCACCAACGAAGCCGAACCGGTTGAACGCATCCGCGCCGAAATCTCGGACATCGCAGCGGCCACCGGCATGTCGCTGGGCGAATTCCGCCGCATCGTCAACATGGTCCAGAAGGGTGAGCGCGAGGCACGCATCGCCAAGAAGGAAATGGTCGAAGCCAACCTTCGCCTCGTGATTTCCATCGCCAAGAAGTACACCAACCGCGGTTTGCAATTCCTTGATCTTATTCAGGAAGGCAACATCGGCTTGATGAAGGCGGTCGACAAATTCGAATACCGCCGTGGCTACAAGTTCAGCACATACGCCACATGGTGGATCAGGCAGGCGATCACGCGTTCCATCGCGGATCAGGCGCGCACGATCCGCATTCCCGTGCACATGATCGAAACGATCAACAAGCTGGTCCGCACCAGCCGCCAGTTCCTGCACGA
>CAZSTP010000353.1:0-2697 GCA_964609325.1 uncultured Novosphingobium sp. | reverse complement strand
GGCGCAGGCGGCCTGGAATTCGGCGCAGAGCTTTGGCGCGACGTTGGCGGTGACCGAGATGCAGCCGACCGCGCCTGCGGCATTGGCGGGCAGCGCCAGTTCATCATCGCCCGACAATTGGCAGAAGTGCTTGCCAATGCCCATGCGGTGATCGGTGACGCGCGACAGATCGCCGCTGGCGTCCTTGATGCCGATGATCTTGGCCGGAAAACGCCTCGCCAGTTCGCACACGGTTTCGGGCTTGATGTCGGTCACGGTGCGGCCGGGCACGTTATAGAGCACGATGGGCAGATCGTTGTGTTCGGCCAGATAGCTGAAGTGCGCGATGATCCCGGCCTGGCTGGGGCGGTTGTAATAGGGCGCGACGCACAGCGCGGCCTGTGCGCCGCACTTGCGGGCAAAGTTCATGTGCAGCAGCGCGTTCATCGTATCGTTGCTGCCGCAGCCCGCGATCACGGGCACGCGGCCTGCCACTTGTTCGACGCATACTTCGATCACGCGGTGGTGTTCGGCGTTGGACAGCGTGGAGGCTTCACCGGTGGTGCCGCATGGGACCAAGGCGGACGAGCCGTTGTCGATCTGCCAGTCGACGAGGCGACGAAAAGCTTTCTCGTCAAACGCCCCATCGCGAAAAGGAGTCACAAGGGCCGGAATGGAACCGGAAAACATGGACAATATCCCTCAATTTATCGCATGGTCGCAAACGGAACATGCGGTGTCATACCCACGGGGGGTCTGTTCAGCGCCTGATAAGGAGCCGGTCCATAGTATGTCCCGCATGGACGTGAAAGCCTTGTTATTGCGTTGGGGCCTTGCAGGTGTGCTGATGCAGACGCTTGCCGCGTCCAGTGTGGTGCGCGCAAATGGCCCCGATCCCAGCGCTGGCGCGGACTGGGACCGGGCGCGGGCGAACCTTGTGGCCAGCCAGAGCGGGCCGATGACGGGCGCGGTGGAGCGGTGGAAACTGCTGACATCGTCCAACCGCTTTGCCTTTGCCGACTATGCCAACTTCGTAATGACATATCCCGGCTTTCCCGATGAGGGAAAGCTGCGCCGCTTTGCCGAATTGGCGCTGGAGCGCGAATCACCTGACCTTGGCCGGTTGGTGGCATTCTTTGATCGCAAGCCGCCGCTGACCAATGCGGGCCGCGCGCAATATGCGCTGGCGCTGATGGCGCAAGGACGGCCAGAAGCGGCTGATGTAGCGCGCGCGGCGTGGCGCGGCGGAGCGATGAGCGACGCTGCCGAATCCGCGATCCTCGCTACATGGGGACCGCGCTTTACGCTGGACGATCACGATGCGCGGATGGATGCGCTGCTGTGGTCGGGCGCTGTGGCACAGGCCGCGCGGCAGATCGTGTGGGTGAGCCCGGGGCGCAAAGGCGTGGACGGCGCACGGCTTGCCGCGATGCAGGGCGGCGATCCGTTTGGGGCGGTGGCGGGCATTTCGGCAGAGCAGCTCAACAGCGATCCGGGCTTTATCTTCCAATACGCGCGGCAATTGCGCAAAAGCGGGCAAGGCGCCGCCGCGCGATCCTTGCTGGCCAACCGGCCCCTGCTGGTGCGCCAGCCGCTTGACCGCGAAAAGTGGGTTGAGGAACTGCTGATCAATGCGCGCGCAGCCGCCACATCAGGCGATGCGCGCACGGCGATGCGGATTGCCGCCGGGATCGACGATGCGTTCAATCCGGGCGAGGACATTGCCCAAGCGCCTTATGACCTGCGCGATGATTACACATCGCTGATGTGGCTGGGCGGCACGCAAGGCTGGTTCAATACCGGTGACTATGCGGGCGCGGCACCGCTGTTCTGGCGCTATGGCGCGGCGGCGCGGACGCCGGGGACGCGGTCGAAGGGCTTTTACTGGGCGGGCAAGGCGGCGGCGCGCGCGGGCGATCAGGCCGGAGCGCGGCGCTATTTCGAGATGGCGGCGCAATATGCCGACCAGTTCTATGGCCTGCTGGCGCTGGAGCGGCTGGGCCGTCCGGTGCCGCAGTTCGTGGCTGATTCCACCGCGCAAGTATCGCCCGACGAGCGCAGCCGGTTCTATTCGCAGCCGCTGACGCTGGCCGTGCGCGAAGTGGCGCGGGGGGCGGACTGGAAAACGACGATCCGTTTCTTCAAGGAAGTGGCAGAACAGCAGCAGAGCGAAGCGCAGCACCTGATGGTAGCGCAATTGGCGCGCGATCTGGGACGGCGCGATCTGGGCGTGATCGTGGGGCAGGCGGCTGCTGCGCGCGGCTACCTTGATTTTCAGCACATCGCCTTCCCGCTGATCCCCGTGCCGCAGGGCCATGAAAGCAAATGGACCGCGATCCACGCGATCAGCCGTCAGGAAAGCCAGTTCGCGCAAAACGCGATGAGCCACGCGGGCGCGCGCGGCCTGATGCAACTGATGCCCGCCACCGCCAACGAACAGGCGGGAAAGCTGGGCCTATCGTATAGCACACAGGCGCTGATCGATGATGCGGGCTATAACCTGATGCTCGGCTCGGGCTATTTCCAGCGGATGCTGGACTACTATGGCGGATCGTGGCCGCTGGCCGTCGCCGCCTATAACGCTGGCCCGGGCAACGTGAACAAGTTCCTGCGCGCCAACGGCGATCCGCGCAATGGCGGCGTCGACTGGATCGACTGGATCGAACGCATCCCGCTTTCCGAAACGCGCAACTATGTGCAGCGCGTGCTGGAAAACGC
>CAZSTP010000352.1:0-2700 GCA_964609325.1 uncultured Novosphingobium sp. | reverse complement strand
AGATCAAGGCCATAGAACTCCTGATGGCCCACGATATAGGCCACCGGCTCATGCGCCCGCCTGCGCTCCACCAGCGCGCCAAAGCCCTCCGGCACTGCGGCCTGCATATGGCGCAACAGCACATCGGACCGCGAACAGCCCAGCGCATGCGCCATCAGCACTTCGGCATCCAGCCGCGCGGTATCGCTGGTTTGCGCCAGCGTGGCAGCGGCATCGCGAATGGCTTGGGCGACGGTCACTCCTCCGCCACCTCAGCCATCAATCGAAGCCAGCCGCTTGGCCTGATCCTCGGCAATCAGCGCATCGACCAGTTCGCCAAGGCCGGTGCCTTCCAGCACTTCGGGCAGGCGGTGCAGCGTCAGGTTGATGCGATGATCGGTCACGCGGCCTTGCGGGAAGTTATAGGTGCGGATGCGTTCTGAGCGGTCGCCCGATCCGACCATCGCCTTGCGCGCTTCGGCCTCCTCGCCTTGTGCGGCATCGCGCTGCGCTTCGAACAGGCGCGCGCGCAGCACCTGCATCGCTTTGTCCTTGTTCTTGTGCTGGCTGCGCCCGTCCTGACAGGTAACGACCGTGCCGGTGGGCAAGTGGGTGATGCGCACTGCCGAATCGGTGGTGTTCACGTGCTGACCGCCCGCACCGCTGGCACGATAGACGTCGATCTTCAGATCTTTGTCCTCGATCCGCACGTCGACCTCGTCCGGCTCGGGCAGAACGGCGACGGTCGCCGCAGAAGTGTGGATGCGCCCGCCTGATTCGGTCACCGGCACACGCTGCACGCGGTGTACGCCGCTCTCGAACTTCAGCTTGGCAAACACGCCATTGCCCGCAACGTTGGCGACTACTTCCTTGTAACCGCCGATGTCATTGGCGTTGACCGACACGACTTCCACCCGCCAGCCTTGCTCGGCGGCATACTTTTCATACATGCGGAACAGATCGGCGGCGAAGAGCGCGGCTTCATCGCCGCCGGTGCCTGCACGGATTTCGAGCATGGCGGGGCGGCTGTCCGCCGAATCGCGCGGCAGCATGGCAATGGCAAGGCGGTGTTCGGCTTCCGGCAGTTCGGCGTTGATCCGCGCCAGCTCTTCCTCGGCCAGTTCGCGCATGTCGGGATCATCCAGCGCGGCAAGGCTGGTGATTTCCTCGCGCATCGCCGCGATTTCCTGCGCGATGCGGGCGACGGGTTCGAGCTCGGCATAATCGCGGCTGGCGGCAATGAAATCCGCGCCCTCCAACGTGCCCGAACCCAGCCGCGCTTCAAGCTCGGCAAAGCGGTGCGTGATGTGGCCAAGGCGGGTGTCGGATACGCTCATTTGCCTCCCTCCCCGTCGGGGAGGGGCTGGGGGAGCGCGGCGAAGCCGTGCGTCAACACTGGCGTGGGCACACCCCCACCCAGCCTCCCCCTCAAGGGGGAGGGGCTGGTTGTGCCGGACGATAGCAGAGCGCCGTCATGCTGAACGCGTTTCAGCATCCATCCCTCCACAGGCAACGAAGGTGCGCGGGGAGAAATGGACCCTGAAACAAGTTCAGGGTGACTTTTGAGGGAGTATTTCCTCGCCTACTCACCGGCAAGCACCAGACTTTCGACTTTCGTCGCGATTTCTCCGCCGTCACCACGAATGCGGCGTGAAGGACCATCGGATGACATCGTGAACGAAATCAAAGTATGGGCAGGCATCTTCGCAGCCTTGTCAAACCGTTTGCGAGGTGACCCAGTCGAGATGACATCCGCAGAAAAACCAGCTTCGCGAAGTCGGCGAGTCAGTCTGATTGCATCGCTTATCCGACTATCATCCTCGACAACCACGATTGCATCAGTCTTCGCTTCGTCCCGCGCTCCCACCAACATCGCCAACCGCTCGATCCCCGCAGCCCAGCCGACTGCAGGCGTAGCAGGCCCGCCCAGCGCTTCCATCAGCCCGTCATAGCGCCCACCGCCCAATACGGTGCCTTGCGCGCCCAGCCGGTCGGTGACGAATTCGAACGCGGTGTGGCGGTAGTAATCGAGACCGCGCACCAGTGACTCTGAGCGATCATACTTGACCCCGGCGGCATCCAGTCCGCTCTTCACTTTGCCAAAAAAGTCCTGCGCCTCATCGCTCAGATAATCGTCGATCTTCGGCGCATCGGCCACGAACACCTTGTCGCGCGGGTCTTTGGAATCGAGGATGCGCAAGGGGTTGCGTTCCAGCCGGTCCTGCGAATCTTCGGACAATTCCGTAGCATGGGCGCGGAAATATTCGATCAGCGCGGCGCGCCATGCATCGCGGCTGGCCCCATCGCCCAGCGTGTTGAGTTGCAGCGTCACCCCGTCCGCAATGCCCAGTTCCTTGAGCAACTGGTCGGCCATGACCAGCAGTTCCACATCCGCCTGAGGTTCACCCGCGCCGATGATCTCGGCGTCGATCTGGTGGAACTGGCGGTAGCGGCCCTTTTGCGGGCGTTCATAGCGGAACAGCGGCCCGTGCGTGGCCACCTTCAGCGGCGCATATTGCTGCCAGCCATCGGTGATGAAAGCGCGCGCGATCCCGGCGGTAAATTCGGGCCGAAGCGTCAGCGATTCCCCGCCGCGATCCTCGAAGCTGTACATTTCCTTCGAAACAACGTCCGTCGTCTCGCCCAAAGAACGCGAAAACACCGCCGTCTTTTCAAACACCGGCATTTCCACGCGGCGGAAGCGGTAGAGCTTGCGCACGC
>CAZSTP010000351.1:0-2714 GCA_964609325.1 uncultured Novosphingobium sp. | reverse complement strand
GTATACCCCTAAAATCGCAGGCGTGGCGGCCAACTGGCTGAAAAGCTCGATGGCACTCGTCGGACTTGATCCGGACAATCTGCCTGATCCGGGCGGTAAGGGCGTGCGTCACGATCATTTGCCCGAAGGGGCCAAACCCTGGAAAACCTTGTGGTCGGCAGGTCAGGGGATTGACCTGATTCACGATATTCCAACCGTTGCCGCGCTGGTCCGCCGCTTGCGTGCGGAATATGCAGAAGCATGCAAGATCCCCGACATGGCAGAGATCGCAAGCCTTACCGAAGCCGAACGGGCGTTGCCGCGCTAGAACCAGATGACGTGAGATTGCACCGCGCTGCACCGGTTGTGCGGCGCGGTGCCGGCGCTCAACGCGTCATGGAATTGCCCACGATCCTTTCATAAGCGGCCAACGGCGCAATGCCTGTTACGCCGCCATCGACCGGCAGGCACATGCCGGTGATGAAACGGGCTTCGGGGCTGGCCAGAAACAGCGTCGCATAGGCAATATCCCAGGCATTGCCTTCGACCCCTGAAAGCGGCGCGATCCGGCGGCGCATTTCCCGTGCATCGGGCGAGGAAAACCTTTCCACCAATGGCGTCATGATATGGCCCGGCGCGACCACATTGGCGCGCAGGCCTTCGGCACCATACATCACCGCAATCTCTTTGGTGAAATGGATCATCGCCGCTTTGGCCGAACCGTAGCTGCCTGCAATCCCGTGCGCGCGCATTCCGGCGATCGAGGTGATGTTCACCACGGCTTTACCCTGCCCTGCCAGCAAATGCGGGACGCAGGCCTGTGTCATCAGGAATGCGCTGTTCAGGTTGATGTCTATGCCCTTGGACCAAACCGCGAAGTCAAGATCTTCAAGCCGTCCGGTGCCAGAGCCCATGCCGACGTTGTTCACCAGAATGTCGAGCGATCCCAGCCATGCGGTGCATTCCGCAACAATCGCCTTGCAGCTTTCGGGACTGGTAACATCGCCCGAAACGACGATCGCCTCGCCACCGGCATCGACAATCATGCTGCGGGTTTCCTCGGCACGATCACGGTCAAGATCGACCAGTGCAACACGCGCGCCCTCTGCCGCAAACAGCAGCGCGATCGCTTTGCCGGTCCCTACGCCATCGCCTAACGATCCCGCGCCGGTAACAATCGCGGTCTGGCCTTTCAGGCGCTGGAAAGTCGGCAATGGTGCATATGTCATCGGGCTAACCTCTGGATGGTGTGAAGCGGGATGCATGCCCCGGATTAAAGGTCATGCCCATCCGGCGGCAACAAGTCTTTCAAAGCAGGTTTTACAATCTTGCCCATCGCATTGCGCGGGAAGCTTTCGACAAAAACCCATTCATCGGGCATTTTGTATCGCGCCAGAGATCCCTTGCAGACCGTAACCAGTGCTTCGCGCAATGCCTCGTGATCGGTATGGGAGGCAGCCGGCTGGACAAAGGCCACAGTGCGCATGCCCAGCCGCAGATCCGGCCGCCCGATCACGGCACAGGCCGCAACACCGGGGTGATCGTAAAGCGCGATTTCGATCTCGCCAGGGTAGACATTGGACCCGCCCCGCAAAATCAGTTCCGAACTGCGATCGGCCATGTAAAGCCAGCCGCCTTCGTCCAACCGGCCCATATCGCCGGTGTGCAATACCCCGCCGCGCAACAAGGCAGCGGTCTTTTCCGGCTCCATCCAGTAGCCCAGTGCCGGCGTATAGACCCCTGCCCAATCGCCCTCTTCGGCAGCCGAAATGCAGACTTCACCGATTTCGCCAGTGGGTACTTGCGCGCCCTCGGGATCGCAGACAGTAACCTTCAGGTGCGGCAGCGCCAGACCGCTTGAACCTGCCGGCGGTTCGATCCCGCGCGTTTCGGTCACCACCGTTGGTGCTTCGGTCAGGCCATAAGTCCCGCCCAGCGGATAGCCGTAGCGTTCCCTGAAGGCCTTGCGGATCGGCATCGGCAATGGTGCGCCACCTGCCCCCACGACCAGATAATCGGGAAGATCGTAATCGCCCTGCAGCAAATCATAGACCATTGTCGGAACGGCTGCGAATGTGCCGATCTGCTCGGCCCGGACCCAATCCATGATCGCGCCGATCTTGGTCGATTGGCCGCAACTGCAAGACCGCCCGTTCCAGAATGCGATCAGCGGGCCCAGAATCATGACATTGGTTATGGTCAGCGGCAAAACAACGCCGCGCCTGGCATCGGGATACATGATCCTTGCAGCGGCCGCGCTTGCGCACAGCGTAACCATATTGTGCTGGCTATGGACAACGCCTTTGGGCGTGCCCGTGGTGCCGCTGGTGTACATAATCACTGCAGGCGCAAAGGGATCGATCCGGGCCCGCGCCACCTGCCGGGCAGGCGCACCGGCAAATACGGCTGGCCATCCGCCATCGCGCAAGGCATCATCAATAACCAGAACCGTACGGAGCATCGGCAAACCGGAAAGCGCATCGCCGAGCGCCTCGGCTCCTGCCGTATCAAGGATCAGCAGCGAGACCCCGGCATGGCCCAGAATATGCAGCTTTTCCGGCGTGGATAGCACGCGGTTGATCCCGACCCATATCGCGCCAAGCCGCTGTGCCGCCAGAAACGCGACAACCAGATCGCAACAGTTGGCAAGCGATCCGGCAATCCGGTCCTGCGGTTTGATACCATGGGCTGAAAACAGCACCATCGCGGCATCGACAGCGTCATTCAATTCACGA
>CAZSTP010000350.1:0-2726 GCA_964609325.1 uncultured Novosphingobium sp. | reverse complement strand
TACGGCCTCAAGGGCGTGTCGATGTTTCCGGCCGGGCAGAACCCGCCCTGCCCGATCAACGACAAGCACTGGTATCCGATCTACGCAAAATGCTGCGAATTGAACATTCCGGTTTTCTGCACAACCGGCGTTCCGGGACCACGCATTCCGCTGGCTGCACAGAAGATCGAACTGATCGACGAAGTCTGCTACGACTTTCCAGAACTGAAGTTCGTCATGCGTCACGGCGCTGAACCATGGGTCGAGCTTGCGGTAAAACTGCTGCTGAAATGGCCGAACCTCTATTATTCGACCAGCGCCTTTGCCCCCAAATACTGGCCCGAAGAGATCATCCGCTTTGCCAATACGCGCGGGTCGGAAAAGATCATCTATGCGGGCTATTTCCCGATGGGCCTGACCCTTGATCGCATTTTCACCGAGATGGACGACGTGCCGTTCAAGGACGACGTCTGGCCCAAGTTCCTGCACGACAACGCTGCACGGGTGCTTGGCCTTTGATGGCTGGATAAGCGAACGGCGGCAGGTTTGCGTTACTGCGCTGCGGCTTTTTCGCAGGCAGTGCCTTCCAGCCCCGTCGCCCAGGCGATGGCGCCTGCAATCATCGCCACGTGGCGCGGTTCGGAATAATCCTTGGCGCGGTGTCCCAACGCAGAATAGAACGCGCGGCCTTGGCCCACGCAATGCGTCCAGACCATCGGATGATCACCCCCCATGCTCAGATCGCGGTCCAGCATCAGCGGAATACGTTCGTGCGGGCTGTAGGACGCCTCGTCAATGCTGACGAGAACGGTGTAGCCCTTGGCACGCGGACTGCTGGCGAAACTGTACCATTCATCTTCGCGCTGCCATTGGGCATCCAGATGGCGCGTGGCCGGATGGGTGCGGTTTTCCACGTTGAGCCGCGCCGATTGAATCTGCGGCGAGAGCGTGTGGCCAATGAATTGTGTGCCGATCAGTTCATCGACATACCAGCGCCACTTGTACGACGGATCGCCGCCTGATCCATGCAAGCCGACAAAGCCGTGCCCTGCTGCCAGCCATTTCTGGAACGCGCTGCGTTGTTCGCGCGTCAGCACATCACCGCTGACGCTGTTCCAGACCACCGCGTTGAACTGCGCCAACTGGCTGTCGTTGAAAACGGCTGCGTTCTGTGTGGTAAAGCTGGCCAAGCCCTTTTCACGGGCAATCTGTTCCACAGCGGCATTGGCTGCAGCAATCTGCGCGCTATCGCGAAAGCCGTTGGTCTTGGAGAATATCAGGATGGCAGGTTGCGAAAATTTGGGCAGCTTTGGTGCTTCGGCATCATAAGTGATGCCCCAACCGAACGCCATCCGGCCGATATTGCCCGGCCCCACCAGCCACAATGCCAGCAGGCAAACGATGGCAACCAGACCGAGGATGATGAACCCTGCCCATTTGATGATGCGCACCATAGTTCATCTCCCCGGACCCAGTGTTGCTTATGCGCTGGCTGCCTTCACGATGTTCGAAGGCACCAGCGTTGGTTGTCCATGCAATAGCTGGTTTGCAATGATGGCATAATGCATTTCGGTGGCACCTTCGGCAACGCACTTGGCGCGCGCATCGCGCATATAGCGGTTGACGCCGGTTGAATTCATGATGCCGCTGCCGCCCCACATCTGCACCAGCTTGACGCAGACATCGAAGCAGGTTTCCCCGATAAAGGCCTTGCAGATATTGCCCGCTTCGGGCGAAACCGTGCCCGCTTCGAACTGGCGTACGGTATCATAAAGCAGCGCACGGCAAGCGGTGATCTTGGCATGACATTCGGCCAGCCAATAGCCCAGCGGCTGCAGTTCGGACATGGCCTTGCCGTAAAGCGTCCGGTCCTTGACGTATTCGATCGTCTTGTCGAACAGGCCCTGCGCACAGCCGATCGACGTGGCAACGTGCGCCAGCAGGTTGGCGTGATTGGCCGCGCGATGGGAAAAGCCGCCCTTCAGCAAATCACCCAGAATATCGTCCTCATCAATGCGGACGTTATTGAACGCAATCGAACCGGTGTTGGTGCCACGCCAGCCAAGCTTGTTTTCATGCGGCGCAATTTCAAAGCCGGGATCGTCACGCTCGACAATCACGCAGCCATAACCTTCTGCACCATCGCGCGCACGGGTCTTGCCCATGACCAGCCAGGTCATGGCCGTGCCTTGCGTGCAATAAAGCTTCGAACCATCAAGCCGGTAGCCGTCGTTGGCACCAGCATCGGGGATGATCTTGGTCAGGTGGCTGCCGATATTGGCCGCGCCCGCAGGCTCGCTCTGCGAATAGGCCAACAGCCGTTCGCCCGATGCGCTGGCAGGCAGAATGCGCTGCTTCTGCTCTTCTGTGCCAAGGATTTCGACCGCCTTTGGGCAAAGGACCATCTGCACCGTCAACATGCCGGCAAAGGCAGGGCTGGCCTTGGCCAGTTCCTCGCTTACCAGACAGACTGACACCAGATCAGCGCCCGAACCGCCGTAATCCTGCGAAGTATAAAGCCCGTACAGCCCCAGCTCCGCAGCTTTGCGCACCAGCGAATCCGGTGTGTGCTCATCCAGATCGATCTGGTTGGCAATCGGTTCGATTTCCTTGCGCGCAAAGGCCTCGGCCATGTCGCGAAGCGCGCGCTGATCATCAGTTAACCAATCAAGCATCAAACATCCCCTTTAGATATTGCGTGCAAGATAGGCAGCTTCGTGGATCGAATTGCCGTAGGAGCGCGGCTT
>CAZSTP010000349.1:0-2727 GCA_964609325.1 uncultured Novosphingobium sp. | reverse complement strand
TAATGTTTGGAAGCCCTCGGATCATCGTTGCTGCGATTGCATTAACAATGGCTAGTTTAGGACATAGCCAAGTACCAAAGTCGGACCAATCCGAAGCGAATAAACATGTTGGGGATCAACTTGCTCGTATTGCTGCGACCGTCGAGAAGATACCGACAGCAGCTGCTTCAGATCCCGGCTGCAGTCCCACCAAGGATGATCGCCGAAGCGACTTGTGCGCCCAATGGAAATCCGCAGACGCCGCTACTCAATCCGCTTTTTGGTCGCTTTGGATGGTTGTGTTGAGCGTGTTTGGGCTGTTCATTGGTGGCGGCACTTTGTTTGCTGCTTGGCGAGCAGCTCATTGGGCCAAAGAAGCTGCGGTTTATACCAAGGCGGGATCTGATCAAGCTGCAAAAGCGGCTGATGCTACGCTCGACGCTGTGCGGGCAACCCAAACCGCCAATGAGATTGCCCAGGACACCTCTTATAGGCAATTGCGTGCTTATGTATCGGCGGAGTCTGCGAACATTGAAGTGTGGCGAGATGGTGATTTGAATAACATCCGCTTAGAAATCACCTTGTACAATAGTGGAGCAACTACCGCGACCGTGATTAGGAAAAAGGCTAAGTTTCAATCGGGCGAATGGAAATGCATTAGTGATCGAGCCGAGAAAACCATTATAAGCCCACAAGGGCGGGAGCCTATAACGATTGAGTGCGGGACTGGTGGGATGATCGAAAGTCTTAACATCGTAGCTCGAATGTTCATTGAGTATCATGACTATTTAGGAGAGCCTCACACCGAAGACAGCTTTTGGAGTGCTGGTAGCCAATTTCCGCTCCCTGCCGTTAGAAAGAATTATGTTTTGGCTTGTCACTCCAAGATCGACGAAACGATTGGTAAGTTTATCGACCCTTCCGGTGAGGAGGTAGATGCCAAACGTGCAGAGGAGGCGATAAGGCAGTTCCAAAATTACAGTGACAGGTTCTAGAATTCAAAAATTTCTAGCTTTCACCTTCTGGTATTCAGCGCACTTCACGCCCGTCAGCCAAGCTCAAACCAAATCATCAATCGCAATTTGCAGCGCCTGAGCCAACTTGCGTGCGGTTTCGAGTGAGCCATTGGGGCGGCCTGCTTCGATGTCGGCTATCTGGACGCGGTTTACGCCTGATGTGCTGGCGAGGCCCGATTGGGTTAGCCCGCGCAATTCGCGCCAGACGCGCAAGGGGTTTTCACCTGCCAGCAACCGCTTGAGCGTTTCGGCAGGGACCAGTTCATCGTCACCCGCGGCAAGTGCAGCCTTGGCCCGGTCAAAAGCGCGCAGATCGTCCAGTTCCCCGGCGGCGTGGCGCAGCGCCTGATATTCACCCAGCGGGATCGTGATCATTTCACCCATGTCTGCCTCCGTTCGTGTCGAGCCCTTCGATACATTCGGGATAAACTTCGGCCTTTCAGGCCGAAGTCGAGACACTTTGCGCACGGATACCCTGTCGCGGGAACTCTGCTTTAACGCGACGATTCAATCATCGCATTGCAGGCACTTCGCCCAACTCAGGTGAATTGGAATAGCCGATAAATCTTTGCAGTTCTGATGCCCGGCTGTTCGCCATTTCCCCTTCACACTGGAACTGAAGGGTTCTTTGCTCAAGCGGATCGGTGGCGCCTTGGATCGCCCTCATTTTGCATGACGCTTCTTTTTGTTTGATCCACGCTCTTTGCTGCGGGAGAAGCCTTTGACGCATTCCAGGTTCCAAGGACTTCCAAGCGACTGCCAGCGCCTGCTCGGCTGACTGACGCACCAAGTTGGCTTGCTCGACGTTTGCCGAACGCACGGCGGACAATGCCGCTTCCTGCTCTTGCTGCGATTGCTTTTCTTGCTCTTCTTGCTGGCGAACTTGCTTTTCGACCACACCCTTTAACAAAGATGCGGCAACGATTTCACCGAAAACGCTCAATTTACCGGCTGCATCCTCAAATTCGGCAAAGACCTTCTCGCCATCGTCGGTTGGTTGAACATTGTAATCAAGATCACTTTTAAGGTAATCTGCGCCCTTTTCGACATCGACGCTGTCCGTCAATTCTTCGACCGACGTCAATCCGGCAAGTTCTCTTGCGCGATTGGCATCTGCAAATGTCTCGGGTGAAAATACAATTTTTAATGAGCCTGTGCAGAACCGTTTGGTGCTATCGGGATCTTCCTTTGTCGTCCGCACATTCTCAATAACGAGTTTTATCTTTGCTATCGAGGCCCGGATCGCGGAATTGCTGATGATTGCGGTTCCAGTCTCTGGCTTTGCCCGTTCAATCGCGGTTTTTTCGAGCGATTCCCGAATGGCAGTTTCCAAGGCACTTTTGGACGTCACATCGCCGCACGTCACATCTGTTTGGCCACAAGCGGACAGCAGGAGTCCGGTGGTCAATACGAAAATGGTTGAACGGAATTGCACATTTGCCCCCTTGCGCACATTGGACATCCATTTGACTGTTTTCGCCGGTCCGAGTCAATGATGGACGTATGCAGGCATAACAGGCGCGCATTTCGGCAGCGACAAGTTCATCGTCACCGGCAGCAAGCGCGGCCTTGGCTCGTGTCTGGACTTCAGCCTTAAAGGCCGAAGTTTATCCTGAGTGTATCGAAGGGCTCTACCCGAACGGGACCTTTTGAAGGCCGGTGTAAAGTCAGAACGGCCTAAACCAACCCCAACTTCGCCAAGTCTGCCGCAATCTGTGCGGGCAGGACTTCG
>CAZSTP010000348.1:0-2729 GCA_964609325.1 uncultured Novosphingobium sp. | reverse complement strand
TCGTGAGCAAAGCGACGTTGTTGTCTTCAAGAGCGCTGCTGATGGTTGCTGCCGCCGCCGCATCGACCGTGATGTCGATCGGGTCTATCAGCCACGTGCCAAGCTTGCCGTTGCTGGCGGCTGATTTGACCGTCAGCCCTGCGAAATCGACCGTGTTGCCCGATGTTTCAATAAAGCCGCCATCGCCGCTTGTGCCGGTGGCGCGCGCCAGCAGCGTGCCTTTCGCGGTCATCGCGTTGCCGATGGCCATGATCGTACCCGCGTTGCCGCTGTCGTTCGAAACATCGACCGTGCCCGAAAGCGTGACATCGCCGTTGTTGCCAGCCGCGCTTTGTGCCGCAACACTGCCCGGCAGGTTGACGATGTTGCGCACCGCGTTCTGCGCATCTGCCGTGCTGACCAGCGCAGCCGTGCCATCGGCATTCACCCGTGCCGCATCGGGCAGGGCGATGCTGAGGAACCCGCCGCCGTTAAGGTCAAGCGTCGCCTTGGTCACCGCGCCGATGGTAACCTGACCTGCCGGTGCGGCGATCAGGCCGGTATGGTTGACCTGCCCGCCAAGCAGACCGACGAAACCGCCACTGCCGGTAACGGTGATCGTCCCGCTGTTGCTGACAAGGCCGCCATTGCCCGTAAACGTGCCCTGCCCGCTCATGAAGTCGGCGTCGTTGATATCCAGCGTCGATGCCACAAACCCGCGCCCGACATTGACCGCGCCCGACGCAGTGATCTGGATGCCGTTGGGGTTGACGAGGAACACGCTTCCGGTGGCATTGACCGTGCCCGCAATGGTCGAGGTGGTATCGCCCGTTACCCTGTTCAGCGTGGCTGAATTCACGCTCGGCTGCGCGAAGGTCAGCGTCTGGCCCGTACCCACATTGAAGCTGCCCCAGTTGATCACCGCTCGCTCGCTCGTCTGGGTGACCGTCTGGTTGCCGAACACCGGCGATGGCAGTGCCACGTTCCCGCTCACCACGCTGCCCGCAGTCGGCATCGCCGAAGCAGGTGCATCCTGCGCCAGCGCCGGTGCTACGTGCCCGCCTGCCAGCATCGCGATGGTGCTGCCCGAGAGGCCAAGGCTGCGGCGGAGGGGACGGTTGGTCATTGAGGCAAGCTCCGGGTGCGGGGTTCGTAGACAGACGTATTCACAAACAAGGGCATTGATCGGCAGGCGTGCCCACCAAAAAGCATTAACCATTTCAGCCACTGCACCGGGATGCAGCAGCCGTTTCCGACCGGGGCTTAAGCCAGTTCAGGTGCATCCATTTCCGTGCGAAAAAATCTATTCACACGAACGGTTTACCGTCTTGAAATCCCCCAAAACCTATCTGCGACTCGCAAAAAATGTGTGTAACCCTAAGTATCTTTCCTATGTCCCTGTTTTGCCAGATGGGAAATCTGTTAACTTAAAATTAATTTTTCTGGTTTCAAAACAGAGGCTTTCCCTCGTATTCGTGTACCTATGGGACAACCGGCCCGCTTTTTGTCGGCGGGGCCGCAAGGCGCAGCACAGAGGAAAGCATCGCGATGACAGCCAGAGGGGGACTTGCGTGAACCGGTCACCAGTCCATTTCATTTCGGGTCTACCCCGGTCCGGCTCGACACTGCTCAGCGCATTGCTGGCGCAGAACCCGCGCTTTGCGGCAGGGGTGGTCAGTCCGGTGCAAGGCATGTTCAACGGTGTGTTGCCGGTCATGGGCGCAGGTGAATTTGCCACCTTCTTCGACGACGAACGCCGCGCCGGGGTGCTGCGCAGTCTTGTCGATGGCTATCACCGGCCAGCACCGGATGGTGTGGCTTTTGACAGCAACCGGTTGTGGACGGGCAAGCTGGCGATCCTTCGCGCGCTTTACCCGGACGCGCGTGTGATCTGCTGCGTGCGCCATGTCGGCTGGATCATCGACAGCATCGAACGGCTGGCGCGCGCCAATCCTCTGCAACAAAGTGCGTTGTTTGCAGGGCTGCCTGCCGGATCATCAGTCTACCAGCGGGCCAGTTATCTGCTCAATGCCGAAAAAGGGCTGATCGGCCAACCATGGAGCCTGATGCGCGAGGCATGGTTCAGCGAACTGGCCCCGGCGCTGATCGTGATCGATTACGAACGCCTGACCGCCAATCCGCAAGCGATCATTACCGCATTATACGCAGAACTGGGCGAGGAACTGTTTGCCCACGATTTCGATAACCTGGCGTTTGATACCCCCGAATATGACACGCAGATCGGTCTGCCGGGGCTGCACCACGTGCGCCCGAAACTGGAAGCGGCACCGCGTCCGCTGACGATCCCGCCCGATCTGTTCAACCAGCACGAGGAAGCTGCGTTCTGGCGCCGGCGCGAATTGAACCAGCAAGGCGCAGTCGTCCTTTAGACCCGGAACGACAGGCTGGCGACCACGCGGGTGGTGTCTCTTGGCACTGTCGAAACATGGTTGCGGCTGACTTCGACCGCGCCATAGCCGGTCACGCCGCCAAAGCCGGGGTTCAGCAGCACCCGCGCACCTCCACCGGCAGACCAACCCTCGCGGCTGCGGGCTTCGAACACGGTCGGCTCGCTCAACCGGCCAGTACCATAGGCCGCAAAGCCATAGGGCGTAACGACCAGAGGTGCCTTCTTGCCGATTGCCACCGCCCGAGACAGTTCGGTGCGCGCCGACATCCCGGTATCCACGTTGACGCTGCCTTGCGACAAACCGGAAAGACCCTCGCCACCATCGAGCGAGAATTGCCCC
>CAZSTP010000347.1:0-2735 GCA_964609325.1 uncultured Novosphingobium sp. | reverse complement strand
GGCGCAGATCGGCAAGGGCATGTGGGCCGCGCCCGACATGATGCACGACATGATGGAGCAGAAGATCGCGCATCCCCGCACCGGCGCGAACACGGCATGGGTGCCATCGCCAACGGCGGCAACGCTGCACGCGATGCACTATCATCAGGTCAATGTTTTCGACGTGCAGAAATCGGTAGCGCAAGAGGCGACGCCGGGTCTGGACGCTCTGCTGGCGGTCCCGCTGGCCGAGGGTACCAACTGGTCGGAAGCCGAAGTGGCCGAGGAACTGGACAACAACGCGCAAGGGCTGCTGGGCTATGTCGTGCGCTGGATCGATCAGGGCGTGGGCTGTTCAAAAGTGCCCGACATCAACGATGTAGGCCTGATGGAAGACCGCGCGACGCTGCGCATTTCCAGCCAGCACATGGCCAACTGGCTGCTGCATGGCGTGGCCACAAACGCGCAAGTGATGGACAGCCTGAAACGCATGGCGGTGAAGGTTGATGCGCAGAATGCGGGCGATCCGCTTTATGAACCGATGGCCGGACGATGGGAGGAAAGCTTTGCCTTCCGCGCGGCTTGCGATCTGGTGTTCAACGGGATTGAACAGCCCAACGGCTACACCGAACCCCTGCTGCACGCGTGGCGTTTGAAGAAGAAGGCGGCTTTGGCGAAAGTGGCTGAACCGGCTTGAGGTTTTGAGAGGGCGGGCCTTCGGGCCCGTCTTTTTGTTTCGCGCAGAGATCGCAGGGGACGCAAAGAGGATGGTCTTGCGGCAACGCGGCTTTCAATCCCGGTGCTGTTCAATAAAAACAATGGCCTGCGGCCGAGTGGTCGATCTCTGCGGAACTTTGCGATCTCTGCGCGAACCAGCCTTACTTCGTCAGCACCCGCGCGATGCTGACAAACTCTGCCACATCCAAAGTTTCCGCGCGGCGCTGGCTATCAATGCCCAGCACTTCGAGCGCATCAATCGCGCCCGGCAGGCCCTTCAAAGACTGGCGGAGCATTTTGCGGCGCTGGCCGAAGGCGGCTTCGGTCACCCGTTCGAGCATGCGCGCAGAGATGCCTTCGGGCATCGCGGCAGGCTCTACGTGGATGATGGCGGACATAACTTTGGGGGGCGGGGTGAAGGCGCTGCGGTGCACTTTCATCGCGATGCGTGGGGTAGAGCGCCACTGCGCCAACACCGCCAAGCGGCCATAGGCATCAGACCCGGGGGCGGCGATGATGCGTTCGGCCACTTCCTGCTGGAACATCAGCGTCAGCGATTTCCACTGCGGTGGCCACGATTGGCCTGAAAGCCAGCCGGTGAACAGCATCGTGCCGACATTGTAGGGCAGGTTCGCCGCGACATGCCACGGCCCGTCAAACAGCGTTTCCGGCGCGATCCTGGTGGCGTCCCCCTGAATCACGGTGAGCTGGCCGGGGAAGGCTTCAGACAATTCGGCAAGCGCGGGCAGGCAGCGCTTGTCCATCTCGATCGCGGTGACATTTGCCCCTGCGCGCAGCAAGGCACGCGTCAGGCCGCCGGGGCCGGGACCGACTTCGAGGACATTCTCACCCTTCAGCTTGCCCGGAACCGTGGCAATACGGCTGAGCAATTGTTCATCGAACAGGAAGTTCTGGCCCAGCGCCTTGGTGGCGATCAAGCCGTGGCGGTTTACGACGTCGCGCAAGGGGGGGAGGTTATCGGTCATTGTCCTGCTCTCCGCTGCGCGCATTCGCCCGCCATGCGCAACGCGGCCACGGTCGGCCCGACGCGCGCGGTGCTGGTGCCGGCGATAGCGAATGCGGTGCCGTGATCGGGTGAGGTGCGGATGATCGGCAGGCCCAGCGTGACGTTGACGCCTTGATCGAAATCCAGCGCTTTCATCGGGATCAGCGCCTGATCGTGATACATGCAGATCGCCACGTCATAGCCTGCGCGGGCTTCTGCGTGGAACATCGTGTCGGGCGGAAGCGGGCCGAAGGCGTTGATGCCCGCTTCGCGCAGCAAGGCGACCGCAGGCGCGACAATGTTTACGTCCTCATAGCCCATCCGGCCATCTTCGCCTGCATGAGGATTGAGGCCGGCCACGGCAAGGCGGGGGGTGGCGATGCCATAATCGCGGATAAGCGCGGAGGCGGTGATCGCGGCGCGGTTGCGGATCAGTTCGATGGACAGCAAATCGGGCACATCGCGCAAGGCCACATGGACTGTGATCGGCACGACCCGCAAGCTCGGGCCCGCCAGCATCATCACCGCGTTTTCAGGCGAGACGCCGCAAGCCTGCGCGACGTATTCGGTCTGGCCGGGGTAATCAAAGCCGATGCGCGCCAGACGGCTTTTGGCAACAGGGCCGGTGACGAGCGCCGATGCCGCGCCTGAACGGACAAGGCCGGTGGCAGCGGAGAGGGCATTGAGCGCCAGCGTTGCGCCTGCGTCACACGGTTCGCCGGGGGTGTAATCCATATCGCCAATGTCCAGCACTGGCAGGGCGTCGTCGAAGCATCCGGCAACTTCATCGGGCGATTTGACCGCGCAGATCGGCGTTTCCAGACCGCGACGGCGCGCAGCCGCTTCGACAAGACGGGCCGAGCCGACCACGAAAAACGGCGGCAATTGCTCGGCCTTGCGCATGCCCCATGCGGCTGCGGCAAGCTCGGGACCGATGCCTGCTGGATCACCGATGGAGAGGGCGAGGGGAAGCGTCATGCGCTTCCCTTAGAACCAGAATGTCGAACTTGAAACCAACCAATCCGTTCGTGTC
>CAZSTP010000346.1:0-2735 GCA_964609325.1 uncultured Novosphingobium sp. | reverse complement strand
ACCATCGGTTTTGAGGAAGCGCTCGTAGGCCACGTCTCCCGGGGTTACGCCACGCGCTTCTGCCATCACGACAAAGCCGGTTTTGGCGGATCATTTAGCGGGAACACCTAGCGCGATTTGCGACCAAGCGTGTTGAACGGGGGCTGCGACACCCCATTCAAAGATGAAGGCGCGAGTTCTGCGGACCAGACGGCCTGGCCATCGTAACGCGTATGCACATCTACGGAGCCGCGGATAACGGAGCGGCCGCATGTGTCGATTTCCTCCCAGTGCGTCGAGCAGGCGGGACGGGCAAAATGGCATGCAGGTGGCATGCGGCATCACTGTACGTCGAAATATAGATGGTTTACCAGTTTTTTACCGGCAATTCGATCGCATCGTCAGCCGGCGCCTGCATCACCTTCGGCTGAAAGCAAGGCTGGCGGATGATCGCCCCGCAGGCGCGGATAGTTCAAATGATAGCGCATATCACGCGGGCCAATCGCCTCTCCGCAATGCTCGCAGGCGATTAAGGCGTCAAAATCATGCCCGCAAATTTTGTGTTGGAGGATCAAAGGTGGCGGGAAGCCCAGCCAGCGATCGCCCCAGCGCAGCATCTGGATGAAGGTGGAGTAAAGATCACGGCCCACTGCGGTCAGACGATATTCAAACCGTGCGGGCGATTCCTGATAACGCTCACGGCGCAAAATGTTCTGTTCGACAAGGCGGTTCAGCCGGTCAGTCAGGATATTTGGCGCTATGCCCAGGCGCGTACTGAACCCGTCAAAACGGCGAACCCCGAAGAACAGTTCGCGCAAGACGAGAAATGTCCAGCGATCTGCCAGAATGCCGAGTGTCCGCGAGACCGAGGAGGGACGTCCGCGTTCAAATGCATCGACGCCGCTTGTCCTTCGGCGCTGCCGTTCAACCCGAGCCACCGACCAGCCTGCCCCCGGTCCATCGCGATAGGTCACATCCAAGGGATCAACCGGTTTGCGGCAATACGAACAGATCGTTTCCGTGCGGCATTGATGGCCGCATGGGGCATGCACAAGTGTGAGTGGAGGCCGCTTACCTCCTGCCAGATGATCATCGCCAAAACGCAGCATCGCCAGCATGACCAGATAAAGCTCGAGCCCGCGTTCGGTCAGACGGTATTCATAGCGGCCAGGCGCTTTGGAATACTGGATGCGCTTGATGATCTCGCTGCTGGTCAAGTGTGCCAGACGCGCGCTTAACGTGCTGCGCGGCATGTGCAGCACTTTCTGGATCTGATCAAAGCGCCGCGCGCCCAGATAGATTTCGCATAATGCCAGAAACGACCAGGCGTCGGACAAAATGCTCAGTGTCCGGTCAACACTATCGTTACGGACCAGCGGGCCTGTGGCGGGGCTCGCCAATTCAGGTGTGTCATTGCTGGTCGGGCGGACGGACAATTGCTGGCATCCCTTGTCGTCAGCCCGGTTCTGCCATGGCCTTGTGTTTTAAAGCGTTGCACTCGGCCCGGCTGAGGATGTGCCACCCCTGCCACTGCCACATCCACCACGACGCAATCGGCAAAGCGCAGCGGGGCGGCGGTCATAGCCCGTTGAAGCGGGGCTTGCGGCCTTCGGTAAAGGCGTCAATCGCTTCCTTGTGCGTGGCGCTGTGCAGCGTGACGGTTTCATAGGCCATCGATGCATCAAGGATCGAATGGGCCAGTTGGCGCAGGCCGATATTGGCCGAAACCTTGGTCCAGCGGATCGCGTTTTGCGGCCCATCGGCCAAGCGGCGGGCCATCGCCTGCACCGCGTCATCCAGTTCAGCCAAGGGCAGAGCGTGATTGACCAGGCCCATCTGCGCCGCAGCAGGTGCCTTGATGTGGTCACCCGTCATCAGGTATTCCTTGGCGCGGTTATACCCGATCAATTGCGGCCAGATCACCGCGCCGCCATCACCGGCCACAACCCCCGCGCGAACATGGGGATCGCCGATCACCGCATGATCGGCCATGTAAATGATGTCACAGAACAACGCGATGGTCGCGCCAAGCCCCATGCAAGCGCCATTCACTTTGGCAATGACCGGCTTTTCCAGATCGAGCAGCGAGAAGATCACGCGCTTGGCATCAACGTGCGACAGATAATGCCCCGGCGCGCCATAGGAATCGGCGTGCTCTTTCATCGCCTTAAGATCGCCACCAGCACAGAAGGCCTGCCCCGCCCCCGTCAGGATCACAACGTCGGTCTCGTCATCGCGCGCGACATCATAGAAGATGTTGGCCAATTCCTGATGCAGCGGATGGTCGATGGAATTGAACTGCTCCGGCCGGTTCAGCGTCAGCGTCAGGATCCGGTCTTCGCGGGTGACCAGAATGTTGCTGTACTGCGCATAATCCACTTTGGCGTTGCTCATCGGGGCCCTCCAATCACGGCTCGTGCGAGGCTTTCACCATCACCGCATCACGTCACTTTCATTAGTGGACTTAATTGACCCGTCAAGCGCGGAATAAATGAAGCGCGGCTTGGATAGACTGCTGCAAAGGGCGCATTCTGGTGTTCACCCGCGCTCTGCCGCTTGAGTGCAGTGCAGTTGAAGGTATCTGGCGCAATGGAGTTGATAACGTTGTCATATCTGATTGCCGGGAACTTTACGTGCTACAGGTTTTGGGGCAACAACGAGGCCATTGTCAGCCAACTACTGATCAAAAACAGGAACAAAGGGAAATTGCATGGCGCTTGCACCAGGCCTTTCGGGCGGTTCGGATCAGGGCGGAG
>CAZSTP010000345.1:0-2735 GCA_964609325.1 uncultured Novosphingobium sp. | reverse complement strand
CAAGGAAAAACGCGGTCAGCACTTCATAGGCCATCAGCGGCCCGATCACCGGCCCTGCCTTGTCCGAAAAGACCGACCAGTTGGTGCCGAACTGGTAGGACATGACAATGCCCGAGACGACACCCATGGCGAACACGACAGCAAAGCTCTTCAGCCAATAGCGGTAGAGGTTGGCGTAAACGCCTTCATCGGTTTTCAGCCACAGCCCTTCGAGCACTGCCAGAAAGCTGGCAAGCCCGATGGTAAAAGCGGGAAACAGGAAATGGAAACTGACGGTAAACGCAAACTGCGCCCGCGCCAGCACTATGGCCCATTCTTGCTCGATCATGTTCAGCCTCATTTGGCAGCATAAACCGCTGCTACTATGGAATTTTAAACGTGTTCACGCCAGGCTTCGTTGTCAGATCAGCCCTCTGGCGAGCCAAAGGTCAGCGGGGGCCTGCGCTTCTTCTTCGGCATCGGCAAATGCAATTACCGCATCGAACGCCGCGTTTTGGGAAAGGTACACGCGGCCCGTCAGATCGTGCAGCAAGTGCGAGCGTTCCAACGCGTCCATCACCGGCCCTTTCACTTCGGACAGGTGCAGCATGATCGCGCCGTCCGACAACCGGTGGTTGATCGCCTCGATGCTTTCCAGCGCCGATGCATCAATCGCGTTGACCGCCGAACACATCAGGATCAAGTGCTTGAGCGCAGGCCGCGCGGCCACTTCTTCGAGCACAAACTCTTCCAGCCAGCGAGCGTTGAGATAGGTCAGGCTTTCGTCGATCCGGATCGTCAGGATGCGCGGGTCGGTGAAGACTTTGTGCCGCTTCACATTGCGGAAGTGTTCGGTTTCCGGCACCCGCCCGACGATGGCCGCATGCGGACGTGATGAGCGCCACAGGAACAGCGCAAGGCTCAGCGCAACGCCCGCGATCACGCCCGGTTCAACGCCCACCAGAAGGGTGACCGCAATCGTCGCCAGCATCGCGGCAAAGTCTGCCTTGGAATAGCGCCAGACGGCTTGCGGTGTTTTGAAATCCACCAGACTGAGCACCGCGACGATGATCGTGGCGGCCAGCGTGGCAATCGGCAACGACGCGAGAAGCGGGGTAAGAAACAGCGTAGCGATCAAAATGCCGATAGCGGTAAAGGCCCCGGCAGCGGGCGTTTCTGCGCCTGCATCGAAATTGACAACCGAGCGGGCAAAGCCGCCGGTCACGGGATAGCCGCCGGTAAAGCTGGCCGCGACATTGGCCGCGCCAAGTCCGATCAGTTCCTGGTCGGGCACCACGCGCTGGCGCTTTTTGGCGGCCAGTGTCTGCGCAACCGAAACGCTCTCGACAAAGCCGATGATCGACAAGAGCAAGGCGGGCACCGCCAGCCTCTGCCACAAACCGGCATCGAACAGCGGCACGGTGAACGGCGGAAGGCTTTGCGGAATGGCGCCCACCACTTTGACGCCCTTGGCCTCAAGATCGAATGCGATCACCGCGATGGTCGATGCCGCAACCGCAGCAATCGGCCCCGCTTTTGCCACCAGATCCGCCAGCCGTGCTTTTAGTCCCATCCGCACCAGCAGAGGTTTCAGGCCTTTGCGTACCCAGAACAGGAAGGCGGTTGCCATTACGCCGATGACCAGCGTCGGGAGATTGGTGGCACCGATATTGGCGATGAGCGTCATCACCAGTTCGGGCAGCGCCTCACCTTTGGCGGGAACGCCCAGCAGGGATTTCAACTGGCTGGTCGCAATGATGATCCCGCTGGCGGTGATGAACCCCGAAACAACCGGGTGCGATAGCAGGTTGGCCAGAAAGCCCAGCCGTAGCACGCCCATCGCAATCAGCATCAGCCCCGATAGCAGCGCAAGGATCAGCGTTGCGGCAATGAATTGCGGGCTGCCCGGCGGTGCAATGCTGCTGGCCGCGGTCAGCGTCATCAGCGAGATCACCGCAACCGGGCCGACCGCCAGAGTACGGCTCGTGCCGAACAGCGCATAGGCCATGATCGGCAGGATCGAGGCATAAAGCCCGATCTCGGGCGGTAACCCCGCCAGCATCGCATAAGCCAGACTTTGCGGGATCAGCATGATCGTGACGATCAGGGCGGCGACCAGATCGTTGGTCAGGACCGTGCTGTTATACGTGCGGCCCCATTCAAAGATCGGCAGATAACGCGCGATGGTCTTCATTTCAGGCACCGATCTTGTGCGGCTGGACCATCCATTCACGCCCTTTGAGCATGCCATGCCAATATATTGGCGGCAGGATCGTGTCTTTCAGCAACCATGAAAGGCGCGACGGGCGCGTGCCATCGATCAGCCAGTTGGGGAAACTCGGCAGCAGCTTCCCGCCATAGCCGAATTCGGCCAGCACAATCTTGCCGCTTTCCACCGTTAACGGGCAACTGCCATAGCCGTCGTAATCGGCCACCGGGGCTTTGCCCTCAAGCGCGGCCAGTGCATTGACCGCAACAACCGGCGCCTGTTTTCGCGCAGCAGCCATCGTCTTGGCGTTTGATGCAGAGCAGGCATCGCCCAGCGCAAAGACATTGGCATAGC
The DNA here is from genome assembly GCA_964609325.1 of uncultured Novosphingobium sp. GTDB lineage: Bacteria > Pseudomonadota > Alphaproteobacteria > Sphingomonadales > Sphingomonadaceae > Novosphingobium. Next base: position 193 of record CAZSTP010000345.1, on the reverse strand, counting down.
GCACGTGCTGAAGCGTCGCCTCGTTGACCTCGATAAACCCGCTGGCAGCCGCAAGCGGGCTGTTGCGGACAAAATCGGGCGCAACCTGGGGCGGCACCACATGGATCATGTCGAACCGCTCTTCCACGCGGGTGACGTTATCGCCGCGTTTTTGTTCAAACGTGGCGATGCGCGCTGGCCCATCAATCGCAAC
>CAZSTP010000344.1:0-2737 GCA_964609325.1 uncultured Novosphingobium sp. | reverse complement strand
TACAAGGGCAAGGGTATCAAGTACCGTGGCGAGTTTGTCTTCCGCAAGGAAGGGAAGAAGAAGTAATGGCAAAGCTGTCTCTCTTCGCACGCCGTCGGCTGCGTGTCCGCACTGCGCTCAAGGCGCGTTCGGGTGGTCGTCCGCGTCTCTCGGTTCACCGTTCTGGCCGTCACATCTACGCCCAGATCATCGACGACGCACAGGGCCACACGGTCGCTGCGGCATCTTCGATGGTCAAAGGCGAGAAGTCGATTGGCGCGAACATCAGCGCTGCGGCAAAGGTTGGCGCCGAAATCGCCGAGAAGGCCAAGGCCGCTGGCGTTACCACCGTTGTGTTCGATCGCGGCGGGTTCCTGTTCCATGGCCGCGTCAAGGCGCTGGCTGATGCTGCCCGCGAAGGCGGCCTGGAGTTCTGATGATGGCTGACGAAACCAACCTGGAAGGCGAAGTCGCCGTTGTCGCAGACGCGGCCGGCGGTGAGCCGCAGCGTGAAGGTCGTGGCCGTGGTCGTGGCCGTGGTGGCAACGAGCGCGGTGGCAACAATGATCGCGGTGGAAACAACCGCGGACGCCGTGACGATCGTCGTGGCGGCCGTGGCGGAAACGACGAAGACGGTGGTGAGGAGCTGATTGAAAAGCTCGTTCACATCAACCGTGTTTCGAAGACCGTCAAGGGCGGCAAGCGCTTCGGCTTTGCTGCACTCGTCGTTGTCGGTGACGGCAAGGGCCGTGCAGGCTTCGGCAAGGGCAAGGCACGCGAAGTGCCTGAAGCGATCACGAAGGCAACTGCCGCTGCAAAGCGCGCAATGGTCCGCGTGCCGCTGAAGGAAGGCCGCACACTGCATCACGACGGCAAGGGCCGTTTCGGTGCGGGCAAGGTGAACCTGCGTACGGCTCCTGCCGGTACGGGTATCATTGCCGGTGGTCCGATGCGCGCAGTCTTCGAAAGCCTCGGCGTTTCGGACGTGGTGACCAAGTCGGTCGGCACTTCCAATCCTTACAACATGATCCGCGCAACCTTCGACGCGCTTGTCAGCCAGACTTCTCCGAAGTCGGTTGCCCAGCGTCGTGGCAAGAAGGTTGCCGATCTGCTCGGTCGCGGTGGCGCAACTTCGGTTGAAGCCGAAGCTGCTGCCGATGCCATCACGGAGTAATCGGTAATGGCTACGATCAAAATCAAGCAGATTGGTTCGCCAATCCGCCGCCCGGAACATCAGAAGAAGATTCTGGTCGGTCTGGGTCTTGGCAAGATGAACCGCGTCGTTGAGCTGGAAGACACAGCTGAAGTTCGCGGAGCCATTGCCAAGCTTCCCCACATGGTTGCAGTGGTCGACTGATCACCGCGTCCTTGCGGGAATAACGGGACACCCCGGCCGCGTGCCGGGGTTTTCCATTTGGAGCCAGAAGCTCCTAAAGGGGTGACACGCGAAGGATTTTGCCCTAAGCGCGGCGCTTCTTTCCAGCGCGACAAAAGCGAAAGCGAGTGCACGACATGAAATTGAACGAAATCTCCGACAACAAGGGCGCCCGTAAAGGTCGCATGCGCGTGGGCCGTGGTATCGGTTCGGGCAAGGGCAAGACCGCAGGTCGCGGCCAAAAGGGCGCCAAGGCGCGTTCGGGCGTGTCGATCAACGGTTTTGAAGGCGGCCAGATGCCGCTCCACATGCGCATTCCGAAGCGCGGCTTCAACAACATCTTTGCCAAGGACTTCGCGGAAGTGAACCTCGGCATGATCCAGAAGATGATTGACGCTGGCAAATTCGACTTGTCGGCTCCGATTGATCACGCGGCTCTCAAGGCCGCCGGCCTTGCCCGTGGCGGCAAGGACGGTGTGCGTTTGCTCGGTAAGGGTGAATTCACCGCCAAGGTCAGCTTCAAGGTTGATGGCGTCAGCAAGGGCGCGCTTGAAGCGGTTGAGAAGGCTGGCGGTTCGGTTGAACTTCCTGCCGCTCAGCCGAGCGAGCACGAAAAGAAGACCGCGCGCCGCGAGGCCAACAAGCAGGCCAAGTGAAGCATTCCAATCCCCGCCCCGAACACGGGCGGGGATTTTGGCATTGCAAGGGTTCGACTTTTGCGAACCCGCACTATATGGGCTAGCTCGATATGATGGAGGCAGGCAAAACGCCCTGTCTCACAGCAAGGCTTGAACCCCGAATATGGCATCACGCGCCGATAACATCGCCAGCAACCTCAGTCTGGCCAACTTCTCCAAAGCGACCGAGCTGAAAAAGCGGATATGGTTTACGGTGGGCGCGCTCATCGTCTTCCGTTTCCTCAGTTTTGTGCCGCTGCCGGGTGTAAACCCGCTGATCATGGAGACGCTGTACGACCAGACGCGTGGTGGCGTACTTGATATTTTCAACGCGTTTTCGGGTGGTTCGCTAGAACGCATGAGCCTTATCGCGCTCGGCGTCATGCCCTACATCACGGCGTCGATTGTGGTGCAATTGGCAGCGTCCCTTCATCCGTCGCTTGCGGCGATGAAGAAGGAAGGCGAAAGCGGACGCAAGAAGCTCAACCAGTATACACGCTATGGCGCGGTGCTGCTTACCGCCGTTCAGGGCTGGGTGCTTGCGTCCGGGCTTGAGGCCTACGGTGCATCAAGCGGATTGCAGGCGGTGGTCAACCCCGGCATGTTGTTCCGCGTCGGCGCGGTGATTTCGCTCATCGGCGGAACCATGTTCCTGCTCTGGCTCGGCGAACAGATCACGTCTCGCGGCATCGGCAACGGTGTTTCG
>CAZSTP010000343.1:0-2750 GCA_964609325.1 uncultured Novosphingobium sp. | reverse complement strand
TTGCCGTGATCGACGTGGCCCATGATCGCAACGACCGGTGGACGCGGTGCGAGCGATTCATCGTCATCAACGTCGGTGGTGGTGTCGATATCCGCGTCGCTATCGCTAACGCGCTCAATATTATGGCCGAATTCGGTGACGAGCAGTTCGGCGGTGTCCTGATCGATGGTCTGGTTGATGGTGACCATCATGCCCATCTTGAACAAGGCCTTGATCAGGTCCGCAGCCTTTTCAGCCATACGGTTGGCCAGTTCCTGCACGGTGATCGCATCAGGCACGACCACATCACGAACTTGCTTTTCACGCGGTTGGGACTGGCCGGCAAAGTGTGCGCGCTTTTCCTTTTCACGCGCACGCTTGAGCGCGGCGAGACTGCGGGCGCGTGCGCCTTCATCATCGTTGAGCGCGCGGGTGACGGTCAACTTGCCGCCACGACGGTCTTCAACCTTGCGATCACGCGGCGCACCGGCAGGCTTTTTGGCCACAGGTTCTGGACGCTTTGCCGGTGCCGTTGAAGCAACCGGGGTAAAGCGGCGCGGAGCCGGTATGGCAGCGGGTTCAGCCGCCTTGGGCGCTTCTTCGGCAGCTTTGGCAGCGGGCTCTGGTGCCTTGGCCACTTCCGGCTCTGCCACGGGCGTTGGGGCAGGAGCAGGAGCGGTGACTTCGGCAGTTGCCACTTCAGGAGCGGCTTCAGGCGCAGGTGCAGGTTCAGGCGCAACGACCACCGGCTCGGCAGGACGTGCAGCTTCCTCGCTGCGGCGGCGCTCTTCTTCAAGAGCGCGCAGGCGTGCTTCCTGTTCGCGGCGATTGTTGGCCTCTGCCGCTGCAAGGCGTGCCTCTTCCGCTTCGCGCAGCAGACGCGTTTGCATTTCCTGCCGGGTTTCGCGGCTGGCAGCGGGCGGCGGCGGGGGTGGCGGCGGAGGAGGAGGCGGCGCAGCAACGGGCGCGGGCGCGGGCGCAGCGACAACAGGCGCGGCAGCAGGTGCTACCTCACCCGGGCGGCCCACCAGCTTGCGCCGCTTTACTTCGACCACCACTTTGTTGGTGCGGCCGTGGCTAAAGGTCTGCTTGACCTCGCCAGCCTCTACCGCGGTCTTCAGGCCCAGTGGCCTGCGGCCCAAAGTAGGCTTTTTGTCGCTATCGCTCATTTAACTCAGTCGCCCTTCGTATCAATATCGTCGTCAGCCGCCATGCCGTCATCCGGCAGCGCGGCATCATCGGTCTCGTGCCCGAGAAAGTGCATCAAACGCTTGAGTGGTCCGGCGACTCGTTCGGTCGCCATCGGATCAGTCAGCGCCAAGTGTACGACGTTGTCGCGGCCCAATGCCACAGACAGCGCCGCTCGGTCCAGCGGCAAGATTGTGCCTTTGAGTCCGGAGCCTTCGGCCCCCTCACCCACGCGCCACGCTTGTGCCAGTTTGTTTGGCCCATCGGTGCCTGCATCGGACGCATGGCCAAGGAAAGTCACCGCGCCCGAACGCGCGCCTTGCGCAATGCGCTCGGTGCCGAGCAGGACGTTGCCTGCGCGCAGTTCGATGCCCAAACGATCCGTCAGCGTGCGGCGCAATGCCACTTCGGTGCGTTCGCCCAAATCTTCCGGGATGGTCAGCTTCGCGCCCTTGAACGCGCGCGCCAACGCACCTTTAAGTTTGCTATTCGCAATGGCTTTTTCAAGGTCTGTGCGAGAAACACCGATCCAGGCGCCGCGCCCGGGGGCACGCGCCTGAACATCGGGCAGCACATCACCATCGGGCGAGATCGCAAGGCGGATCAAGTCCCCCCGCGTATCATGACGCCCGGTCAGCACGCACTTGCGCTCCGGCGGAACCTTATCCGCCGGGATGCGATCAACGATGTCGGAGCTTAGCGCTTCATTGTGAGGGTTCCGCATGGGCGGCCTCCTCAGCTTGTGGTTCGTCATCGAACCAGTGGGCGCGTGCTGCCATGATGATTTCGTTGCCCTGCTCTTCGCTCAGGCCATATTCGCCAAGGACGCCGCCCTTGTCTTCGGTGCGTTCCGAACGCTCGGTCCGCTCACGCGGAGCCTTGTCGTTGCGGCGGCGCTGTTCGACGCGCTTTTTGGCGATGAGTTCGTCGGTCGCCAGATCGGCCAGATCATCAAGCGTCTTGATGCCGGCCTTGCCGAGCGTGACCAGCATGGCTTCGGTGAGGTGCGGAATATCTGCCAAGGCATCTTCGACGCCCAGATCACGACGCTGCGTGCGCAGTGCTTCTTCGCGGCGTTCGATGGCCTCGGTCGCGCGGCTTTGCAGTTCCTGGCCCAGCTCTTCGTCAAAGCCTTCGATGGCGGCGAGTTCGGCGATGTCGATATAGGCGACTTCGTCCAGCTCGCTGAAGCCTTCGGCCACGAGCAACTGCGACAGGGTTTCATCAACGTCGAGCTCTTCTTCGAACATCTTCGAACGCTCGGCGAATTCCTTCTGCCGCTTTTCCGAAGCTTCCGCCTCGGTCATAATGTCGATTGCCGAACCGGTCAGCGACGAGGCCAAGCGCACGTTCTGGCCGCGACGGCCAATGGCGAGTGAAAGCTGATCGTCAGGCACGACGACTTCGATGCGGCTTTCTTCTTCATCGATCACCACGCGGCTGACGGTGGCTGGCTGAAGGGCATTGACCACGAATGTCGCGGTGTCCTCGCTCCAGGGGATGATGTCGATCTTTTCGCCCTGCAATTCCTGCACGACGGCCTGAACGCGGCTGCCCTTCATGCCGACGCAGGCGCCGACCGG
>CAZSTP010000342.1:0-2751 GCA_964609325.1 uncultured Novosphingobium sp. | reverse complement strand
TGCCCATCATCGCACCCGCTTCCTGCGCAATCGGGATGAAATCGCCGGTCGATCCCGGCGTCGAGCATGAACCATAGACTGCAGGCTGGTGCACATCGCACAACTGCACGTTGTGGCTATATCCACCGGTGCCAAACACCACGCCCTTGTTCGCCTTGATGCGCAGAGTCTTGTCGCCCTGCACCGCTTCTGCGCCAATCACGCGGCCCGATGCATCCTTGATCACGCGCGTCACGCGGGTGCGCGTCATGATCGGCACGGCCTTGGCTTTCAGATAGGCATGCATCTGGCTGGCAAGGCTTCCCCCGCCCTGCGACGAGCCGGACCCCACCGCTGGCTCCAGCGCGCGGCCCGTGGGCACCTTGTTTTCAGGCAAGTGATCGGCATAATCGGGCGCGGGCTTGTCCACCTGAAACAGGCGGAACTGCTTGAACTGCACCGCATCCAACTCGCGCAAGTGGTCCACCGCCGCCGATCCATGATCGTAAAACGCCTCGACCACGCGGTAGCGGTTTTCATCAAGGCCCAGCGTCGGGCTATCGGGATTGTACTGGCGCGGATAGCCAAAACGCACGGTATAGCGCAGCGCATCGGCTTTGGGATCAGCAACGCCCTGTTCGCGGAAAATGAAATGATTGAACACCCATGTCACGCCTCCCGATTTGGCGGTCGTGCCACCAAGGATCGGCATCTTTTCAACCATCATCACTTTGGCTCCGGCGGCCAGCGCGGTAACGGCGGCAGTACCCGCAGCCGCACCACTGCCGATGCACAGCACGTCGCATTCATGATCCCAGGGTGACGATGATCCCGCCGATGCCGGTGCTTCTGACGCGCGCGCCGCGCTGGCCATGCCGCCCGATGCTGCGGCTGCTGCGGCGATCCCTGCGCCTGCCAGAATCTGGCGGCGACCGACCAAGGCGGTCTTTTCAGTCATGGCATGCGTCTCCCGTTTGTTATTGGCACAAGCCTGGCTCCGCCACCTGGCGGATGCATACTCCCGGCAATCTTCTGTGACGAAATGGCTTACTTCGCGTTTTCCAGCGTGCCCGTCAGCGGCATCAGGAAGTCCATGGTATAGCGCGTGGCTTTCCAGCCTGCGTCGGTGCGGACCACGTCAAAGTAGTAACGCCCGTTGACCGTCACCGTGCTGCCATCCTTGCCCGTGCCCATGCCGATCACATAAGCGCGCATCGATGCCGTATCGCCAGTATAGGCGGTCACCGCAAAGTTGGTCAGATAGTGCGCATGGTGCGCCATATTGGCAAAAACATTGGTGAAGAATGCACGGATGCCATCGTGGCCCAGTTGCGCGGCAAGGCCGATCCCCGAAAGGTCGAACACGGCATCAGGGGTAAACACCTCAAGCACGCCATCAATGTCGCTCACGGTATCAACCGCATGGGCATAGGCGATAAGCAAATCCTGGATCGCAAGACGATCCTCAATCGGGCACTGCATGGGCTTCAATCCTCTCGGGAAATTCTTGTTTTCAGACAAACAGCGGACGGATCGGGTCGGTCACGCCGTCCCAGTCCGCTGCGCCTTGGGCAATGCGCGTAAAGGCCTCGGTCTCGACATCGTCCTGCTCGACAATCTCGATCATGCAGCCCAGCGCAGGCGATGTATCGACATAGCAGAAGCGCATGTTCCCGAACTTGCTGTCCACCGCGACAACGAAGCCCTGATCGACATAGCGCTGGCGGCAGGCATCGTAATCGTCGGTGTAGATGCAGAAGTGGTGAAAGCCTTGCGCGCCCTTGGCAATCGTATCGCGATAGGCGCTCGGGCGGTCGCAGTGCTGCTGGATCAATTCCACCTGCATCCCGCCCGATTGCGCCAGCGCCACCGAAAAGTCACAGCCCTCGCCCGGTTCCCCGCGATAGGTCAATTCTGCCAGTTCGATATGCGGAACCATATAGAACGGCCCGATGCCGGTCGTGGCGATCCACGCCTTGGCCGCAGCCTCCACGTCATCGACGATAAAGGCCACCTGCATCAGGTGCGGACCGGTCTGGCCGGGCGTGACTGCAATTGCGCGCATGGCCATCAATCCTTGTTCAAGACAAAATCGTTCAGCCGTTCATGGAACCGCTGCACCCGCTTTTCCTGTCCCGGCAGGATGCAGCCCTTGAAGCCACGCGAATTGAGGCCCTGTTGCTGGGTCGTGCCGATCGAAAGGTCCTGATCGGCCACATAGCCCACAGAAACCCCGTCACCGTAAACCGAATGGCGCGTGATCGCATCATGGCGCAGCGGTGCTGGCCCAACCGGCGTGATCACTTCGGCCAGCTTTTCGTTCTGCGGATAGAGGCACCAGTGCTGGAACACGCACTTTTCAGGATCGGTCGGGTGCGGTTCGGTGCGCAGGATCTGGCACTGTTCGGGAGACATCGTCAGCGTCAGGTTGGGGAACAGCGTGCAGTGGAAATAGTCCACCAGCTGCTGGTCGGTCATCGCGCTGTAATCATATCCCGCATCCGCGCCGCGTTCACGCTTGGCCTTGATCACGGCTTCGCGGATGTCTGCCGTGCGTCCGCGATATTCCTTGGGATCAATGCCCCATGCCTCGGCGGCTTCATACAAGCCGGGAGGCACATCGCCGCTGACGTAATCCTTGCGGCTCGTGGCCTGATGGCCAATCATCCACATCGCATTGTGCCCGCTTTCATACATCTCGAACACGGTGGTGGGCAGGCCATCGTTGATGAAGGTCGCCAGCTCGGGATGGATCGTGGGCAGGTGGTAGCT
>CAZSTP010000341.1:0-2773 GCA_964609325.1 uncultured Novosphingobium sp. | reverse complement strand
CAGGGCTTTCCGGTGTTCCGCTATGACCGGCGCGGGGTGGGCGATAGCGAGGGCGATAACCCCACGTTCCGCCATTCCGGACCGGATATTGCAGCCGCCATCGCGGCCTTTCGCAGCCATGCACCGCATGTGACCCGCGTGATCGCCTTCGGGAATTGTGATGCGGCGGCGGCCTTGATGCTGTTTGCGCATGGGCTGGCGATTGACGGGCTGGTGCTGGCCAATCCGTGGACGATTGATGGCGAGGAAGCGCCGCAAGCCATGCCAGCCGCCGCAATCCGCAGCCGCTATCTGGCCAAGCTCACCAACCCGCGCGAGGTTTGGCGGCTGCTGACGGGCGGGGTCAACCTTGCCAAGCTGGCCAAGGGGTTGCGAGGGGCTGCGGCATCAAAAACCGCACCTTCCGGGCTGGTGGCAGAAATGCAGGCGGGCTTGACTGCCTTTGCCGGTCCGGCCGCGATCTTGCTGGCGAGCGGGGACCGGACGGCGCAGATGTTTGAAGCGGCGTGGGACAAATCGGATTCCCGCATCCAACGGATCGATAGCGCATCACACAGCTTTTCGGATGACACGGCGCGCGAGTGGCTGTTCGCGCGCTTGGTCGAAATGCTGAAAGACTGACCACTCGCACCGTCACTGCGAGCTCAGCGAGGCAGTCCGGAGCGTCAGGTGACAGCCTCTGAATTTCTTCGCTACGCTCGCAACGACGAACGAGTCAGGCAGGAACTGCCTGTGTCGCTTTGAAGTCCAGATCGGCAAGGAAGCGTTCGGAATCGAGCGCGGCCATGCATCCGGTGCCCGCTGCGGTTACGGCTTGGCGATAGACGTGGTCCATCACATCACCGCAGGCAAACACGCCGGGGATCGCGGTTTTGGGCGTGCCGGGTTCGACGATGATGTAGCCGTTTTCATCGAGTTCCAGCTTGTCTTTGAACAATTCGGTGGCGGGCGCGTGGCCGATGGCGACGAAGGCACCGTCGGTTTCGACCACCGATTCCGCGCCGGTCACCGTGTCGATCACTTTCACGCCGGTCAGGCCCTTGCCCGTTTCGCCGACGAAGCTATCGACTTTGGCGTTCCACAGCACTTTGACATTGGGGTGCGCAAAGAGCCGGTCCTGCAGGATTTTTTCCGCGCGCAAGGAATCGCGGCGGTGAATCAGCGTAACGTCTGGCGAATGGTTGGTGAGGTAGAGCGCTTCTTCGACAGCAGTATTACCGCCACCAATGACCACCACCTTCTTGCCGCGATAGAAGAACCCGTCGCAGGTGGCGCAGGCCGACACGCCCTTGCCCGAAAACTCCTGCTCGCCCGGAACACCAAGCCATTTGGCCTGCGCGCCGGTGGCAATGACGAGGACATCGCCTTCATAGACGTCGCCGCTATCGCCAAGCGCGCGGAAGGGTGAGCCATCCATGCTGACTTCGAGCACGGTGTCCCACATCATGCGTGTGCCGACGTGTTCGGCCTGGGCCTGCATTTCCTGCATCAGCCACGGCCCCTGGATCACGTCGCGGAAACCGGGATAATTCTCAACGTCGGTGGTGATCGTCAACTGACCGCCCGGTTGCAGCCCCTGCACCACGATGGGTTCCATGCCCGCACGCGCGCCATAGATCGCGGCGGAAAGGCCTGCGGGGCCCGAACCGATAATGAGCATGCGGGTCTTGTGCGTCGTCGCCATGAAAATTCCTCCACTGGGCTGGCGAGATAAGGTGTGACCAGCGCAAAAGCGAGTCTGCGCCCGCCGCTTTTTTGTGCATTCGTTTTGGTTTCAGGCCTCAACCAGCCGCTGCTCCATCGCCTCGACCATCTGCGGGGTCACACCCAGCACATCGCGGGCGTAGACCTCAACCGAACCGTGGCGTTCGGCCATCGCGGTAAAGGACTGGTCGAGGAACGCCGCATCGACGCCCATCAGCACCCGTAGCGCCGCATCGTCCATGGCTGGCCCGAACCCTGAACGGATATGCAAGGCACCCGCCGCAATCCGCGCTTCCGGATCGCCCGCAATATTGGTGAGCAAATAATCTTCAATAATATCATCATGATGCACACCCAGCAATTTGTGCACCAGCGCAGCGCCCACGCCCGTGCGGTCTTTGCCCGCAAGGCAATGCAGCAAACTGGGGCTATCACGTTCCGCCAAGGCCTGCATGTACAAGCGGTACGTCCCCGCCAGTACCGGCTGGAAAGGCAGCGTCGTGTAAATGCGCAGCATCGCCTCATGCGCCTCTTGCGCCGTGCGCACATTGAATGCGGCCTGTTCGTGCACGGCCTTGCCGCGCTGGCCGGTCGTTTCCCCGGGATGGAACAGCACTTGGCCGTCAAACGCATCGTGGCGCAAGCATGGATAGGAAGAACGTTCGCTATCACCGCGCAGATCGATCACGGTGGCAATGCCAACATCGTGGACCAACGCCAGATCGTCAGGCGTGGCATCGCAATGCTGGCCTGAACGCCACAGCATGCCGCGGCGCAGCTTGCCGCCCCGCGCGCCATAGCCGCCGTAATCACGGAAGTTGTGAATGCCCTTCATGGGTAGCACCCGGTCTTGCGGGCGAACTCGGTCGCTTGCGCTGCTCATCAGATCATCCTTTTGCGAAGCGTTTTCGGGGGCAGTCTACTTGCGGTCAATCGGGATGACCGCGAGCGTCAACCGCGAGATACACACCAGCTTGCCCGCCTCGTCCTCGATGCGGATCGACCAGACCTGTGTGGTGCGGCCCAAGGCTTCCGGTCTTGCCGTGGCATAGACCCAGCCCTCGCGCAC
>CAZSTP010000340.1:0-2789 GCA_964609325.1 uncultured Novosphingobium sp. | reverse complement strand
AATGACGGGGCCGAATGGGCGCGGCGCAGCCTTGTCGTCAGCTTCTTTCGCGAAAACATCGGCGGTGACAGGTTCTGGCAACTGGTCGATGATCTGCTCGCCCGCCCCGGTGAAAATGCCGAAATGATCGAACTTTACGCCGATTGCCTGGCAGCCGGGTTCGAAGGGCGCTTCCGCGTGATGCCCGATGGCCGCACGCGCTTGCAGCAGATCCTCACCAACCTTTACGGCGCGCTCGAACATCCGCGCGCGCTTTCGCAAACCGAATTGGCACCGATGTGGCAAGGCGCAGCAGCGCCGCTGCGCAAGATCAGCCCGTGGAGCAAGATCTCGCTCGCAGCCGCTGTCGCGCTCGCGGTCCTGATCGGCCTCTATATCGTGATGCGGCTGTTGTTGATGACGGCGGGCTCGGATTCCCTGAAGGGCGCACAAGCCCTTATGCCGAAAGAGAATTTACGCCTCTCGCGCGTCGGGGCAGCACCGCCGCCGCCGGTGGAATCGGGCCAACTCGTGCGGTTGCGCCAGTTCCTTGAACCCGAAATCCGGCAAAGCCTTGTCGTGGTCGAAGAAGACGGCAGCACCGTGCGGGTGCGCACCACGGTCGGCCAATTGTTCCAATCGGGGTCCGATCAGCTTGAACCTTCGCGCGCCGAATTGTTCGAACGGATCGGCCGCGCGGTGGAGACCGAGCCGGGACAAGTCACGGTTGAGGGCCATTCCGACAGCGACCAGATCAGCGGCCTTGCGTTCCCCGATAACACCGCGCTTTCGCAGGCGCGCGCGCAAACCGTGGCGGGCATTCTGGGGTCGGTCCTGTCCAATCCGGGGCGCATTTCGGTCGAAGGCTATGGCGACAGCCGATCCATTGCCGACAATGCCACACCCGAAGGCAAGGCGCTCAACCGCCGTGTCGAAATCGTCATTCCGCGTCAACGCTAGTCAGTCGGGGCTATCCTGGTGAAGAAGTTTCTCGGTAACTGGTGGGTCCTCAGCGGCCTGATCGTGCTGCTGCTGGTGCTGGTCCTGTGCCTCGGCTTGCCGATCTTCGTGCGGATGCTGTCGCCATGGTGGGTGCGCCTGCTCCTGCTCTCGGTGATCGTGGTGCCGTGGGGCGTGTTCGGCTGGTGGCGCATGCGCAAGATGCGCAATGCCGCCGCCGCCATCGCGGCAGAGCTTTCCGCACCCGCGCCCGGCGATGCAGAGGGGCAGGCGGTGTCGGCGCGCATGGCCGAAGCGCTGGCATCGCTGCGCACCGGCGCGGGCAAGCGCCGCGATTATCTTTATAACCGCCCGTGGTATGTCATCATCGGCCCTCCCGGTGCTGGCAAAACCACCGCGCTGCTCAATTCGGGCCTGCGTTTTCCGCTATCGGACCAATCGTTCAAGGGCGTTGGCGGCACGCGCAATCTCGATTTCTGGTTCGCTGATGAAGCGATCATGGTCGATACGGCGGGCCGCTATACCACGCAGGATTCCGATTCTGCCGCCGATGCCAAAGGCTGGACCAGCTTCCTCTCGCTGATGCGCAAGCACCGCCCGCTCTCGCCGATCAACGGCGTGATCGTGGCGATTGGCGTCGATGAACTGTTGCAGGCAGATCGGGCGGGCCTTGATCGCCACGCCTCGCTGGTGCGCCGCCGGTTGACCGAAGTGCGCGCGACGCTCGAAGTCTCGGTGCCGGTCTATCTCCTGCTCACCAAGGCCGATCTGATCGCGGGCTTCAGCGAATTTTACGATGATCTCGATGTCGAAGGCCGCCGCGCGGTGCTCGGCGCAACGTTCCCGGTCGAGGTCAAGCGCCCGTCCGGCGATGATCTGGTCGGCGCTTTCGATGCGGTCGTCTCGGCGCAACAGGCGCGGCAGGCCAAGCGTCTGTTCGAAGAGGTCGATCAGACACGGCGCAGCCTGATCCTTGGCTTTCCGGCGCAGTTGGGCGCGCTGCGCACGCGGCTCGCACGCTTTGTCGAAGGCGCGTTTTTGTCGGGCGATCAGCCCGCCGGAACCCTGCGCGGCTTCTACCTGACCAGCGGTATCCAACAAGGTGCCCCGCTGGATCGCATTTTGTCTGGAATTGCAGAGAGTTATCAAAGTACAGTCCGTGCCACAGGTGGCTCTGCGCGCACGTACTTCATCAACAAACTCCTCACCGAAGTCGTCTTCGGAGAGGCAGGTCTGGTCGAAGCAGACCCCGCCGCGCGCCGTCGCCAGCAAGCTCGCACCACCGCGGGGATCATCGGCGTTGCCGCCGCCGCTGCCGCCGTCGTCGCGCTGTGGGGTGTCAGCTTCTGGCAGAACCGCGCGTTCCAATCGGCGCTCGGCCAATCCTCCGCCCAAGCCGCCACGCTGTTGCAGCAGACCGGCGTCGATCTGGTCGAAGTGCGTGATACCGATCCCGATCTTGAACAGGCGCTGGCATCGCTGCGCGCCCTGCGCAACCTGCCGCAGGGCTATGCCGAACAAGCCGCGGGAGAACCCGGCCTGTTCAAACGCTTCGGCCTGTATCAATCCAGCCATGCCGATGCCGCAGTCGAAGCCTATCGCGCAGGCCTGCGCCGCATCCTGCTGCCGCGCCTGTTGCTGCGGCTCGAACAATACATCGGCACCAACGGCGCTGATCCCATGGCGATTTACCAGCCGCTCAAAGTCTATCTGATGCTGGGCGGGCAGGGGCCATTGGATGCAGGCACGGTAAAATCGTGGATCGAGGGCGATTGGGCGAACGAGCAATTCCCCGGCGCTGACCGTGCGCCCGTCCGCAAGGAGATGAGCGAACACCTCGCCGCCTTGCT
>CAZSTP010000339.1:0-2790 GCA_964609325.1 uncultured Novosphingobium sp. | reverse complement strand
CAGACACCGTGGGCCGCATCCATATCGCCGAAGCGCTCAGCTACCGCAGGGTTGCACCGAGGGCTTAGTATGGTGGAATCGAAGTTCGCAACTTTAATGGATCGTCACCCTGAACTTGTTTCAGGGTCCATTCCTCCACACGCACTTACGCCCGAATTTTGCAGCAAACCGGGCCATTGCGCTGCCGCGAGGCGAAGGTGCGCGGGGCAAGATGGATGCTGAAACAAGTTCAGCATGACGAAGAATTTATGAAATGAACTTCAGTTCCATGTAACGAGTTTGAGAACGCAAAGCGGCTTCGCCGCAATTTGCAGCGTCTCTGCGCCCTCTGCTTCCTCTGCGCCTCTGCGCGAAACACGAATTACAGACTGCGCCCGATAAAGATCAGCACCATCGCGCCGACAACCGAGGCGAGACAGCCTGCGCGGTTGACCCCGTCGCCGAAATTGCCGCCGCTGCGCCAGCTGGCAAACACGCCGGCCACCAGCGCGCCACCCACGCCCAGCAGGATCGTTTTGAGCAGCCCGATATCGACAGCGCCGGGATAGAAAAACCGTGCCAGCAGGCCGATCACCAATCCGGTAAAAACGATGGAGATAATATTCAGCACATCTGCGCTCCAATTCTGTGGACACAGTATATGGGGGCTGTTGACCGGTTCTTGTCCACAATTTGATGGCGAGCGCCAAATAAATTCCGATGAGCGTCGATTGGTACTTGAACTACCGCTTTCTCGGCGCGTCGCTGCCCTGCGGCATGTTTGGCTAAGCGACGAAACGAATCGGCTCTGCGACGATCTGAGTCCCCCTCAGCGCATTTACCCTCTTGTGTCTGAAATTGGTTAATGCACTATAGGTTGTAGTCCATAAGGGGGACACCCTCTAGATATAGAGGGTGAAGGTTCGGAACTTCGCCGAGCAATAGGACTAATCGGGAAAATAGAATTGCGCGTTTGGGCGCACCGGGGTCGACTCAAACATAGAGTGCCCTGCAATCGTTACGTTAGGGGTTTGTACAAATGGTGAACAGGAAAAACGCACCAGTAGAGATCACAGGCATGCACTTCGACGTTTGGTTGCCGACGATGTCTGCGGATGACGGGGAAATTTCACTTCGGTGGTGGTCGGTAGGGCCGCAGGAGTTGCATAGCGCAAAAGACTATGAACCGTGGGACGATGAATCCGGATCGGATATTCCTCCGTTCTAAAGGGCAATTAAGCTCTGGATAAATCTATTGACGGCACGGCCATGAAGATTCATAAAAACACCACAGTTTGTGATGTGCGGGGGACGTAACCACCATAGATAGTGGGCGTCGTAAGTATTGTATAGATTAGGTGTTGAGCAGTCGGGCGGCGTATGGTCGTCCCGACGCCCATCGATTCGTGCATACCCCTCCGTGCGCTAAGAGGGGAAAATGCATGGATTTTCGGGACGTTTCTTCAAGCTCTCAACTCGGACTCGAAATGGTTGGAGTAGAGGCAATCGTTCCGAGCGGAACAGAATCTACTGCCGACGGTAAGGTTCAAACCGAAAGTTCCGAAGGTAAGCCAGTTATGCATATGAGCACGCAGGACGCAGGCAGCGATGCGCTGGTCGCCGGAATGGCCGCAACCGCCGCTGCGGCTGCGATGGCTGCTGCGGCTGAACCGGAAAGCGATTCCAAGAAGGTCAATCCGCGCCGCTTCACCATCGTCACCGATCATGCGCGTGATGCGCGCCTCACCGATTTCGGCAAGGACACGCTGGACGACCGCTATCTGCTGCCCGGTGAAAAGTATCAGGACCTGTTCGCCCGCGTGGCCGATGCCTATGCCGATGATCAGGAACACGCCCAGCGTTTGTATGATTACATCTCGAAGCTGTGGTTCATGCCGGCAACGCCCGTGCTGTCGAACGGCGGAACGGGGCGCGGCTTGCCGATCTCGTGCTATCTCAACTCGGTGGACGATAGCCTTGAAGGCATCGTTGCCACGTGGAACGAAAACGTCTGGCTCGCCTCGCGCGGCGGCGGCATCGGCACCTATTGGGGCCAGGTGCGCGGCATTGGCGAAGCGGTTGGCCTGAACGGCAAGACCAGCGGCATCATCCCGTTCGTGCGCGTGATGGATTCGCTGACCCTTGCGATCAGCCAGGGTTCGCTGCGCCGTGGTTCGGCGGCGTGCTATCTCGATGTGTCGCACCCCGAAATCGAAGAATTCCTCGAAATCCGCAAACCTTCGGGCGATTTCAACCGCAAGGCGTTGAACCTGCACCACGGCGTTTTGCTGACCGACGAATTCATGGAAGCCGTGCGCGATGGCCGCGAACATCACTTGCGTTCACCCAAGGACGGTTCGATCCGCGCCACGGTGGATGCCCGTTCGCTGTTCCAGAAGCTGGTCGAAACGCGCCTTGCCACCGGTGAGCCCTACATCGTCTTTGCCGATACGGTGAACCGCATGATGCCCAAGCATCACCGCGATCTGGGCCTCAAGGTGTCCACCTCGAACCTGTGTTCGGAAATCACGCTGCCCACGGGCCGCGATCACCTTGGCAATGATCGTACGGCAGTGTGCTGCCTGTCGTCGCTGAACCTTGAAACGTGGGACGAATGGAACGGCGACAAGCTGTTCATCGAAGACGTGCTGCGCTTCCTGGATAACGTGCTGCAAGACTATATCGATCGCGCGCCCAGCGTGATGGACCGCGCCAAGTATTCCGCGATGCGCGAACGCTCGGTCGGCATGGGCGTAATGGGCTTCCATTCGTTCCTGCAGATGAAGGGCATCGGCTTTGAATCGGCGATGG
>CAZSTP010000338.1:0-2815 GCA_964609325.1 uncultured Novosphingobium sp. | reverse complement strand
GATCAGGCCTTCATCGACGCGATCTCTGAACCGCTCATCTGATGAAGCGCGGTGAAATCTGGACGGTCTCAGGTGGAATGGATTACGCTGGAAAACCTAGGCCTGTCGTCATCGTCCAGGACGATGTGTTCGGCGCAACCACGTCCATTGCAGTCTGCCTTCTCAGCACCGATCCTACCGAAGCTCCGCTGTTCCGGCTTGCAATCGAGCCCCACGAACGAAACGGCCTGAAGTCACCAAGCCGGATCATGGTCGATAAGGTCACGACTGTTGCTAAGTCTAAACTTGGCGTGCGGGTGGGCAGGATAGATGACGAGGATATCGTCAGGCTCAATCAGGCTTTAATGGTGTTCCTTGGGCTAACTGTAACACCGCGATCCCGTTCGAAGGACTGAATTCAGACCAGTTCGAGTTCGGTCAGTACCTGGGCAGTGTCGAGCAGTTGGTCCGTGCGGACGGTAATCTCGATGGTGAAGCTGTCGGCGGCAGCGCTGGCGTAAACGCCGATTTCGTAAAGTTCCTGTTCGATCGTCTCGAGCACCACACCAATTCGGCTACGGTCGAAGTTCTCTGGCAACGTGCGGATCGCAAGGCGGACCGTGCTGGTGACACCCGCGCTCATTCCGCGTCTGCCAAGATTTCGTAGAGGCCGACAAAGCCGGTCAGGTAAGGCAGCCCCACCGGAATGCCGTGGTCGCGATAAGTAGCGCGATTGATGGTCCAGCCCATCCAGCGGGTGATTGCCGCGTCAATGGAAGCCTTGAGGTCGATGCCGCTGTGGATGCCGTTCGCGACGTCGTCGGCAAAGTGGCGTCCGTGCCGGCTGTCGAGAAAATCCCGAACCCCTTCGGCGCTGCCGCTCGTGGCCTTCGCGACCGCGGGGAACGCGATGGCCCAAGCTGCCTGGGCGTCCGCGAAACCGCCTGTGGTGCCGAAGAAGCCCCAGGCTTCGTTGGCGGTTGGAAGGGTAGAGTTGGTCATCTGCGTCGCTTTCGTTTTGGTGAAACGACTAACGCTCTTTTCGAACCTGCTATCCAGTCAAATAGACGGAATTGCTGGACTTTCCAGACTTTGACCCCCGGTCGCTAACTCGCGGTTGCGTGTTTTTTGGACCATGCGCGGTTAACCAATTGTAATCATTGGACTTTCACCCTCCCCCCGGGGGTCGGTCACCCGATGGGCCACCCATCCGGCCCAATCCGCACCTTCCAGCGCAAGCCGAACTGCTCGGCCGTTCGCCGGGAATGGCACTCGGCGCACAGGTTGCGGGTGTTGCTATCCTCATCCGATCCGCCATGGGCGAGCGGTACGATGTGGTCAGGCACGGTCGCCTCGCGAACAATCCCGGCGGAAGCGCAATCCCTGCAGAGGGGTTCGGCGCGGAGACGGCGCAAACGCTGGGCAACTGCACGTCGGCCGCGCAATCGCTCAGCCATACCCCACTCCTAGCGCTTGATATCCCGATAGAAGTTTTCGTGTGAACCGATAGCCTCGAGATAGATCAGCTGAATGCCATCGTCGCGGGAGTAGCCCAAGAGCCAGAGTTGACCCTGACTACGGAACTTGTGGACCCATAGGTCCGCCAGATCACCCTTCTTCTTTTCACCGATGTCGGGATTTTCCGCGACGACGAACACCGCTTCATCAATGTCCTGAATGATGTTGCCGTGTAGCTTCTTGTAGGCGCGAGAAAACCGACGCGTCTGCTCTACCCGCCAGATCACACCTGTGCACGTGACCGGGGCACAAAGGGTGTCGCATCGCCGCGCGGTTCAGCTATGCTCATCAGGCTTTCTGCAATGAAGGATGCAGGCAGTTCGGGGTTATCAAGAGCGGCACGACCAACCTTGGCCCAAAATTCAATCTGGCCCTGGACAGTACGAAACTCTGCCTTGGCTGCAACTCGCGCTGCGCCGACCAGGTCATCATCCATCCTGACTGATACCGTACCCATTGGACTGCCCTTCATCTCGTTACCACAATTGTAGCAATCAAGGATATGGCAGGCAAGCCCCAAACGAGACTGCGCCCGGAAGCTTGGGGGGAGCTCCGGGCGCAGTTGTTAACTCTGTATTTCGGAATGCCTAGAGCATCGGTAAAGTTCCGTCAACACAAAATTGAACAATACTTCAATGTAATCAGTTTGTTACGCCTCTTGGTAGGCGGGTAAAACTCATCACGAACTGTCGCAGCGTAACCGGAACAACCGGCACAGGGCATCGAGACCATGACCAAGGTTGGTGGTGTCCGCTGCCGGCCAGTTCGAGGCTTCGGCGTCGTGACATATCACGGCATGAACCAGGATACTGGGCCTGCGTCCGGTCCTGCCTGGCGCGTCGTGGTCCGCAGTGCGCACCATCATGATCGCACTGGCAGCCTGCCTACGCACCTTTGCGACCAGTGCCGGGTCATGGTTAGGCGCACTGCCACCGAAGATGCCCTCGTTGATGAGCAAGGCGGTCACCGATCGCGGTTGATCGGTTGGCAGCCCCATGACGGCGCGGTTGCGGGCCATGATCTCACCGTACAATTCACCGGCAGCAAACTGCTGTGCTGTGATGGTTCCTGCAAACGCCAGCCTGCCCAACGCGGTGCCCAAGCGGTTATCTTTGGCTTGGCGTGTCGGAACGCCGTAATGGCGCTGGCGTGCCTCCAACACCGTTGCCATGACCTCGCGCTGGGTTTCGGAACCGCTGGGCTGCACCAGCTTGCCGCAGGGGTGGCGCTTGCCAGCTTTGCGTTTACGCCCTTTGGCCATGGGTGCCTCCCCTGCCCTCACCCCCGTAGAGCCGTTCCCCGATCGCACGGATGGCTT
>CAZSTP010000337.1:0-2839 GCA_964609325.1 uncultured Novosphingobium sp. | reverse complement strand
CCACGCGGTCAATCATGCCCGATTTCACCGCGGCTTGCGCGGCATCGCCGCCCGCTTCGGTTACCCATTTGGCAGGATCGGTGATCGCGAGCGTGTAATTGGCTTTGGGCCGCGCGCGCTTCACATCGTCTTGCCAATTTTGCCAGACCGCTTGCAGCACCGCGTTCAACGCATCGCGCGATTCGGGCGAGGAATCGCTGCGGATGTAGGGTTCAACCGCGCTTTTATAGGTGCCAACCTTGAACACGTTGGCCTTGACCTTCAGCTTGTCGAGCAGGCCTTTATAGAACAGCATCGTGCCGCCCGGGCCGCTGATCGCAACGCCACCCATCGGATCGATCCACGCCTCGGTGGAATGCGCGGCCAGTTGGATCGCATCATCGGTATAGATCAACGAGCGCACCAGCACCGGCTTTTTGGCGGCGCGCACTTTATCCAGCGCAGCGCCGATATTGGCGATCTGCACGCCCGAACCGCCGGAGAACTGTTCCAGATCCAGCACAACCGCCTTGATCCGCTTGTCCGTGGCGGCCGTTTCGATGGCGCGCACCAGATCACGCTCCACATATTCGGGCGCGGGCGCATCGCCGGAAAGCAGTAGCGACGTGGGCGAAACTTGGGCGGCTTCCTCCACAATCGCGCCATCCAGCGCAAGGTACAGCGCACCTTCGCGCACCTTTCCGGGGCCAGGGCGCGCAGACAACGCAGCGTAAAGCGCTGCGAAGAACAGCAGCAAAAACAGCAGGACCAAGCCATCTTTGATGGCGACGAGGATCTTCCAGACCGAACGGGCAAAGCTCATGCGCGCAACTCTATTGTGGACGAGTGCACAATGCCAGCGGGAAACCGCTTGAGCATGCATCCCCTGCACTCTAGGGAACTGGGTTTAATGCAAAGCCCCAACATCAGCCAAGCAGGCCGTTACCCGACGGGCGGCCTTGCTTTCCCGCACCGCGACCTGACCGGCATCGGCCAGCTTGCCCGCCATGAGATCCTCTATCTGCTCGACGAGGCTGAGCAATGGGTCGATCTCAACCGGCAAAGCAAGAAGAAGACCGATCTTCTGGGCGGCCTTACCATCATCAACGCCTTCTTCGAAAACTCGACGCGAACACTGCTTTCGTTCGAAATCGCAGGCAAGCGTCTGGGCGCGGATGTGGTCAACATGCACGCCGCCACCAGCAGCGTGAAGAAAGGCGAAACGCTGATCGATACCGCGATGACATTGAACGCCATGCGCGCCGATGCCATCGTGATCCGCCATGCCAGCTCGGGCGCGGTGCGGCTGATCGCCGAAAAGGTCGATTGCCCGGTATTGAATGCAGGCGATGGCCAGCACGAGCACCCGACGCAGGCCCTGCTCGATGCGCTGACCATGCGCCATGCGCTGCAACTGCCGATTGGCAGTGACCTCAATGGCCTCAAAGTGACGATCTGCGGCGATATCCTGCACAGCCGCGTCGCGCGATCAAACATCCTCAGCCTGACCGCCTTGGGGGCCGATGTGCGCGTTTGCGCCCCGCCAGCGCTCATGCCCGAAGAGGTGGACGTCATGGGCGTAACGCCGTTTTATGATTTTGACGCAGCGCTTAAAGGCGCAAACGTGGTGATGATGCTCCGCCTGCAGCAAGAGCGCATGAGCGGGCAATTCATCCCCTCGCCGCGCGAATACCGCCACTTGTATGGCCTCACCCCCGAACGGCTGGCCAAGGCCGAGCCCGATGCCTTCATCATGCACCCCGGCCCGATGAACCGCGGGGTCGAGATTGATTCGACCGTGGCCGATCACCCCACGCGAAGCCTGATTACCACGCAGGTGGAAATGGGCGTGGCGATCCGCATGGCCTGCCTTGAAGTGCTGACGCGCCGGACGCGCCAGGTGCCGGGCTGGGAAACCGCAGGAGCAGCGGCATGATCGCACCGCCCCTTACCATCACCGGCGGCAAGCTGGTCCTCCCCACAGGCGAGCCAAAAACGGGCGCAATCCGCTGCGAAAATGGCCGGATCGTGGCCTTGGGCGACGTGACGCCGCAGGACGGCGATACCGTGTTCGATGCCAAAGGCGCGCTCGTCGCCCCCGGTCTTGTCGATCTGGGCGTCTTCGCGATTGATAAGCCCGCGTTCCACTTCGGCGGGATCACGCGTGCCGCGCTGATGCCCGATCAAGGCCCCCCGCTCGATCACCCCGCCCGCGTCCGGTTCGCCGCGCAATCGGGCAAGCCCGACTTATGGGTCCACCCGCTCGCCGCCGCCACGCGCGGACTGGAGGGCAGCGAACTGGCCGAACTGGCGCTGATGCGCGATGCGGGCGCCAAGGCGGTTGCCACAGGCCGCGCGTGGATCAGCGATTCAGGCGTCATGCTGCGCCTGCTCCGCTATTGCGCGATGCTCGGCCTCGTGGTCGTCACCCATGCCGAAGACGCCGCGATCACCGGCAAGGCGGTCGCCACCGCTGGCGAAGTCGCCACGCGGCTGGGCCTTCCTTCCGCTCCTGCCGAGGCCGAGGCCCTCGCGGTATCGCGCGACATTGCGCTGGCCGAGCTATCGGGCGCGCACGTCCATTTCCGGCAGGTCACCACCGCCCGCGCGCTCGATCTGGTGCGCGCCGCCAAAGCGCGCGGTATCCGCATTACGGCGGGCATAACGCCTGCGCACTTCATCCTGTCCGATCTCGAACTGGTCGGCTTCCGCACCTTCTGCCGCCTCTCGCCCCCGCTGCGCCGCGATTCAGACCGCAAGGCCGTGATCGCCGCGATTGCCGATGGCACGATTGATGTGATCGCATCCGGCCATGATCCGCGCGGACCGGAAGACAAGCGCCTGCCCTTTGCCGATGCCG
>CAZSTP010000336.1:0-2844 GCA_964609325.1 uncultured Novosphingobium sp. | reverse complement strand
TGGTCATGCGCACGATTGAATCGCTGACCGATGCCGAAATTGCCGAAGCGCACCGGAGCGCGGAAATGTGGAAGGACGTGGAGGCGCAAACCGGCGCGCTGGATGCGCGGTTCGGTGATCCCATCGCGATTGCGCGCGGGCGGCTGGCACCAGACGTGGGCAAGGCCAAGCCCGAGGAAGTGGAACGCTTTACCGCCATCTGGCAGGCCGCGCGCGCTTTGATTGAGGAAGAGCGCTTCCTCAACTGGCAGATTACTTTCCCCGGCGTGTGGGACAATTGGGCCAGCGCCGCCCGCGAAGGCGGGTTCGATGCCGTGGTGGGCAATCCGCCGTGGGACCGGATCAAGCTGCAACAGGTGGAATGGTTCGCCGCGCGCCGCCCGGAAATTGCCAAGGCGCAAAAAGCGTCTGACCGCACGAAGATGATCAGGGCGCTGGAAAAGGCGGGCGACCCGCTGTTTGCCGATTACGCCAAGGCAGACCGCCGCGCCGCCGATACCATGCGCATCGCGCGCAAGGGCGGGCACTTCCCGCTGCTCAGCCGGGGCGACATCAACCTCTACAGCCTGTTCGTGGAACGCGCCCACGCGCTGGTAAAGCCCGGTGGCATGGTCGGCCTGCTTACCCCCAGCGGCATTGCCTCAGACCTTTCGGCCAGCGAATTCTTCCGCAAGGTAGCCACCGGCGGGCATTTGAAGGCGCTCTATGATTTTGAGAACCGGCGCACCCGTTACGGGTTGGAGCCGTTCTTCTCCGATGTGGACAGCCGGTTCAAATTTGCCGCGATGATCGGCAGTCCGTCGCGCACTTTCCCTGCCGCCACATGCGGCTTCTTCCTGCAATCCATTGGCGAATTGAACAACCCCGAACAAGCCTTCCCGGTCACGGCGGCAGACTTTGCGCGGGTAAACCCCAACACCGGCACCGCCCCCATTTTCCGCACTCGCCGCGATATGGCGCTGACCACCGCCATCTATGACCGCTGCCCCGTGCTGGTGGACCGCTCGGGTGATGAACCCCAAGCCGCGTGGCCGGTGAAGTATAACCGCATGTTCGACATGACCAACGACAGCCACCTGTTCCGCACCAAGGCGGAACTGGAAGGCAGTGAAGGCGCTTGGCCCATCGGCGGCAACCGCTGGCAATCGGCCAAAGGGGAATGGGTGCCGCTCTATGAAGGCAAGATGGTGCAAGCCTTCGATCACCGCGCGGCTGGCATTGTCATCAACCGCGAAAACCTGAACCGCCCCGCACAGCCGTTGCCCGCTACGCCAGAGCAATCGGCAGACCCGGCATGGCTTGCTGATCCGCAGTTTTGGATTCAACCACAGCCCGGCCTCGCAAGCGCGCCTTATGCGTTGGGCTTCAAGGACGTGACCGCCCCGACCAATGTCCGCACCATGATTGCAGCCATCACGCCAAGTGGAGCGGCTGGCAACACCTTACCCTTGATTGAAATCGTGCCAGAATCTGGCCCATCTGACCCACGCAAACTTTGCCTGCTGGCTGGAAACCTGAACACCATCGTTTTCGACTTCGTGGCAAGGCAGAAGGTTCAGGGGCAACACCTCAACTGGTTCATCGTCGAACAACTCCCCGTCATCCCACCTGCAGCCTACGCCCGCCCGTTCGGCCCCAAAACCGCTGCCGAAATCGTGCGCGAGGCGGTGCTGGAATTGACCTATACCGCGCACGACATGGCCCCCTTCGCGCGCGATATGGGCCATGTGGATGCCAGCGGCGCAGTGCTGCCCCCGTTCATCTGGAACGAGGAACGCCGCCTGCACTTGCGCGCCAAGCTCGATGCGCTCTATTTCATCCTCTATGGCGTGTTCGATCCGGCCAACCCCGAAGGTAGCCGCGACGACATCCGCTATATCTATTCCACCTTCCCCATCGTGGAACGCCAGGAACGCGCCGCCTATGCGGGCAAATACCGCAGCCAGGACCTTGCCCTGTCATGGATCAACGCCCTGATGGCAGGCCAGCCGGATGCGGACGTTAAGGGATAAGCACCATGAAGCGAAGCGGTGGCAAAGCTGGCCGGGCAATGGGGCACTACTCCATCGAACAACTCGAAAAGCATGTCGCCGCAAACAAGGCCGAAAACGATGAACTGCAACTGGTGCTTGCAGAACTGGGCTACCGCCGGACAACGCGCGCAATGGACCTGAAGGACTTGGTGTCGCGCCTGATCGACAAGAACAGACGCGCGCAGATTGCTGCCATCGGGCCACTGTTTCGCAACTTTGAATAAGCCGCCAAGAAGAAGCAAATGGCTCAAGTCTGGGGCATTCACATGCCGGAACGGGTCGGCGATGATCCGGTGGACAAGGGCTATGTTTGCCTTGGCTGGCCGCGAATTGGAGACATCTTCACTATCCCGGCTGACCGGGAAGCCTTCACACCACTGCCGGAAAGCCGAAGATTGCCCTGATATGCAATGGCGGTGGCAATCGCCCGCATTTCGACTCTACCAACCTCACGGCCAGGCCATTCGGATAACGTGATCGCTCAACCCGATTTCAGGGTAGGCTCCAATAGCCAGCAGCTTTTCCCGCCCGTCGATCCGATACTTGAGCCGCCAGAGCTTTCCGGGGCCTAGCCCCCTGAAATACCCCCAGACGTGGGGGTATCGAATTGGCCTTTTGCAGACACCCCCCAATCATACCCCCACCGGCTGGTGGCTAAATGCGAACGCGGGTGAACGCTTGCAGCCTGATAACCGCTAATTGCCTTGGATTTCCGGGGGGCTGCCTGGACGGATACGAACATCAACGGACAGGAAGTTGGAGCGGGTAGCGGGAAATTGGTCCGTCGCAGACGGTGAAGCCTGATTTGATA
>CAZSTP010000335.1:0-2855 GCA_964609325.1 uncultured Novosphingobium sp. | reverse complement strand
CGCAGGTTGCCGCTGCCGCTGATGTTGCCGGATGTGTTGATGTCAACGGATCCGGCAAACACGTCATCGCCGCTGATGACACCGCTGAGGTTTGCTATGCCGGAAATCAGCATATCGCCATATGTTGACGAACCTGGCGAGATTTCGCCACCCAGCGCCAGCTTTTCGACCATATAATCGCCACCAAGCACGCTATTGAACGCGTAGTTTTCAGAATCCGTGCCAGCCAGGGAAAGCAGGCGTTGCACTTCGGTATGGGTCCCAACCCTAAGGTGGCCGCTGCTGCTGGTCAGACCTTCGGTGTCGAGTTCCATCTCGCCTGCCTGGACATCGTCGCCGTCGATCAAGCCGGTCAGTGTAACGGAACCGCGAATGAATTCACTGCCGTAGATTGACGAGGCCGACGCGATGGAAGCGCCAATCACCTTCTGGCCGACATAGTAAGCACCGACCACGTTATCGAATGTATAGTTGCCCGCGCTTGCCCCGTTAAGCGAACTGACGAACTGGCCGCCGGGATAGCCGCCGTTGTAGAATCCGGTCTTGAGGTGGCCGCTGCTGCTGAGGACTCCGGTGGTGTCGATCGACACGTTGCCGGTTACTTCGTGCCCTGCAACCATGTTGGTGAAGATCGCGGCCCCCGGGGCGAGCGCAGAGCCGTAAGTCGAGCTGGATTCGGCGATTGTGCCGGTCAGCGCCAGTTTGTTGACGACCAGTATGCCATCGGTATTGCCGCTGCTGGCGATAGTATAGTTGCTGGCTGCGCTGCCGGTGAGGCCAGTAACCCGCTGCGCATACGTCCCCGCATTCAGCGTGGCACTATGTGCAACCTGCGTGCCGCCCGAGAACAGGCCGACCGTGCCGCCGACATTCCCGATGTCAACCGATGCCAGCCCGCTCAGCGTCACAGCGCCCAGCGTGGCCAATGTGCCGAACGTGGAAGTGGCATCGGCGATCGAATAGGTGATGGCGGTCAACATCGCCTGATTGATGTTGAGCGCACCCGTCACAAAAGTGATGTCATAGCCCTGCTGGCCGGAATAGAGCCCGCTGACGCCATGATCATACTTGCCAGCGTCAGTGCCCGTGCCGCCGCTGTAAACTGCGGTGCCCTGCAATGTGGCGCCGCTGATCGACGGCGTATAGCCGGTGACCATTTGCGCCGAACCGTTATAAGTGACCGTGGCGCTGTTGGCGGTGACGTTCAGCGGGGTGAGCAGCGAGCGCAGCAGCGGTGCGGTCTGCCCTTCATAGATGCGCCAGATCGAGGTCGATCCGCCCGTGTTGGCAATATCCCAACCGCTGCCCTGGAAGAAAGCCGGGTCCCGCATCTCGGACGCGGTCAAGGCCTGCCCATAGCCGTTGTCATCTGCACTGCTGTTTAACCAGAAGCTGTTATACAGTCCTCCTTCGCTGTAGCCTACCAGACCACCGGGATTATTACCGTCCCATGCCACCACACCCGTGGCATAAGTCCGGTCGATGCTCCCGTAATTGTTTCCAACCAAACCGCCGGAATGGGCGTAGCTCCCCCCAATGTCACTGCGGGTAACGGCGCCTGTGGCATAAGCATCAGCAATAATGCCATAATTCATGCCGGACAGGCCGCCTGCCGAGCCACCACCAAAATTGTCTACATTGCCGCTGGCATAGGAGCGTTCGATCGTAGCATTGTTGGTGCCGGTAAGCCCCCCCGCCAAGCTGCCCTCACCTTGGTGAACACTTACACTGCCAGTGGCATAAGAATCTCTGATGATATGACCGTTGTGTCCCACAAGACCGCCGGCATAGCCGCCGTCAGCGTTCGTGGAGACATTGCCGGTTGCGTACGAATCCACGATGACCGATCCGGATATCCCGACAAGCCCGCCGACGTAGCGGCTCTCACTGGCTTCAACCAAACCTGTCGCATAAGAATCGCTGATCGTAGAGTTAAAGGAAGAACCCAATAACCCGCCTGTGCCATGACTGTAGCTTGATTGGGTTCCGTATGCACTTGCCGATGAAGACGCATTGCTGACCGTGCCACCGGACATGTAGCCACCCAGTCCGCCAACCGCGACCCCTCCGGAAACCGCGCCGGAGGTTGATACGTTATCGATTGTCGTATTAACGGCTGAGCCGAATAGCGCGCCAGTATAAATAGTGCCGACTATCTGCACGTTAGCAAGGTCAACATTGCTGATCGTCGCATTTTCCACAGAACCGAAAAGACCTGTGTAAGGACTACTCCCCCCGTTGATGGTCAGCCCGGTGATCGTGTGGTTCTGGCCATCGAAATTGCCAGTGAAAGAACCGAAAGAACCGCTCAGGTCACCCAGCGGGTCGAAGCCGTACCCATAGTTCCAGGACCCGGTGCCGCTGGCATCAATATCGTTGGCCAGCAAGATGTGCGCTGCCGGCGCTGATGCCATCCCCTGAAGGCCATAGATGTCTGCCACCTGATAGGGCGTTCCCGCTGAGCCATTGCCGCCCAGAACACGGGTGAAATAGGCAGGAACGGACCTGCTTCCAATAACGAAGTTGTTAACTACGTTGAAGCTAGGCAACGTGGCGGAGTTCTGGACCCAGCTACCGCTCTTCAGCCAGAAGTTGCCCACGGAGACGGCGCTGTTCGCATCGACGAGTCCGCTCGACAACACGAGGTAGCCATTATTACCGGTGATCGGGGCGTCGATATTGATCGCCCCAATAGCTGTAAGCGACAACTCGCCCGGACCGGTCCAGGTAATCGCGCTGTCGATGTTGATGTCGCCCGAGCCGGGAGTCTGCACGCCCGGACCGCTGGCAGAGTCGGCGGTCGTGAGCAAAGCGACGTTGTTGTCTTCAAGAGCGCTGCTGATGGTTGCTGCCGC
>CAZSTP010000334.1:0-2867 GCA_964609325.1 uncultured Novosphingobium sp. | reverse complement strand
AACCCCCACGCCTGTTCCGCGATCAGGAACGCTTTGCCCCGTTCATGAACATGGGTGCCTTTGCCGAACAGATTCTTGTCCACGAGAGCGGCTGCGTGCCGATGCGCCGCGACATGCCGTTTGATCGGGCCTGCCTGATCGGTTGCGGCGTGACCACCGGCCTTGGTGCAGCAATCCGTACCGCTGCAATCCGTCCGGGCGAAACCGTGGCGGTAATCGGCTGCGGCGGTGTCGGCCTTTCTGCCATCAATGGCGCGGCAATGTGCGGTGCGGGGCAGATCATCGCGATTGACCGGATCGCATCCAAGCTGGAACTGGCGCGCACTTATGGCGCAACCGATGTAGTT
Organism: uncultured Novosphingobium sp.; assembly: GCA_964609325.1. Taxonomy (GTDB): domain Bacteria; phylum Pseudomonadota; class Alphaproteobacteria; order Sphingomonadales; family Sphingomonadaceae; genus Novosphingobium. The sequence goes on along the minus strand of CAZSTP010000334.1, from coordinate 2,520 downwards.
GATGGCACCCAGGGCAACGTGGTGGAACAAGTCATGGCGCTGACCGGCGGACGCGGCGTGGATCATGTGCTGGAATGCATCGGTTTGAAGCAGACGATCGAGGAAGGCTTCACCATGCTGACCAAGGGCGGCACCGAAACGATTGTCGGCGCGGCGCGCTTTGATCTGAAAGTGGAACTGCCTGCATTGGCGTTCCTGCGCGAAAAGAAGGTGCAAGGATCAATGATGGGCGGCGTGCGCAACACCATCGACATTCCGCGTTACATTGATCTTTACATGGATGGCCGGCTCAAGCTGGATGAAATGATTTCGCGCCGCCGTCCGTTGTCGGAAGTCAATGAAGCGTTTGACGACATGCACACTGGCACGCTGGCGCGTTCGGTCATCACTTTTTGATTCAAGAGAAGTCGGAGCCTTGCATGACTGAAAGCACCGTAGCAGAACCAGTACGGTTCGAACTGGTCACGCCGCATATCGCGCTGGTGACGCTGGACCGTCCGGAAAAGCGCAATGCGATCAATCCTGAAACGGCCAATGCGCTGGAAGCCATTGTCCGCAAGATCGAGGTTGATCCCGCCATCCGCGTTGCCATCCTTGCCTCAAGCCAGCCCCGCGTGTTTTGCGCAGGAGCTGATCTGGGCGCAGTGGCCGCGGGCAAGGGCGCTGGTCTGGAAACCCCCGGCGGCGGGTTCGCAGGCTTTGTCTATGCCCAGCGGCTGAAGCCGTGGATTGCGGCGGTCGAAGGGGTTGCCGTTGCGGGCGGCTTTGAACTGTGCCTTGCCTGCGACATGATCGTCGCATCACACGATGCGCGGTTTGGCCTGCCTGAAACCAAACGCGGTTTGATGGCAGCAGCAGGTGGCATTCACCGCATCGCCAACATGCTGCCGCGCCCAATTGCTGCAGAATTCATTGCAACGGGCGAACCGATGGATGCTGCGCGGGCGTTTTCCTTTGGACTGCTCAACCGTCTGGTCACGCCGGGGGAAGCCCTGGCCACTGCGCTTGCCCTTGCCGAATCCATTGCCGTCAACGCGCCGCTGGCTGTGCAATATTCGCTGGCAGCCATGCGTGCCAGCATCGGCCAGTCAGATGGTACGGGCCGGGCTTTCGTTGCCGAGCGTCTGGCCGCGCTGCGTGGCACCGAAGATTTCAAGGAAGGCCCGCGTGCGTTTGTGGAAAAGCGCGAACCGGTGTGGACGGGGCGATAACAAGCGTTCGGGAGATGAGTGTGATGACTGAATTTGCAGCATTGTGCACGATGACGCTTGATCTTGCGCCATCACTTTCGGTGGGTACAGGGCCTGCCGGGGACCGCAGCATTGGCGGCGTCCGCACTGCCGTGGTTAGCGGAGAGCGCCTGAATGCTACGCTGGCGGGCCCTGCTGCGGCTGACTGGCTGGTGCGCACGGGGGCCATTGGGGTGATTGACGCAAGGCTTGTCCTGCGCACGCATGACGATGCGCTGATCTATATGTCTTATGGCGGACGGCTTGATCTGTCGAACCCGGCGGCTGGCCTTTTTGCCTATATTGCGCCCGTGTTTGAAACCGGTGATCCGCGTTATGCGTGGCTCAATGCTGTTCAGGCCGCAGGCAAAGGCAAACTGACACTTTCTGCCGATGGCGCCACGCTGGTTTACGATCTTTACGAAGTCCGCTGACTGAAAGGCACCTGCGATGCTGACCAAGGCGGATGACTATCCGATCCACCAGACCCCGGACCCGATTGCCTTTTCGGGAACGGACCGCAATTTCTATGATCGCTATTTCTTCAATGGCTACACCACCAATGGCAAAGTTTTCTTTGCCGCTGCGCTTGGGGTCTATCCGCATCTGAACATCATGGATGCAGGCTTTGCCGTGCGGATCGGCGACCGCCAGTACAACCTGCATGCCTCGCGCCATTTGCATATGGAGCGGATGGACACGCAAGTCGGGCCGATCCGCGTCGAAGTGGTCGAACCGCTCAAGACCTTGCGCATTGTCGTGGATGACAATGAACACGGTATCGCGGCTGACATCACCATCACCGGTCGCCACGCCCCCATAGAAGAGCCGCGCACCACGCGCCGCAATGGTCCGCGCATCGTGCAGGACATTACCCGCATGACGCAGCTTGGCCGGTGGTCTGGCTGGATCCGTGCAGGCGGGCACACGGTAACGCTGGATGAAGCGACAACGCCGGGCACCCGTGACCGCAGCTGGGGTGTGCGCCATGTGGGGATGCGCGATCCGCAAGTGCCCGTGGTGGCTCAGGAATTTCAGGTGTGGTGGGTGTGGCTGCCTGCGCATCTGGAAGACCGCGTGATCCATTTCTTCGTCAATGAAGACGGCGATGGAAAGGTTTGGAATCTGGGCTTTGCGATGGTTCGTGATGGCGGTGCAGTGGAGCATTTGCACCATGCCACGATGGACCTGGACTTCGCCCCCGGCACCCGCTTTCCGGCAAAGGCGGTGATTACTGCGCAAGATGCCGCTGGCGGGACGTATCGCATCGAAGCTACGCCCCACGCGCGGT
>CAZSTP010000333.1:0-2875 GCA_964609325.1 uncultured Novosphingobium sp. | reverse complement strand
TGGTCGGGTTTCGCGAAGGCAATCGCAAATTCACGCTTGGCCTGCGCGACGGGGCGATGGCCCGTTACGATCTTGCCGCAGACCCCGCAGAACAGCACCCGCTGCCTGTGTCTGCCGCCGAAGCCAAGGCCGCTACGGCTGCAATCGCGGGATGGGCCAGCTATAACGAAAGGCTTTATCGCAACACAAAGCGGTGTGGCGGCGGGGCTTGAGCCGGGCACGCCGCTTCGTTCAACAAACAGATCGGTTTGCTGAATCTACGTAAGGTAATTGCGCAAAGCCGTTGTGCCGTAATCTTATCCAGAACCTGTCAGGTTGCATTGGTCTATCAGGAACCGTGCAATGTGTCAGAGAGACAGAATTCGTGGCAAGCGCTGGATAGGACTTTCGCTTCTGGCTGCGCTCGCGCTGTCGGCAGCGCCTGTGATGGCGCGGGCAGGCGATGGGGCGGTGGACCTGTCTGCGGTGGTAACGGTTGATGTGGCCAGCGTTATCGCGGGTGATGGCGATGCCCGGATGCGTGCCTTGACCAATATCGATGTGATGGCAGACATTGATCTGGCCGCGCTTGCCGGATGGCAGGGTGCGCGGGCGTTTGTCTATGTGCTGGATAATCGCGGCGGTCGGCCCAATGATTCGGCAGCTACCTTGCAGGGCGTGAACAACATCGAAGTGCCCGATGCGGGGCTTCGTCTGTTCGAGGCGTGGATCGAGCAGGATCTGGGCGGCGGCGCAAATCTGCGCGCGGGGCTCTATGATCTGAACAGCGAATTCTACGCCAATGAATCGGCGGGCCTGCTGCTTTCGCCCTCGTTCGGGATCGGATCGGAACTGGCCTCTACCGGGCCGAACGGGCCTTCGATCTTTCCGTCGAGCGCGCTGGCGGCGCGGCTCTATGTGCCGGTGGGCGATGGCGGCGGGTTTGTGCGTGCGGCGGTGGTGAATGCGCGGGCCAGTACGCTGGGCGACAGCGGCGGGGTGGACCTGAGCTTTCGCGATGGCGTGTTGCTGATTGCCGAGGCGGGCAAAGCCGAGGGTCCTTTGCGCGGATCGGTGGGGGTGTGGCACTATTCGCGCAATCCCGAGGATATCTATGAGGCGGGGCCTGACGGAGCGCCGTTGCGCAAACCGGGGCAGGGAGCCTATGTCGTGGTCGAAGGTGATCTGCTTTCGGGCGCGGAGCGGCAATTGACCGCGTTCTTGCGCGCAGGCCTGGCTGATCCGCATACGACGCCGTTTTCAGGCGGGTTCCAGGCGGGTCTATTGCTGGCACCGGCCATGATGTCGCGCCCCGACAGCCAGTTTTCCATCGGTGTACAACATGCGTGGACCAGCAATCACTTGCGCGACCAGTTCCGCGCCGAGGGTATGGACCCCGCCGGTGGCGAAACCGGTTTCGAAGTGACGTATGCCGATAACCTTGTGAACTGGCTTGCCATCCAGCCCGACCTGCAATGGATTAGCCATCCCGGCGGTGACCGCGCGGCCAGCGATGCCGTGGTGGCAACGTTGCGGCTGACCGCGAGTTTTTGAAGGTCGCGCGGTTCCTTTCACATATCGGTGATGCCGTAAGGCACCAGATCGCGGGTGTGGGGATCGACCACGATGGCGCGGTCGCTGGGCGGGAAGGCGCGCTGGTCGCACCGGTCGCGCGGGCAGATGCGGCAGGAGATGCCGATGCGGGTGATGGTTTCGGGGCGGCCAAGGTTGAGGCCATCGGCGTAGATGAATTCATCCGCCAGCGCCGCTTCACAGCCCAGCGCCACGGCATAGCGGCGCGGCGGGCGGTAATAGCTGCCGCTGGGTTTCACCAATCCCTTGGCGATGGACACATAACGCACGCCATCGGGCATTTCTGCGGCTTGCACGTGAATACGGTCGGGGATGGCCACGGCTTCGTGCACCACCCATAGCGGGCAGGCACCGCCAAACCGCGCGAATTGCAGGCGCGTGGCCGAATGGCGCTTGGTGATGTTGCCCGCCATATCCACCCTGCAGAAAAACATCGGAATTCCGCGCGCTTGCGGGCGTTGCAGCGTGGACAGGCGATGGCAGGCCTGTTCGAAGCTGGTGCCGAAATTCTGGCGCAACTGATCGATATCGTGGCGCAATTCGCGGGCGCGGGCGCGATACCATTCATAGGGCATGAGCAGCGCGCCAGCGGCGTAGTTGCCAAGGCCGACGGTGAGCAATTCACGCGCAGCGGCAGATTGCAAGGTCGTCTCCTGCACCAGTCCGGCAATCTCGTCACGCAGGGCCAGTGCCGCCAATTGATAGGCCATCTGGAACCGGCCACTTTCAATCGGCTGGTTGGGATCGAGCGTCAGGCGCTGCGCCGCCGGATCAAATTTGCGCATGGCGCCGCCGCTGGCATATTCCACACTGACGCCGTTCTGTTCCAGCCAGCCCGCCATCTGCGCCAATGTGGGCGAAACGCCGGTGCCCGACAGGCGCAGCGCCAGCCGCTCTGCCGCGCGGTCAATCCTGTCGACATAGTTGTTGGCGTGGTGGAACCAGTCGCGCACTTCTTCCCACGGCAGCCGCCCGCCCGAGATGTTGTCCGCGCCCAAGGCCTCGTCGATGATTTCCAGCCGCTGCATCGACCGGCGATGCTGGTCGTGCAGCCGGGCAAAGGCTTGTGCGAAAGCGGGATATTGTTCAGCCACGCGCTCAACCAGTTCTCCCGGCAGATTGCCCGCGACGAGCGGATCGGCGGCGGCATCGCGCAGCGCGGTGAGGACAGGCTCTACCCGGTCAGACGCCAGGTCCTCCCAATCGACCGGAAAGTTTGCGCGCAACCGGTCTGTGAGTGTGGGGGTAAGCGGGCGTTCATCGTTTTCAAGTTGCGAAAGGTAGGATGCGCTGATCCCCATCA
>CAZSTP010000332.1:0-2877 GCA_964609325.1 uncultured Novosphingobium sp. | reverse complement strand
GATGTGAATAGCGCTTCAAGACCCCCGCTTTGGGCTAGGAACAACACCAAGAAGGCCATCGACCTGATGGATGGCACGCCGGCATATATAACCCTTCACAGGGCCGGCCCCAAGGCCGATCAACAGCTCAAGAAATCTGCCGCTGAGGTTAAATTGAGATCCTATCTTCTCGGCATGGAGAAGGAGAACCGCCTACTAATCACAGGCAAGCGCGAATTCATTGCCCCTTGCCTTGGCACGGCTTACGTCTCTGACGGAGAGGAGGTTGAACGCAATGTGATGATGTCTAGGATCAGCTATAAAATCCAGAAATCCGGGATATTCACCCAAATCACTCCGTTCATGAACATTCCGCACCATGCATTAGCCCGGATCTTTGAGCGAGATTTGCGCCCACCAATTGAGGTGGCCAAGGCAATCGTGAACCACCAATTTATCGACACTGTCCTCAAACTTCACGCACTTGGAGATCCCGAAGCACACGACAATGCCTTCGCCCTTCGGTTTCTGGGGGGCTTTCTAACCGGGACGGTCCGCGAAGTCATAGCCGGGAATGAAGTTGTTGATAAGAAAATTCTGGATGTCAGGACATTCCTGCATGCCGATGACAAGCCCGAATGGGTGGTAATGACAACCGATAAACCTTATGCATTTTTTCAATACGCTGACCGACGCAGCAAAAATGCATTAATTGATGAGATCTCTGATCTTTTAAAAGAATCTGACGAGCCCGAGCCTTTGCATTTCGATCCGCTACTTTTCAGGCCATCGCTATCCCGCAGCAGATTTTAATTGCGTTTGCGAAAGAACCAAACTGACAGAAGCACCGCCAAAATGAGAAAGAGCAAAAGCGGGTTATTGAAAATTTCTTCGACCATCATTTTGACGGCCGAAATCACTAAGGCAATCAAAAACCCGAACAATATGATATGGATAGGCCAGATATCTCAGTCATTCAAGGGCGCAATTCCAAAGCTGCCGTCATTCCCTACATGGTCCTTTCATCACCCCAGAACTTGGTGACAACGGGAAACCTAGGAATCCCGTCAGGGGTCAGGTGGAAAAACTGAACAGTCACGACGCGGTGATTTTCTGTCAGAAGTTCAAGAGCCCTTTGCTGGCTTCCCTTGACACCGGCACCGAAGGTTCGACCGTCTCGCAGGCGGCAGATTACGCTTTTGGCCATACCGGCCCAATTCCCGACACCCTCCTCAATCGAGACGCATTCAAATTCGGCGTCCTGGAATTCCTTGCGCTTGAGCAAGCCTTTTGAGCGCTTCTGCTCATATTGAGCATCGGCCCGCCACATCGAACCTTCATATCCGGCTTCGAGCCACTCACCATGCAGAGTATCGTAGTGATCTTCATCAACAACCCGGTTGGTGGAAACCAATTTGATCATATCTGGTGATACGCGACCGATCGTTTCCAGCAGAAGGTCCCATCTTTGAGCGAACATCGCTTCCGAAGAAGGTAGGTCGTAAACGTGATATTGGACCAGATCTAGCGAACGCTTGAGGTGCCCAGGATCGGGCTCCTTGCGGCGAACCAGGCTGACGATCGAATTGAAATCGTCCTTCAAATCGTGATTATAGAGTTCCCCGTCGAGGATCAGATCGTGGTTGTCAGAAAAAAGTGGCCGAAGGGCTTCATGCACGTGTGGGGCCCCCAAAATTGCCAGCCCTTCACGGGTAAATAGGCCATCCTGACGAGCGATGCAGCGTATACCGTCGAGCTTTGGCTGGACAAAGCCCGGTGCAAAGGCCTCATATTTTTTGGCAAGCATCGGTTTGAAAAACCGCGGTGTATCCACATCATCTACATTTTCAAAATACTCGCGCTTTAGGTGGTAAGCGTAGGCCGATTTGATCTCGAATTCAGCCTGTTGAAGGTCGGTTCGCCCCTGCTTTCCTTCGCTCAATGTCCAGCCTGTTGCGACCTGCGCACCGTCGCGAAGTCCGGAAAGCACCCTATGCGTCGCCCCCAGCCGCTCCATCTGCCAGACGCGAATGCGGCCCGAGGTGTCCCGTTTGAAAATCGGCGGATAGGTGATCGTTTCGTATTCCATAGGGTTTGTATCTCCCAAGCAATCTGTTGCGGCCATACACATCCCCAGTAACCAGCAAGACATCGACCGCATGCTCATCAATGCGATCCAGAAGTCAGGTCAAAAAGGCATCGTGCTCATGCTCCCGCGGATGCCCGGCAAGCTCGTGGCCGAGTTGCCAATCCGATGTGTGGATCAAGGTAATGGGGGGAAGAGCCATCAAATCTGCTTTCGCGTAACTTGCGCGGCAGGGCTACTATGGATGCGCGTCATCAACAGCTCCACTCAAAGGAAAAATCGAAGTTGCCGGACTTAGTAGGAGCATAGAAAATCTGGGCATTGCCGCAATCGCCCCACATGAACATGCCGCCTGACTCCATGGCGATTAGCACTTCGGGGGAGTCAATTTCATCGTATTGGATCGAGCTGAAATTGCCAAAAAAACCAATCTCTCCTGGCGATTGATCTACGACCTCATTGTTCTGGAGGGATCGCTCCATGGCATCAAAGGCCTGGCGAAGACGCATTCCGGCATTGGGGGGTATGGGTATGTTATCAAATACACTAACCAAGGTATTCGGGACCGTCAGCACAGGTGTGCTAACGGCAGTCATGACGTAGCCATGCGACCAATCGTTGCTTTCCCTGAAAAAACGAAATCCCCTGGGATTCGGCCACACATACTGGATCGCTGAGAAAGGAACTGGGGTTAGGCTTTTTAACTGTACTTGGTGCTTCGGAACCAAGCGCAAACGGCCATAGATGCTATCTTCCATCCACAGCTGGAGCAAACCATCCCCGAAATGAAGATCGCCAAGCGTGGATGAAAC
>CAZSTP010000331.1:0-2882 GCA_964609325.1 uncultured Novosphingobium sp. | reverse complement strand
GCTGGAAGGTGGCGCAGGCGCGGACCGGTTGGTTGGCGGTGCTGGCACCGATACGCTGGTGGGCAGCGCGGGCGCGGATGTGATTGATGGCGGCGCGGGCGATGATACGCTCGATTATGCGGCCTCGAACGCGGGCGTGGCGGTGCGGCTTGACGGGCGCACGTCTTCGGGCGGTGCGGCCGAGGGCGACGAGATCGCGAGCGTCGAGGTGGTGATCGGCTCGGTCTTTGCCGATACGCTGGAAGGCAGCGCGGGCAACGAGACGCTGATGGGCGGCGCGGGCGCGGATACGCTGGTTGGCGCTGCGGGCGCGGACCGGCTGGATGGCGGTTCGGGATCGGACACGGCAGACTATGCGCAATCGGGCGCTGCGGTGGGGCTGAGCCTTGCCAGCGGCGGCTTTGCGGGCGACGCCAATGGCGATACGTTTGTCAGCATCGAGACGGTCGTCGGTTCCGACTTTGACGATACGATTGCGGGCAGCGCGCTGGGCGATGATCTGCGCGGCGGTGAAGGCCATGACCAGCTATCGGGCGATGCCGGGGCCGATACGTTGCTGGGTGGGGCGGGCGATGATGTGCTGGCAGGCGGCGCGGGCGCTGACATGCTGGACGGTGGTGCAGGCACTGATACCGCCGATTATTCTGCCAGCATGGCGGCGATTGCGGCGGGGCTGGACGGGTCTTCGGGCGCGGGCGGCGATGCGCAGGGCGATCAGCTTGTCTCGATCGAGCGGCTGGTGGGGTCTGCCTTTGACGATACGCTGACCGGATCGAGCAGCAACGATACGCTGGAAGGCGGCGCGGGTGCCGATATCCTGACCAGCGGTGCGGGCACGGATTCGCTGCTGGGCGGGGCAGGCGATGATACGCTGTCGGGCGGAGCTGGCGGCGATGTGATCGACGGCGGCGCGGGCACCGATACGGTGACCTACGCCGGATCGCTGGCGGCGGTGAACGTGCGGTTGGACGGCACGCCCAATACCGGCGGCGATGCCCAGGGCGATACGCTGACCGGCGTGGAAAACGTGATCGCATCGGCGCTGGACGATACGCTGACCGGCGCTGCGAGCGATGACCGCTTGGACGGTGCAGGCGGCAATGATCTGATCGCAGGCGGGATTGGTGCCGATACGCTGATCGGCGGTTCGGGCGATGATACGCTGGAAGGCGGCGCGGGCGCGGACAGCATCGATGGCGGGATCGGCATTGATACGGCGACCTATGCCAATGCATCGGCAGGCGTTGCGGTTGATCTGACCGGCGCTGCGGGCACGGGCGGCGAGGCGCTGGGCGACAGCCTGAACGGCATCGAGGTGCTGATCGGTTCTGCCCATGGCGATACGCTGGGCGGCGGCAGCGGGGCCGAGACGATCCTTGGCGGCGCGGGCGATGATATTCTGGCAGGCAGTGCGGGCGCGGACATGCTCGACGGCGGTGCGGGCACCGATACGGTGGATTACAGCGCCTCGGGCGGCGGGGTGACGGCCTATCTGGACGGACGTCTTGGGCTTGGCGGCGATGCTGCGGGCGACCAGATGTCCGGCATCGAGCGGCTGATCGGCTCGGCGTTCAACGACGTGCTGACCGGCAGCAGCTTTGCCGATACGCTGACCGGCGGGGCAGGGGATGACCGGCTTGACGGCGGCGATGGCGCGGACTCCGTGCTGGGCGGTGCGGGCAACGATACGCTGCTGGGCAGCGACGGGGCCGATACGCTGGATGGCGGCGCGGGTGTTGATATTGCGGACTATTCGACCTCGACATCGGGCGTGCAGATCGCGCTGGATGGAACGGTGGGCAGTGGTGGCCAGGCGCAGGGCGATGTGGTTGCGGGCACGGAACGGCTGATCGGTTCGGCCTTTGCCGACGTGCTGGGCGGCGCTGCGGGCGATGATACGCTGGAAGGCGGCGCGGGCGATGATACCTTGCGCGGCAGTGCGGGCGCAGATGTGCTCGACGGCGGCAGCGGCACGAACACGGCGGATTACTCGGCGAGCGCGGCGGGCGTCACCGTCAACCTTGATGGCAGCGCGGGCAGCGGCGGCGATGCGGCGGGCGATGTGCTGAGCAATATCCAGCGCGTGGCAGGTTCTGGCTTTGATGACCGGTTGGCAGGCGCCAATGGCGATGAAGTGCTGGAAGGCGGCGCGGGCAGCGATACGCTGGTGGGCAGCCTTGGCGCGGACACGCTGATCGGCGGCGATGGCATTGACATGGCCGATTATTCGGCATCGAGTGCAGGGATCACGGTCAGCCTTGATGGCAGCGCGGGCTCTGCGGGCGATGCATCGGGCGACCGGTTGATCGGCATCGAAATCGTGCAGGGTTCTGCCAGTGCCGACAGCATCGGCGGCAGCACCGGCAACGACGTCCTGATCGGCAACGCGGGCAACGACACGCTGGCAGGCGCGGCAGGCGATGACACGCTGCAAGGCGGTACGGGCGACGACCTGCTGACCGGCGGCGCAGGCGCAGACAACCTCGACGGCGGCGCAGGCTTTGACCACGCCGACTACAGCGCATCGGGCGCAGCGGTATCGATCAACCTTGCCACAGGCACCGGCACCGGCGGCGACGCACAGGGCGACACCTTGTCGGCCATCGAACACATCACCGGCAGCGACTTTAACGATACCATGCAAGGCGCAAGCATCGCCGAGCGGTTCGAGGGCGGTTTGGGCGATGACCGACTTTCGGGCGCGGCGGGCGAGGACACGCTGCTGGGCGGGCTTGGCAACGATACGCTGATCGGCGGGGCCAATGCCGATGTGCTGGACGGCGGCGCGGGTATTGATTCGGCGGATTATTCGGCAAGTGCTGCGGCGGTGCAGATCATCCTTGATGGATCGGCGGCTTCGGGCGGCGATGCGCAAGGCGATG
>CAZSTP010000330.1:0-2892 GCA_964609325.1 uncultured Novosphingobium sp. | reverse complement strand
CCCGGCTCGGGTTATGAGGCCGGGCAATATGCCGGCAGCCTTGATGAAGTGCGCGACCATGTCGAGCGGTTCGGCCACCTGCCCTCGGTAACCTTCCACAAGGGCTTCTTTGCCGATACCTTCAAAGCCTACACTCCCCCGCCCTTGATGTGCCTGTGGATGGACGTAGACCTTGAAGTATCGTCGCAAGACCTGATGGTGGTGGCTGACCGTCTCGATCCGCGCGCCAGCCTGTTCAGCCATGAATGCACCTCCGGCATATTCCAGGCAGGCGAGATCAGGACATCGGCCTCACCCGACAATCCCATCCCCCCGATGCTCGCCCGCCACGAAGAGCTCGGACGACCGCTGACCGGACGCTATGTTGCAGGCTATACCGGCGCGTTCTGGCCCAGGCAGGGCGGCATTCCCGTCATCGACACCGATGTGCTGGCGCAATTGACGCGAAGCCTGCCGTAGGTTTCGGCCAAAAAAGAGGCGGCCCTGTCGCAAGGGCCGCCTCCATAGGGTGGGTTGATCGTGAAACGGTTTAGAACTTGAGCGAAGCCGAGAGCGAGACCACACGGCCAACGTCATAGCTGTTCACTTCGACGCGGTTGGCACCGGACTGCTGGAATTCGATATTGCGGCGACCGGTGAGGTTGCGCGCTTCGAACTTCATTTCCAGTTCGCGCTTGAACAGCTTGAAGCCTTGGCGCGCAACGAAATCGATGCGCAGGCCCGGGTCTTGAATAACATCGGGCTGGCCGGTGTTGAGCAGGCCACGGCTGAACACGCGCTTGCTGGCATAGCTGAACAGGAACGTCTGCTGCGAAAGGCCATCGGTGTCTTCAAGCCCCAACTGGACGTTGGCGATGTGTTCGGACTGGCCGGTGAGCGGCACGCCGTTCTGGAAGTAATCCAGCGCACGGGTTGATGCGGCCTGGAAGTACGATGTGGTATCGCCGTCCTGCACCTTCAGCTTCGATTTGGTGTAGGTGTAGTTGATGTTCAGCGCGATGCGGCGCGCTTCCCACATGCCGCCCCAATCGGCCAGTTCGAAGTACTTTTGCAGTTCGACTTCGGCACCATAGAGATCGGCTGTCGGCGCATTGGCAAAGCTGGTGATGAAGCCATCGCTTTCCGCCGTCACGAAGGTTTCAATCGGATTGTCGATCCGCTTGAAAAAGCCCGAAAGCGAGAAGCGCTGGTCGCGGTCAAAGTACCATTCATAGCGCGCTTCGGCGTTGGTCAGCCTGCTGTCCTGCAGGTTGGGGTTGCCGCGATAGAGGCGGTTGGTGTCCGGATCGAAATAGAACTGGAAGATCAACTCGCGGAACTGCGGACGCGCGATGGTCTTCGATGCGTTGAAACGCACCTGCATATCATCGCGCATCTGCCACGTGACCGTAGCCGCAGGCAGCCAGTAATCGTTGTTGATCTGCGTACCACCCGTGGTGATCGGCGTATCCTTGAACACTTGCGTCGGGATGACGGTCATGTTGCCCTTTTCGAAGCGCACACCGGCATCAAGCTGGATCGCATCGGTCAACTGCGCGTCGATCTTGGCGAACCCTGCGTGATTGCGCAGCGTTGCGCGGAACGCGGGGAAGCCTTCGTTGGTATCGATCAACTGGATGTTGAACGCCTCGATCACCGCATTGCTGAGCAGGTAATCGGGGCGGAACATGTTGACGCCATCAGGCAGTTCGACGGCGCGGAACTGGAAGTCGCGGCGCGAGCTGGTGCGGTTGAAATCGGCATAGGAATAGCCGACCGTGGCCGTCACGCTGGGTACGATCTTGTAGGAAATGTCGACCCCGCCCGACCACAAGTCCTCGTTCAGATCCGAGAAGCTGAGGTTGGCGCGGCCCGCGTTGCCATCAAGATTGTTGACGAAGAATTCGCCAAGTGGATCGGATGCCACATTGGTGCGGACATATTCGAAGCCCAGTTCATAAGGGGCTTCGCGCTGCGAATTGGCATAGCCGCCGCGCAGATCGACCGAGACGCCGTCAAGCGGCTTGAGCTCGGCCACGAACTGCGTGTCGATCAGCTGGCGTTCGTACCAGGCGGTATCTTGCTGTTGCCATTCGGCATTGGTCTGGTTGCGCGTGCCCAGGCTGATGCGGGTGTGCTTCAGCGTGTCGCGGATATAAAGGTTGGTCCAGCGGATCTTGTTGCGTCCGAATTCCAGCCCCAGGCCGAGCATACCATTGGCAACAATGCGGTTATCCGTGATCACGCGGCGGAAATCGGACTGCAAATCCGAAAGATCGGCTTCAAACGAGGTCTGGCTCAGGACGTCGCGCGTGATCCACTTGTTGCTGTAACCCGCCGTGGCAATCACGCCGAGCGTGGTATCGCCCAGTTCGAACGACTTGCCCGCCGACAGCGACAGGTTGGTGTTCACCGGCATGTTCGGGATGCGCTGGGTCAGGCCATTGCGCGTGTTGACGATGCCTTTGGCCAGTTCGACGTTATCCAACACACCGGCGCTGAGGCGTTCGCCGCTGGCGAAGAAGTTCTTCAAGCCGCTGGTCAGATCGCGCTGGCCATTGTCAAAGCCGGTCCAGTCGGTGCTGGAACCGTAATAGGTATAGCCAAGCTGGTTGGTGGTTTCGCTGTCATAGCTCAAGCCCCCACCGATGCTGACGAAGGGTTCGTTCGGTGTGGACTTGGTGGTGAGGTTAATCACGCCGCCGCCGAATTCGCCGGGATAATTCACCGAATAGGATTTCTGCACCAGCGACGAGGCAATGATGCTCGACGGGAACAGATCGAGCGGCACAACGCGCTTGAGCGGTTCGGGGCTTGGCAGGGGTGAACCGTTGAGCAGGGCGAGCGAATAACGGTCACCAAGGCCGCGCACATAGACATAGCCATTGCCGACAACGCTGAGGCCGGTCACGC